>JAZGVH010000002.1:3600000-3900000 GCA_039889245.1 Dermatophilaceae bacterium Soc4.6 | reverse complement strand
CTGCGCGACGGCGTCGGTGGTGACCACCACGAGCATCGTCGCCAGCGCGGGAGCGAGCATGCCCGCCCCCTTGGCCATCCCGGCGACCGACCAGCCGTCACCGGTGTGGCCGGCCTGCTTGGGCACGGTGTCGGTCGTCATGATCGACCGCGCGGCGTCGGCGTGCTGCCCCGTCTCGAGGGCCGAGGCCGCCGCGTCGACGCCGGCGAGGAGCGTGTCCATGGGCAGGAGCTCACCGATGAGACCCGTGGAGCAGACGGCGACGTCGCCCGCGGACAGCCCCAGCACCCCGGCGACGTGCTCGGCGGTGCGGTGGGTGTCGAGGAACCCCTGGGCGCCCGTGCACGCGTTGGCACCACCGGAGTTGAGCACGACGGCGTCGACCCGGCCGTCGGTGACGACCTGACGGGTCCAGGTGACGGGGGCGGCCACCACGCGGTTGCTCGTGAAGACGGCAGCAGCGTGGTGCAGCGGACCGTCGTTGACCACCAGGGCGAGGTCGGGGCGACCGCTGGCCTTGAGGCCCGCGGTGACGCCTGAGGCCCGAAAGCCTTGGGGCAGTGCCACATCGGGGGCGGGGGTGACGGTGGGCAGGTCAGGGCTGTCGTAGGTGGTCACGGTGCCACTCCTGCCACCGGCAGGCCGGCCGTCTCGGGCAGCCCGAGGGCGAGGTTGGCGCACTGGACCGCCCCTCCCGCCGTGCCCTTGGTGAGGTTGTCGACGGCCGCGACGACGATGACCCGTCCGGCGCCATCGTCGACGGCCACCTGCAGCTGGACGCTGTTGCTCCCGAGGACGTCGGCCGTGCGCGGCCACTGCCCCTGCGGCAGGAGGTGGACGAAGGGCTCGTCGGCGTAGGCCGCGGCATACGCGGCCCGCACGGTCGCGGGGTCGACGGCCTCGGCGAGGCGAGCCGTGCAGGTCGCCAGGATGCCGCGGGCCATCGGGGCGAGGGTGGGGGTGAAGGACACCGAGACCGGCACCCCGGCCGCGGCGCTGAGGTTCTGGACGATCTCGGGCGTGTGGCGGTGGCCGCCCCCGACGCCGTAGGGCGACATCGAGCCCATCACCTCAGACCCCAGCAGGTGCGGCTTGAGCCCCTTGCCGGCCCCCGAGGTGCCGCTCGCGGCGACGATGACCACGTCGGCGGGATCCAGCAGGCCGGCGGCGAGGCCCGGGGCCAGGGCCAGCGAGCAGGCCGTGGGGTAGCAGCCGGGGACGGCGACCCGGCGGGCGCCGACGAGCGCGTCGCGGGCCCGACCTCCCCCTGCGAGCGGGAGCTCGGGGAGGCCGTAGGGCCACGACCCGGCATACGGGGTGTCGTAGAAGCGCAGCCAGGCCTCGGCATCGGTGAGGCGGAAGTCGGCCCCGCAGTCGATGACCACGGTGTCGTCGGGCAGCTGGGCGACGAGGGCGGTGGAGGCCCCGTGCGGCAGCGCGAGGAACACCACGTCGTGGCCTCCCAGCGTCTGCGGTGTGGTGGGCTCCAGCTCGACACCGGCCAGGGGCACGAGGTGAGGGTGGATGGTGCCGAGCAGCCGCCCGGCGGAGGAGTCGGCGGTGAGGGCGCCGATGGTGATGTCGGGGTGGCCGAGCAGGAGCCGGAGGATCTCTCCCCCGGCATACCCGCTCGCGCCTGCGACCGCTGCCGTCTTCATCTGCATGACTATACACGCTATGCGAAGTTATGCATGGCTGGCGTTTTACCCCCCTGCGTAGGGGGGTGATGTCTCGCTCGTGGGAGCGACGTCTTACCCCGGTGTCAGCGAGGTAAAACGCCGACCCGGGTCAGCGCTGCTGGGCGCCGACCGCCGCGGCCGCGGACGCCACCGCGGCGTCTCGGAACGCGTTGACCTCGTCGGTCGTCAGGGTGCGGTCCGGGGCGCGAAAGGTCATGCGGTAGGCCAGGGAGCGGCGACCCGACCCGACCTGGTCGCCCTCGTAGACGTCGAACAGCGTGACCGACTCGAGGCACTCGCCGGCCCCGCTGCGGAGCGCACTGTCGACGGCGGCGGCGGTGACCCCGGCATCGACCACGAGGGCGACGTCGGTGAGCGCGACGGGGTAGTCGGAGAACGCAGCGAACTGCGTGGTGGGCTCGCTCGCCGTCGTCAGCACGTCGACGTCGAGCTCGGCGGCACAGGTGCGGGCCGGGAGGTCGAGCGCCGCGCAGACCTGCGGGTGCAGCTCGCCGGCATGGCCGACCAGGGTGCCGTCGGCCAGGGTCAACCGCGCGCAACGCCCCGGGTGCCAGGGCGCGTGGTCACGGTCGGCCGTCACCACGACGTCGACCTTCAGGGCGGCGGCGACAGCGAGGGCGGCGTCGACCAGGTCGGACCAGTCGACGGCACGACCCGGCCCCCACCAGCCCGAGCGCTCTGCCTCACCGCACGCGAGCAGGCCGACGTGGCGGGGCTGGCGCGGCAGGGCCGCCTCGATCGCGGCGATGGTCGCGTCGTCGGGGCGAGCGGCCACACCGGGCACCGGCGCGGGCTCGGGGACGGCGGCACCGGGGCGGGTGACCAAGCCCAGCTCGAAGATCGCGAGGTCACGTCGGCCGCGGGAGACGTTGCGCCGCAACGCTTCTACCAGCGAGCCGATGACACTGGTGCGCATCAGCGGCGCCTCGTCGCTCAGCGGGTTGGCCACCCGGACGGCGTGGCGCCGGTCGTCGTCGGGCGCGAGCCCGAGCTGGTCGGAGAGCTGCTCGGACACGAAGGGATAGGTGAGCACCTCGGTGAGGCCGCGGCCCACGAGGGCCGTGGCGACCACGCGGCGCACCTTCTGGCCGTGGGTCAGGCCCCGGCCGTTGGACGGTGCGGGCACGAGCGACGGGATGCGGTCGTAGCCGTCGAGGCGCGCCACCTCCTCGGCGTAGTCGGGCCCGTCGACGAGGTCGGGGCGCCAGCTCGGCGGGGTCACCGCGACCACGCCGTCGACGGGGTCCCCCACGTCGGCGCCGAGGTCACGCAGCAGACCCACGACGCGCTCCGGCGGGTAGTCGACCCCCACGACCCGCGAGGGCAGGGCGAGGTCGAGCCCGTAGGCCACCGGCGCGGGCGTGCGGTCGACGTCGGTGACGTCGTCGCTGGCCGTGCCGCCACCGTGGGCGACCAGCAGGTCGACGACGAGCTGGGCGGCAACGGGTGCGAGCTGCGGGTCCACCCCGCGCTCGTAACGCTTGGAGGCCTCGCTGACGAGGCGGTGGCGTCGGCTGGTGCGCGCCACCGTGGTCGGGTCGAAGTGCGCGGCCTCGACCAGCACGTCGCGCGTCGCGTCGTCGATCTCGGAGGTGGCCCCGCCCATGACCCCGGCGAGGGCCAGTGGCAGGGTGCCGCCGTCGGTGACGAGCAGGTCCTCGGGGTGGAGCGTGCGCTCGACCCCGTCGAGGGTGGTGAGCCTCTCGCCTGCAGACGCCCGGCGCACCACGATGCTCCCGCGCAGCTTGGCCAGGTCGTAGGCGTGCAGGGGCTGCCCGGTCAGCAGCATGACGTAGTTGGTCACGTCGACCGCGAGCGAGATCGGGCGCATCCCCATCTGGGTGAGTCGCTTCTGCATCCAGGCCGGCGACGGCGCCTGCGGGTCGACGCCGCGTACGACCCGCGTGACGAACCGGTCGCACCCGTCGCGCCCGCCGAGCGGGGCGTCGTCGGCGAGCTCGACGGCATACCCCGTCGCAGTGGGTGCGGGGACGACGACGGAGGCCGGGTCGCGGAAGGCGCCGGGCACCGAGCCCCTTGCGTGCCAGTACTCGCGGGCGAGCCCACGCAGGGAGAAGCAGTAGCCGCGGTCGGGGGTGACATTGACCTCGACGACCTCGTCGGCGAGCCCGAGCAGGGCGATGGCGTCGTCGCCGGGCGAGGCCGCCGCGGAGGCCTCCTGCCCGAGGTAGCGCTGGAGCACGATGATGCCGGTGTGGTCGGCGCCGAGGCCGAGCTCGTCCTCGGCGCAGATCATGCCGTTGGACACGTGGCCGTAGGTCTTGCGCGCGGCGATCGCGAAGCCGCCGGGCAGCACGGCTCCGGGCAGGACGACCACGACGAGGTCACCGACCTCGAAGTTGTCGGCACCGCAGACGATCTCCTGCGGGATGCCGTCACTGGCCATCTGCCCGTGCGGGCCGACGTCGAGCGTGCACCACCGGATGACCTTGCCGTTCTTCTGCGGCTCGTCGGCGATGGTGAGCACGCGGCCGACCACGAGCGGGCCGGTGATGTCGCCGCCGTGGAGGTCCTCCTCCTCGAGACCGACGGAGACGAACGAGGCTGCCACCTCGCGGCCGGTGGCCGCGGCGGGGACGTCGACGAGCTCGCGGAGCCAGGACAGGGGGGCGCGCACGTCAGACCTCCAGGCCGAACTGCTGGGAGAAGCGGACGTCGCCCTCGACGATGTCGCGCATGTCGGTGACACCGTGCCGCAGCTGCAGCGCCCGCTCGATACCGAGTCCGAAGGCGAACCCGGAGTAGACGTCAGGGTCGATGCCGCAGGCGGTCAGCACCTTGCGGTTGACCATCCCCGACCCACCGAGCTCGATCCAGCCCGAGCCACCGCAGGTGCGGCAGGCCACGCTCGCGCCCTTGGCGTCGGTGACGCGACCGTCGCCGTGGCAGGCGAAGCAGCCGAAGTCGGTCTCCATCGAGGGCTCGGTGAAGGGGAAGTACGACGCCCGCACGCGGGTGCGCGTGTCGGGCCCGAACATCACCCGCACGAAGTGGTCGATGGCGCCGCGCAGATGGGCCATGGTCAGGCCCCGGTCGACCGCGAGCGCCTCGATCTGGTGGAAGACGGGGGTGTGCGTCGCGTCGAGCTCGTCGGTGCGGAAGACCTTGCCCGTGCCGACGACGTAGATCGGGGGTGTGCGGGTGAGCATCGTGCGGATCTGGATCGGCGACGTCTGCGTCCGCAGCACGATCCCCCCGTCGGGGGGGTCGACGAAGAACGTGTCCTGCATCTGGCGCGCCGGGTGGTCGGGGCCGATGTTGAGGGCGTCGAAGTTCATCCACTCGGACTCGACCTCAGGGCCCTCGACGACCTCCCACCCGGTGCCGACGAACGCGTCCTGCAGGCGCTCGGTCGTGAGCTCGAGGGGGTGGCGGGCGCCGAGCGCCCGCCGACCCACCGGTCGCGTGACGTCGACCGCCTCCTCGTCGAGGATGCGTCGGTCGCGCTCGGCCTCGAGCTCGGCCGTGCGAGCGGCGAGGGCCCGCCCGAGCTCGGCCTGGGCCGTGCCCACCCGCTTGCCGGCCTCTGCCTTCGCCGTCGGAGGCAGAGCCCCGATCTCGCGGCGGGCCAGCGCGACCGCCCCCTTGTCGATGTGGGCCAGCCGGGCCGCCTTCAGCGCCTCGAGGTCGCCGGCCGCGGCGAAGGCGGCGCGAGCGGCGGCGACCGCAGCGTCGAGCTGCGCAGGGTCGAGGGCAGCGACCTCGACGGGGTCGTACGGCGTGTTGGGTCCAGACATCGCTTCACTTCTCGGGCAGCTCGCAGGCAGCGTGGGCAGGCGGCCCCGAGTCTAGAGGGGGCGAGCAGGCCAGCTCGGCGACGGGTCAGGCGAGGTGCTCCGGCGGACCCGCGGGCAGCGTGAAGCGGAACCGGGCTCCCCCACCGTCGGCCCGGTCGACAGAGATGTGCCCCCCGTGGGCCTCGACGAGACCGCGGACGACGTAGAGCCCCAGGCCCGTGCTCCCGCGCCGCTGACCGTGCCAGAACCGGTTGAAGATCAACGGCAGGTGCGCCAGGGCCACCCCCTCGCCCTCGTCGGTGACCTCGACCTGCACCTGGGAGCGACCGTCGTTGGCCGCCTCGGGGGCCGGGCCGACCTGGACCCGGATCTCGCCCTCGCCGTGGCGCAGGCCGTTCTCGAGGAGGTTGGCGAGGATCTGGTTGAGCCGGTCGGGGTCGGCCCACACCTCGGGGAGCCCGTCGCGCGCCGAGACGCTGATCGGCCGGTCGGCGTACTCGTCCTGGGCGCGGAGGCGCTCGGCGTGCCGCTGCGCCATCGCGACGACGTCGACCGGCTGCGGGCGCACGTCGAGACGGCCGGCGTCGATGCGCGAGACGTCGAGCAGCTCGGTGATCAGCCGGGTCACCCGGTCGGCATCGGTCTCGATCGTCTCGATCATGAAGCGCTTCTGCTCGTCGGTGAAGCGGTCCCACCGCCGCAGCAACGTGGTCGAGAACCCCTTGACCGACGTCAGGGGCGAGCGCAGCTCGTGGGCGATGGTGGAGATCAGGGCCGCGTGGTCCTGCTCGGCCCGCTGGCGTCCCTTGGCGTCACGGATCGAGAGCATGACCAGCTCGACCGGGCCCCGGAGACCGACGCGCACGTACCGTGCCGTGACCAGCACCTCGACCCCGTCCTCGGTCCACAGGAGCTTCTCGCGGTGGCCCTTGACGATGTGCAGGGTGCCCCACGGGTCGGCGACCTCCCACCACGCCCGCCCGTCGTTGTCGCGCAGGGCGACGGCCTGCTGCAGCGGCTGGCCCATCCGGCCGGGCAGGTCGATGCCCAGGACGCGACCTGCTCGGCTGTTGGCGAAGACGAGCCTCGCCTCGCCGTCGGCGACGACCAGACCGTCGGGCAGCACCTCGGACAAGGTGGTGACGTCGGCCGGGATGCCGACGGAGACGCCGACGCCCGTGGTCTCGACCATGGGCCTGACTCTATCGAGGTCGCCCACGGCGAACGAGGTCGCACCCACCGGCAGGCAGTGACGTCGGGCACAGGCGCGTCCCCGGGGGGCGGTCGGCGACCGTGTCCCCGCGGTCAGCGACGCTGGGCCGCCGCCGAGGCGTAGAGGCACACGGTCGCGGCCATCGCGAGGTTGAGCGACTCGGCCAGGCCGTGGATCGGCACGCGAACGACGTCGTCGCACAGGTCGCGGACGGACGAGGGAAGGCCCCAGGCCTCGTTGCCGAAGAGCCAGGCGTGCGGCGGCACGAGATCGGCGTCGGGTAGGAGCAGGTCCCCCGCCCCGTCGGCGGCCAGGACCCGCAGCCCGGCCTCGCGGACGGCGACCACGACCTCCTCGACCGGGATCCCCGTCACCACCGGCAGGTGGAACAGCGAGCCCGCCGTCGAGCGGACGACCTTGGGCGCGTGCAGGTCGACGCTCTGGGTGGTGATGACCACGGCGTCGGCCCCGGCCGCGTCGGCCCCGCGCAGCACGGTGCCGGCGTTGCCGGGGTCGCGGACGCTGCTGAGGACGCACAGGAGACGCGGACGCTGCTCCAGCACCTGCGCCAGCGTCGTGGTCTCGATCCGGCACACGGCGAGCAGACCCTGCGGGGCCACCGCAGCCTGCTCGTCGCCCATGGCGGCGAGCACCTCGTCGGTGACCTCGGTGACCGGGACCCCCACGGTGAGCGCGGCGTCGATCACCGCGGCATACCGGGCGGAGGCCACCGGGGTGACGTAGAGGTCACGCACCCACGACGGCCGGTGGGTGACCGCCTCGCGGACGGACTGCGGCCCCTCTGCGAGGAACAGACCCTGCCGCTGACGCACTGCGCGCCGGGACAGAGACCGGACCGCCCTGACCCGGTCGGACCTGGTGTTGGTCAGCACGGGCAGGGAGTCCCGGAGTCGTCCCGGCGCGCGAGGCGTACGGCGAGCAGCAGCCTCAGGCTGCGCTCGAGGTCTCACCGGCGGCGGGCACGTTGGCCCGCGACAGCTCGACGAGCGCGACGAACGCCACCTCGTCGTGCACGGCGAGGTCGGCCAGGATCTTGCGGTCGACCTCGACCCCGGCGATCTTCAGCCCCTGGATGAAGCGGTTGTAGGTCATGCCGTTGGCGCGAGCCGCAGCGTTGATCCGCTGGATCCACAGGCGACGGAAGTCGCCCTTGCGGGCGCGGCGGTCACGGTAGGCATAGCCCAGCGAGTGGGTGACCTGCTCCTTCGCCTTGCGGTAGAGCCGCGAGCGCTGGCCGCGGTAGCCGCTGGCGCGCTCGAGGGTCACCCGGCGCTTCTTCTGGGCGTTGACCGCCCGTTTCACGCGTGCCACGTGAGTTCTCCTTGTCCGTCTGGTGCTTCAGGGTGCGACGTCGTGGACGTCTGCGAGGTGGGGTGCGGCCTACTTGCCGAGGAGCTTCTTGATCTTCTTCGCGTCAGGCTTGGACAGCTCGAGGTCGCCCGAGATGGAGCGCATCTTCTTGCTCGACTTGTGCTCGAGGAGGTGGCGGCCGCCGGCCTGCTCGCGCATGACCTTGCCCGTCCCCGTGAGACGGAAGCGCTTCTTGGCGCCGCTGTGGGTCTTCATCTTCGGCATGGCTGCCGATCTCCTTTGACTCGAGGTGTCGTGCTGGTCCGTCGGGCAGGGATGGTCCCCGACCGGTGGTGGTGGATGAGGTGGAAAATCAGGCGGTGGCGTCGACCGTGGCCGGGTCGGCCACGGACTCGTCGGAGACGGCGTCGTCGGGGACGGCGTCGTCGGTGACCTCGGAAGCGGTGACGTCGGAGGCGGTGACCTCGGCTGCGGTGACGTCGGCTGCGGTGAGCTCGTCGGTGGGCTCGTCCAGCACGTCGTCCTGGAGGTCGTCGCCGGAGGCCTCTCCGGTGCGGGCGTCGTCACGACGACGGCGCTCCTCGGCCTTGGCCTCGGACTTCTTGCGGGTCGGCCCGAGGACCATGATCATGTTGCGGCCGTCCTGCTTGGGCGCCGACTCGACGAAGCCGAGCTCGATGACGTCCTGGGCCAGGCGCTGCAGGAGGCGGAACCCGAGCTCCGGGCGCGACTGCTCGCGACCACGGAACATGATGGTCACCTTGACCTTGTCACCGGCCTTGAGGAACCGCTCGACGTGGCCCTTCTTGGTGCCGTAGTCGTGCGGGTCGATCTTCGGACGGAGCTTGATCTCCTTGATGACCGTGTTGATCTGGTTCTTGCGGGCGGCTCTGTCCTTCATCGCGGCTTCGTACTTGAACTTGCCGAAGTCCATGAGCTTGGCGACCGGTGGACGAGCCATGGGGGCGACCTCGACCAGGTCGAGATCAGCCTCCGCGGCCAGTCGCAGCGCGTCCTCGACGCGCACGATGCCCACCTGTTCGCCGTTGGGACCGACCAAGCGCACTTCCGGGACCCGGATGCGCTCGTTGATGCGAGGCTCGCTGATGTGGTGCTCCTTCGTGTCGGGGTGTCGTGACCAGCACGGGCTCTGAGCAACCCCTCCCACGGAAGAAGGCTCCTCGATCACCGAACGGTGCGCGAGGAGCCTCGAGGCCCTGGGGTCCACCGACGTCCCGCCCGACCCCGAGGGGACAGCCGTCCGTCGTCGCGACGACGTGACCCCGCAGGATCAGCCGCCACGTGGACCGGAACCCGCAACCGAGGTCGGCGCGGGTGGAAGCCCGAGGGCTCCTCTTGCACAGTGGGCCCGATGCTGGCACCCACTTGGTCTCCTCCAGACTACCAGTGACTCGGCCCCCGACCGAACGGCCACCCGGCGCCCCCTCCGAAGCGGACGCCGGGTGACCAGCGGGCGGTGTCAGGGCACCGCGACCGTCGTGCACCCCAGCAGGGGGTTGTGCGCCGGTTGCTGCACGGCTATCCCGTAGACGCACACGTTGCTGGCTCCCGAGCCTGCGGTGGGCACACCGCCGAGGTAGCCGGTCAGGGGTCCGGACCAGGCGAACGTCCGGGCGACGTCCGACCGGGCACCCCCGGTGGTCAGGGCCGTGAGCGTGTGGCTTCCGTTGGGGGCGAACACGTAGACGTGCACCGTCATCAGGGCCGTCGGGTTGGTGGGGTCGACCGCCCAGCCGGACACGTGCACCTGCCCTCCGGAGGCGCTGGCGCCGTCGAGGTGGCCCATGGGGCTGGGGATGTCGACGGTGCGGCACCCGATGCTGCGGTGGGCCCCGGCCCCGATGTTGATCACGTAGAGGCAGAAGGAGTGGCGCCCCGGCGTCGGTGCCATCACGGTCGAGTAGCCAGTGCCCACCCGCGTGCCGGGGTAGGCCGCGGAGACGTCAGCACGCGCTCCGCCGGTGGTGAGCCGGACGCCGGAGACCGAGCCGTCGGGCCGGTGGTCGTAGACGTCGACGTTCACGGCGTCCTGCGGTGCGCTGGGGTCGAACGCCCATCCGCTCACCGAGTACCGAACGCCGGCGGGGGTGGCGACCAGGCCGCCGCCGTCCCACGAGAGCACGGGGTTCTGGTCGGGCGCAGGGGGGTTCGCGCCGACGACGACGGTGCCCGAGGCATACGCCGTGGTCGACCCACCGGCCCGGGTGATGCGCAGGCAGAGCCAGTAGACGCCACCCCGCAGGCCCCGCGTGTTCCACACCGTGCGGTTGGTGCCGGCCGCGACAGGCACGTTCGAGGCCACCGTGGTGCCGTCGCACCCGGTGCGGTCGGTGTCGGCCACGAGAGTGGCGACTCCTCCGGGGGCGTAGGCGGCATCCGTCCAGCTGACCACGAAGTCACCGGTGGTGCGGAAGTCCGAGCGGAGCTGGACGCTGCGCAGGTACCAGCGACGCGGCCCCCGGTCCTCGTTGGGGTCCCACCGCAGGAGGGACACCCGCGCCGAGCTGTTGTAGGGGACGCTGACGGCATCGGGCTCGAGGACGAGGCTGGCGGGGCCGGCCAGGTCGGCCATGATGGTGCTCGAGCCGCTGTAGGTCAGCAGGTCGTTGGTCTGGCCCCACCCGTGGTCCGTGCGCTGCCACTGCACCCGAGCCATGGTCCCGCCGCCGGCGACGTCGCGCAGGTCGAAGGGGCCGGAGTAGGCGGAGCTGACCGTCAGGTGCCGGTAGGTCGTCCCGTCGATGCCACCGGACCCGATCCGCATCATGGCGTAGGGGTCGTTGGTGGTGTTGGTGGCGGAGAACTGCCCACCCGCCCAGCTCGCCGCCGTGGCGTTGCCGAGCGCAGCGAGGTCGGAGCTGTTGCGGAAGTCCCACGGGTCGTGGAGCACCTGGGTCGCGTAGTCGCGGTCACCGCCCTCGTTGGGCGTGAGGATGCGCGGCAGCGGCTGGCTCAGCGTCACCTGGTGCCAGGCGGCGACCGATCCCCTGCTGTCGGCGACGCCCACCTGGTAGGTGCCCGCGGGCAGCTCGCTCACGTTGATCGTGCCGGAGGTCCCCGAGACGGTGCCGAGCGAGCCCGCACCCGGCTGCGCCGACGTGACGGTCCTCCACAGGACCGAACCCGTACCGCCGCTGGGGTTGACCCACGAGACGTTGGTCCCGGACCCGGGCTGGACCACCCGCATCCAGTCGAGACGCAGGTCGATGCCCGGCGTGGACGCCAGACGCAACCCGTTGACCGAGCCGCCCCAGGCGAGGTTCCACCCGTTGTACCTCGAGGCACCGGGGGTGATGACGTAGGTGTGCCAGCCGGCCTGGAGGGTGAAGGGCATCCCCCCACCGCAGGACTGCGACACACCGCCGCCGGCGCAGTTGAACCAGAGCAGGCCCGCGGCAACGGTCGCGCTGCTGTACGCCTGGAAGGCGACCGTGCGGTAGGTGCTGGTGACCAGCTGGTTGCCATCACGGGCGCCGTCACGCCCGAGCAGCATCGACCCGCCGTACCCGCCCCAGATGGGGGAGACGTACCCGTTGCCGGAGAAGTGGACGGCGAGCGAGCCGCCGGACATCCCGATGCTCGACATGCCGAGGGCCGGCCCGGCATCGGTCAGGATGTCGGAGGCGTTGCTGTAGTCCCACGGATCGCCGAAGTGGTCGACGGCGTAGTCGTGGCCGGCGGGACCGGAGACCGGCGGGGGGGCACCGACCGCGGGCGAGGCGGACGCCGGCAGCGCGAGGGCAGGGAGAAGGACCGCGGCCAGGACGGCGACGAGGGCGGCCAGGACGACGAACGGCACCAGGGGCACCGGGGGCAGGGAGGAGTGACGTGGGGTGTGGGGGGGCATGGGGGGCTCCGGGGTTTGCGCCGCGCACCGGGGGCGTTCGGAGACCAGTGAGGTCAGAGCGGGGAGAGGTGGGGGGATGTGGGGAGGCAGAACGCACGAGCGGTGCACGGCGAACAGCAGGGTGGGAGAAATACCTTTATATCAGGATTCTTCGGTCGGATACGCGTTAGCAATCAGGAACTTCGGGCGGGGCCGACTCAGCCGGCGACGACCGCGACCGCGTGGATGACGAGACCGACCAGGCCGCCCACGATAGTGCCGTTGATGCGGATGAACTGCAGGTCCCGGCCGACGAAGAGCTCGACCCGGCGCGCGGTCTCGCGCCCGTCCCACCGGTTGATGGTCGACGAGATGACGTCGGTCAGCTCCTGTCCGTAGCGCTCGACGGCGAAGACGGCGAGGTCGGCGAGGTAGCGGTCGAACCGGTCGCGCAGGACCTCGTCCTCGCTCACCTGGGTGGCCGCGCGCACGAGCTCCTCCCGGGCCCGGGTCCGCAGCGGCCCATCCGGTTCGGCGAGCGCCGCCACCAGCGCGGATCGGAAGGCCCGCCACAGCGACAGCGCGGTCTCGACCAGCTGAGGGTGGTCGAGGACACGCAGCTTGAGGCGCTCGGCGCGCTCCATCGTCTCCTCGTCGTGCAGCAGGTCGCTCGAGAGCTGGGTCAGCAGGTCGTCGAGGGCCAGGCGTGCATGGTGGGCGGGGTCGTCGCGGATGTCGGCCACCCAGCGCAGCGCCTCGACGTGAGCCCGGTTGATGACGAAGTCGTTGACCATCTGAGGAACCCAGGTCGGCGCCCTCTCCTGCAGGATCTGGCCGAAGGCCGCCCGGTTGAGGGAGAGCCAGCGGTAGGCCTCGCCCAGGCCGAGATCGACCAGACCGTAGTGGGCCTTGTCGGCCACCACCTCGGCGAGGAGGCTGCCGGCCACCGGGCTGATCGGCTCCTGCCGCAACCGGGGCAGGACCGCCTCCTGCACGAGCTCGCTGACCGACTCGTCCTTCAGCCGGTGCAGGCCCGAGGTGAGGACCCCCGCCGCCTCGTCGACCGCCCGGCGGGCGTTGGTCGGCACGAGGAGCCACCGCGCGACGCGCGCCGCGACCTTCGCCGACAGGACCCGCTCGCGGATGATCTCCTCGCGCAGGAAGTTCTCCCCCATGAAGTCCTGCAGGCTGCGCGCGAGCATCTCCTTGCGCCTCGGGATGAGCGCGGTGTGCGGGATGGGGAGTCCGAGCGGGTGGCGGAAGAGCGCGGTCACTGCGAACCAGTCGGCCATGGCGCCGACCATCGAGGCCTCCGCGCCCTTGTGGACGAACCCGACGACCGAGGCCGGCTCCGCGTGCAGCGTGAGCAGGAAGACGACGGCGGCGGCGAGCAGCAGGGCGAGCGCGACGAGCCGCATCTGGCGCAGGCCCCGCGCCCGCTCCGCGTCGGCGACCGGGTCGGACGCGATGGCCAGACCGGGGGCGGGGCCCCCCGCACTGCTGTGGCTCACGTGGTCTCCTCGTCGTCTGGGACCCGAACCTATCCGAGGCCGGTCCGTCAACGCGCCAGCGCGCGGTAGCGTGCCCGACGTGACGATCTACCACCTGGCCGACCCCACCGAGTGGGCGCAGGCCCAGCGGGCCGGGGAGTACACCCGCTCGACCCGGGGACGCTCGCTGCAGGAGGAGGGCTTCATCCACTGCAGTGACGCCGAGCAGTGGCCGGTCGTGCGTCGCGCCTTCTACGGCGACGTCAGCGGGCCCCTGCTGCTGCTGGAGGTCGACGAGTCCGCCCTGACGAGCCCGGTGGTCCGCGAGATCGGCAACCCCGCGACCGGGGAGGTCTTCGCCCACGTCTACGGCCCGCTCGACCTGGCCGCCGTGGTCGGCACGATCGAGCTCGCTCCCCCGCACGCCTGAGGCGACACACTGCGCGTCCGCCCACCCGCGCCGCCGTAGGCTGCCGGGGTGCCGTCCGATCCGCCGCCCCCAGGAGAGCCGACGCAGGTCCTCGTCGTCGAGGACGACCCCTCCATCGCCACGATGATCACCTTGCAGCTCGAGCTCTCGGGGTACCGGGCGCACGTCGAGCGGGACGGGATCGCGGGCCTGGCGGCCGTGCGCTCGCGGCGGCCCGCCGTCGTGCTGCTGGACATCGGGCTGCCCGGTCTCGACGGCATCGAGGTGTGCCGGGCCCTGCGGGCCGAGGGGGACTGGACACCGATCCTCTTCGTCACCGCACGCGACGACGAGGTCGACCGGGTGGTCGGGCTCGAGCTGGGGGCCGACGACTACGTGACGAAGCCCTTCTCCCCGCGCGAGGTGATCGCGCGCATCGGCAGCATCCTGCGCCGGAGCAGCTTCGCCGCTCGAGACCAGGAGGAGCGCGAGGCCGACGACAGGCTCGTCCTGGGTCAGGTGCGGCTGCTGCCCCACGAGCGCCGGGTGACCGTGCGGGACGTCGACGTCCCCTTCACCGCCACCGAGTTCGACCTGCTCGCCCACCTCATGGCCACACCGGCGCGCGTCTGGACGCGCGAGCAGCTGCTCGACCAGGTCTGGGGCTCCGACACTCCCTCCGGGAGACGCACCGTCGACGTGCACGTCGCCCAGGTGCGGGCCAAGCTCGGGGACGACGACGTCATCCGCACCGTCCGCGGCGTGGGCTACTGCGCGCAACCGCCGCGCGGCGTCGCCTCGCGACAGCCGACCTGAGTGGTCACGACAGCGGCGGACGGCGCATCCCGCACCAGCCTGGCGGCCAGGATCGCGGCCCTGGCCGTCGGGGTGGCGCTGTTCACCTCGCTCGTCGGCGGGGTCATCAGCGTCAACCTGCTGCAGCGGGCCAGCGAGCAGACGGCCCGCGGTGCCCTGGCCGCCATCGCCGACGAGGCGGAGGCGACTGCCGCCACCGGTGCGAACGCCGAGGCCGGTCAGGCGAGGGCCCGCCGGGCGCTGCAGTCGCTCAACATCCAGATCGCGGTCCTGCGTGTCGTGGGCTCCGGTGCGCAGGTCCTGGTCGGCGACCCTCTGGCCCGTCGCTCGCTGACCCCCGAGCAGGTGCAGTCCGTGGCCGCCGGCAGGTCGCTCTCGTTGCGGCTCGACCGCGACGACGGTGTCGTCCTCGTCGAGGCGAGGGCGACCGAGGCGGGTGGTCTGGTGCTGGCGCAGCGCCGAGGGGACGCCACGGCGCTGAGCCGCGATGCGCTCACGCAGCTCACCTGGTCGCTCGTGGTCACCGGCGTCGTCGCGGCCGGGCTGGCGCTGCTCGTCGCGTGGCGCCTGGCCCTGCCCCTGCGCCGCACCGTCGCCGCGGCCCAGGCCCTGGCCGCCGGCCACCGCGACGTCGCCGTCCCGGAGACCGGCCCGCGTGAGGTCGCCGACGTGGCCGGTTCGGTCAACCACCTGGCGGCCGCGCTCTCCCACTCCGAGGCCCGTCAGCGGGAGTTCCTCCTCTCCGTCTCGCACGAGCTGCGCACCCCCCTCACTGCGGTCACGGGCTACGCGGAGTCCCTGGCCGACGGCGTCATCCCACCCGAGCGGCTGACCGAGGTGGGTCGGGTCATCGGCGCCGAGGCGGCCCGTCTGGAGCGGCTGGTCGCCGACCTGCTGGACCTCGCGCGCCTCGACGCGCGCGAGATGAGCATCCACCTCGTGGGCGTCGACCTGGTCACCGTCGCCGACGAGGTCGCCCGCGTCTGGCAGCAGCGCTGTGCCGCCCAGGGAGTGCCGTTCACCGTCGAGCGGCGGGCCGAGGCCCTTCCGGTCCTGGCTGACCCGCAGCGCCTGCGGCAGGCGGTCGACGGACTGCTCGAGAACGCCCTGCGGGTGACCCCGGCCGGACGTCAGATCGTCGTCTCCGTGGGGTATGCCGGGCGGCTGCCCACCGGTGCGGGCTCGAAGGGGGCGGCGGGGGCGGAGGGGCCACCGTCGGCCTCGATCGAGGTGCGGGACGGGGGCCCCGGGCTCACCGACGCCGACCTGCCGGTCGCCTTCGACCGCTCCGTGCTCTACGAGCGCTACCGGGGCATCCGGGCGGTGGGCACCGGACTCGGCCTGGCCATCGTCCAGCGCATCGTCACGCGCCTCGGAGGGGCCGTCGAGGCCGGGCACGCGCCCGAGGGTGGCGCGAGGTTCACCATCACGCTGCCCCTCAACCGCTGAGGCGCCCGGATCATCCTCGCTTCAGCTCGACGTCAGGCACCACGAACATCGCGTTTTGAACAAAGCGACAACGCGGATCGTCACAATTCGGCATCCTGTAGCCATGGGGGGACGTGACACGTGGTCGGCGACGGCGCGGTTGATGCGCCGAGCGGGCTTCGGGGCGACGGGCAGCGAGGTCGACTCCGTCGCCGGCACCGGACGCTCGAGGTGGCTCGCCGACGCCCTGGCCGCCGACCCGGCCACCGACCCCGGGTCGTTGTCGACCCCGCCACCGCTCCTCGAGCCGGTCCCCGCGCTGACGCCGGATCCCACCCGCAGCGAGCGCCGCGCGCGCAACGGCGTGCTGCGCGAGCAGCGCGACTCTCTCGCGAGCTGGTGGGTCCGCCGGATGGTCGCCACGGGGACCCCGGTCACCGAGCGTGTCACCTTCGCCTGGCACCACCTCTTCGCGACCGACGCACGCGTGGTGCGCGATGCCCGGATGATGCTGGCGCAGAACGAGACCCATCGCCGCCTGGGTTGCTCGACCTACACCGGTCTCCTGACCGCCATGGTCACCGACAGTGCGCTGCTCACCTATCTCAACGGCTCCGCCACGGCGGCCGGCCGGCGCAACGAGAACCTTGCCCGCGAGCTGCTCGAGGTCTTCTGCCTCGGCCGCCAGGCCAGCTGGACCGAGCTCGACGTGCAGGAGACGGCCCGAGCCCTCTCGGGCTGGGTCGTCGACCCAGACGGCACGACGGGCTTCACCCCGGCCTGGCACGACAGCGGTGTGAAGACCGTGCTCGGTCGCACCGGACCGCTCGACACCCACGACCTGCTCGCCACCGTCCTGGCCCACCCGGCTGCGGCGCCGCACCTCGTGGGTCGGTGGTGGACCGTGCTCGTGTCGTCGACGTCGACGGCGCCCGCCGGCGTGCAGCGCCGCGTGGCCGCGGCCTACGGACCCGGGCACGACCTCAGCGCGATGCTCACCTCGCTGCTCACCGACCCCGAGGTCGAGGCTCTACCCGCCTCGCTGGTGCGTCCTCCCGTCGACTGGCTCGTCGGGGCCGCCCGCTCGCTGCACCTGTCGCTCGACGACGACGGCGCCCGGACGGCTGTCGCCGCGCTGAGGGCGCTCGGTCAGGAGCCCTTCTCCCCGCCCAACGTCGGCGGTTGGCCCGCCGGCCGCGCCTGGCTTTCGACGGGCGCCGCCGAGACGCGGCTCACGACCGCCGGGTGGCTCGCCGGTCTGGCCGAGCTCGACGGCCTGGAGGCGACCTCACCGTCGGGACGGGTCGACGCGGTCGCCCACCTGCTCGGCCTCCCCGGCTTCTCGGACCGCACGGTCGTCGGTCTGCGCACCCTGGTCCGGGACCCCGCGGCCCTCGTCGCCGCGGCGCTGGTCTGCCCCGAGAACATGGTCGTCTGATGCCACTCCTCCCCCCTGCGGACCCCCGTCTGCCCCTCGACGGCCTCACCCGACGCATGCTGCTGCAGGCGTCGTGCGGGCTCGCGTCGGCCGGGATCATCGCGGGGGCCGCGCAGGTCGGGTGGGAGCAGGTGCTCGGCCAGGCCGAGAGCAGGCCCCTCGACGTGGGCACCCCGATCCTCGTGCTCGTGACCCTCTACGGCGGTAACGACGGGCTCAGCACGGTCGTCCCCTACGCCGACGCGGCTTATCACGACGCCCGCCCCGGTCTGGCCTTCGGCGCCGCCGAGGTCATCGCCCTCGACGAGTCTCACGGGCTCAACCCGGGCCTGTCCGGCTTGGCTGGGCAGTGGTCGACGGGGCGGCTCGCGGTGGTCCGGGGCGTGGGTCACCCGCAGCTCGAGCGCAGTCACTTCCGCGCGATCGACGTGTGGCAGACCGCCTCGCCGCAGACCCCCGTGCCTACCGGCTGGGTGGGCCGGTGGCTCGACACCCGCCGGGCGGGTCCGGACGACCCGCTGCTGGCCCTGCACGTCGGCGCCGTGCTGCCACCCCTCGCCGTCGGCGCCACCCACACGGCCGCCGCGCTGGCGGGCGCGCCCATGACCCTGCCCGACGGGACGTCCGCCAGCGCGGTGCTCGCCCACTTCGCCGCACCCGACCGCTCCGACTCCCCCGCCCTGGCCGACGTGGTGGCGTCGTATGCCGCGGCCGGGTCCGTGCGGGCGACGCTCCGCCCCCTGCACGGCGAGCTGACGGCGGGGCCGACCTTCGCCGAACAGCTCGACGTCGTCGCGCGCTGCATCCGCCTCGGGGTACCCACCCGCGTCTACTCCGTGTCGCTCTCCGGCTTCGACACCCACGCCGACGCGAAGGACTCCCAGACCACCCAGCTCACCCGGCTCGACCAGGGGCTGTCCGCCCTGCGCGATGCGCTCGCCGACCACCCACGCGCAGCCGACGTGGTCGTCATGGCCTACTCGGAGTTCGGGCGGCGCGTGCGGGCCAACACCTCGCACGGCACCGACCACGGCACGAGCGGGCCCGTGCTGATCACCGGTGATCGGGTGGTCGGCGGCTTTCACGGCGACGCGCCGTCCCTCACGGACCTCGTCGACGGCGACCTGCGCACCACGACGGACTTCCGCCGGGTCTACGGCGACGTGCTTCGTCAGGTGCTGCGCACCGACCCCGAAGCGGTGCTCGGCAGCGACCCCGAGCCCCTCGGGCTGTTCCGCACCTGACCCCCGCCAGACCTTGACCGGGCCCTGACCCTCCTCGAACACTGCGGGGTGATGCTGTCGTCCATGACCACATCGACCGACTGGGCCACCACGGCTCGGCTCCTGCGCCGGACCGGCTTCGGGGCGACCGGGAGCGAGGTCGACGCCGCCGTGCGGAGCGGCGCCGGCCGGTGGCTCGACGCGGCGCTCGCCGCCGACCCGAGCACCGACCCGGGGACGCGGTCCACCCCTGCGCCGACGCCGGCCGCGGTGCCGGCGGGAGGCAAGGACCAGACCCGGGAGCAGCGTCAGCGGCGCAACGAGGTGGTGCGCACGAACCGCGCAGCAGCGACGGGCTGGTGGCTGCGCCGGATGGCGGCGACCGGTCAGCCCTTGGTCGAGAAGGTCACCTTCGGCTGGCACAACCACTTCGCGACCGACATCCACAAGGTGCGCGACGCCCGGCTGGTGCTGGCCCAGAACGCCACCCTGCGTCGCCTCGGCAGGGCGTCGTTCACCGAGCTCGCCCGGGCCCTGGTGGTCGACCCGGCGATGCTGGTCTGGCTCGACGGGCAGAAGAGCACGGCCACGGCTCCCAACGAGAACCTCTCGCGCGAGTTCATGGAGCTGTTCACCCTGGGGCACGGCAGCGGCTACACCGAGCAGGACGTGCGCGAGGGGGCGCGGGCGCTCACGGGCTGGAAGGTCACCGCCGACGCGACGGCCACGCTCGTGGCCAGCCGCCACGACAGCAGGAGCAAGACCGTGCTCGGGCGCACCGGCGACCTCGACGCCATCGGCTTCGTCGACGCGGTGCTGGCCCAGCCGGCCTCGGCCCGTTTCGTCGCGACCCGCTGGTGGCAGCTGCTCGTCTCGCCCACCCCGCCGACGGCCGAGCAGCTGGTGCGGGTGACGGCGGCCTATGGCTCAGGTCGTGACCTGAGCGCGATGTTCCGGGCGATGCTCACCGACCCCGCCATGGCGGCGAGCACCGGCTCGCTCGTCGTGTCACCGGTCGAGTGGGCGATCGGTGCCGTGCGTGCCTTGCAGGTGCCCATGACGGACGACAAGCAGGTCAAGGCGCTGGTCTCGACTCTCAACGGGCTCGGGCAGGTGCCCTTCGCCCCTCCGAACGTCAGCGGCTGGCCGAGCGGCCAGGCGTGGCTGTCGACCGCCGCTGCCCAGACCCGTCTGCGGGCGGCGACCAGGCTCGCCGGCGCCGGTGACCTCGACGCCATCCGCTCGACCGCCCCGGGCACGCGCATCGAGGCCGTCGCGCACCTGCTGGCGATCCCCTCCCTGTCCGACCGCAGCGTCGTCGCGCTGCGGACCGTCTCCAGCGACCCGATGAAGCTCGTCGCCGCGGCGCTGGTCAGCCCCGAGTACCTGGTGAACTGATGCCCGCGATCCCCCGACTGGACCCGAAGAAGCCGCTGGACGGTCTCACCCGACGCACCCTGCTGCGGGCCTCCTGCGGCATCGCGGCAGCCGGTGTGCTCGCCGGCGCCGCGAAGGTGACGTGGGACGACGTCGTGCACCGGGCCGCCGTCGACCCGCTCGCCGCCGGCTCCGCCGTGCTCGTGCTCGTGACGATGTACGGCGGCAACGACGGCCTCAACACCGTCATCCCGTATGCCGACCCGGCCTACCAGAGCGCCCGACCCGGGCTCGCCTACGGCGCCGACGAGGTGATCCACCTCGACGAGGCCCTGGGGCTCAACCCCGGCCTCACCGGCCTCGGCCAGCTGTGGGAGGACCGGCAGCTCGCGGTCGTGCGCGGGGTCGGCTACCCCCGGCCTGATCACAGCCACTTCCGCTCGATGGACATCTGGCAGACCGCCTCACCGGACGCGCCGGTCAACACCGGCTGGATCGGCCGCTGGCTCGACACCGCCGGCGACGACCCGCTGCTGGCCCTCAACATCGGTGACGTGCTCCCGCCGCTGGCGGTCGGCACGAGTGCGACCGCGGCGGCCCTCTCGGTGGGGCGGGCGCCCGTCGGGAGCGGGCGCGAGCCTATCCTCGGGCACTTCGCGGCCAGCGACCCGAAGGACTCCGTCGCCGCCCGGCAGGTGGTCGAGTCCTACGCCGCGGTCCAGAGGGTCCAGACGACCTTCGCCCCCGTGGTCAGCGGGGCCAGCGCCGAGGCCGCCGGAGCCGGTGCCGGGGCGGAGGCCAGGGGCGCCGACGCGCTCGCCCAGCAGCTCGGCCTGGTCGCCCGGTGCATCCGGATGGGAGCGCCGACCCGCGTCTACACCGTGTCGCTCGGCGGGTTCGACACGCACGCCGACGAGAAGGGCACCCAGACCACCCAGCTGACCCTGGTGGACAAGGCGCTGTCCGGCTTCCGGACGGCGCTCGGTGACCACCCGAGGGCGAAGGACGTCGTGACCATGGCGTACACGGAGTTCGGTCGACGGGTCAGGGCCAACGCCTCACAGGGCACCGACCACGGCACGGCCGGCCCGGTGCTCGTGATGGGGACGGGAGTGACGGGCGGGTTCTACGGCGACCAGCCCTCGCTCACCGACCTCGACGACGGTGACCTCAAGGTCACCACCGACTTCCGCTCCGTCTACGCCGACGTGCTGCGGTCGGTCCTGGAGGCCGACCCTGCGCGGGTGCTGGGCGCGGACCGGGCTCCGCTGGGCCTGTTCACCTGACGTCCGTCCCGCGCGAGCCTCGCCGGGGCCGCCCACGACGAGGTCAGGTCGTGCCCGGGGCGGGCTCGAGGGCGAAGGCCAGGCCGTCGACCCGGGCCCGCAGCTCACCGTCGGTGGCGAGGCGCTCACCCACCCGCGTGGCCAGCGCCTCGACGGACGGCCCGTCGAGACCGGGCCGCAGGGCCAGGACGACGCGGAGCACGCCCTGACCGGGCGGTGAGCCGTCCTCGAGCCGCGTGGTGACGACGGCTGGCTCCGACGCGACCGCGACCGCGACCGCCTTCGCGACGAACGGGTCGGTCGACGCCGGGAGCCAGGAGGCACGCTGGGCCAGGGCCCAGACCATGCTGGGGCGCAGCTCGGTCGGTCCCTCGCTCCCCACGTCGACCAGGAGCACGTCGCAGCCCTCGGCGACCGCCGCCTGGGCGGCCCGGTCGGCGGACACGGGCACCGGGCGGGCCGACGCGTCCCAGCGTGCGAGGGCCGCAGCGGAGGTGAAGACCGGCAGCGCCCGTCGTCCGTCGGGCCCCACGATGGTGACGACCGCCATGTCGGTGCGCTTCTCGACCAGCAGCCCGGTCTCGCCGGTCTCGGTCTCTGCCGGGGCCGCGACCACCGGCACGATCCACCGGGCGGCCCGGACCAGTGCGAAGAGGGCGACATCGGTCTCGGGCGAGGGGTCGGCCCCGCGAGCCGCGAGGGACGCCAGCAGCGCTGCGTCGGCCGACCCGTCATCGTCCTCGAAGCCGGAGGGGGTGAGGTCACGGCCGGCCCAGGGCAGCCCGGCGCTGTCGGACGGGCCCGGCCGGTCGGCCCGGCTCATACCGGGGCCTGCTCGGGTCGCGGGAGGCTGGTGGCGGCACCGACGACCGCCTCGACCTCGATCTCGACCCGCATGTCAGGGTGCAGCAGACCTGCCACGACGACCATCGTCGCGACCGGTCTGACGGCGCCGAAGAGCTCGCCGTGGGCGCGGCCGATGGCCTCGCAGTCACGGCGGTGCGTGACGTAGAGGCGGGTGAGGACGACGTCGTCGAGCGTGCCCCCGAGCTCGGAGACGGCGGCCAGAGCCGTCTCCGCGGCCAGCCGCAGCTGGGCGGCCGGGTCGGAGGGGAAGTGGACGACCCCGTCGCGGGTCGAGGTGCACCCGGAGACGAGGATGCGGCTGCCGACCCGGACGGCGCGGGAGTAGCCGAACGCCTGCTCCCACGGCCCGCCAGAGCCGAGGCGGGCCTCGCTCACGGGCGACCGGCCACGTCGAGGGCGTCGGGCAGGGTGAAGCCGCCCCGGTAGAGGGCCGAGCCGACGATGGCGCCCTCGACCCCTCGGGCCACCAGATCCCGCAGCGCCCGCAGGTCCTCGAGGGTGGACACCCCGCCGGAGGCGAGGACCGGGCGGTCGGTGAACCCGCACACCTCGGCGAGCAGCTCGAGGTTCGGGCCCGCCAGCATGCCGTCCTTGCGCACGTCGGTGACGACGTAGCGGGCGCAGCCCTCGTCGTCGAGTCGCTCGAGGGTCTCCCACAGGTCGCCGCCGTCCTGGGTCCAGCCGCGAGCGGCGAGCGTGGTCCCGCGCACGTCGAGACCGACGGCGATCCGGTCGCCGTGCGCGGCGATCGCGGAGGCCGTCCAGGCGGGGTCCTCGAGGGCGGCCGTCCCGAGGTTGACCCGGCGGCACCCGGTGGCCAACGCGGTGGTCAGCGACTCCTCGTCGCGGATGCCGCCCGACAGCTCGACGAGGATGTCGAGCCGGCCCACGATCTCGTCGATGACCTCGCGGTTGCTGCCGCGGCCGAAGGCGGCGTCGAGGTCGACGAGGTGCAGCCACTCCGCGCCCTGCTCCTGCCACGCCAGCGCCGCCGCGAGCGGCTCGCCGAACTCGCCGCCCGAGCCGGCCACCCCCTGCACCAGCTGGACGGCACGGCCACCGGCGACGTCGACGGCGGGCAGCAGCTCGAGCCGGCCGGCGGCGGGAGCACCGGTCGACGAGGGGGCGGTCGGGCTGGGCTGGGTCACGATGGATGCGTCTCCTGCGAACGAGGGGGGCCGGACGGGGTGGGTGGCACGGGCTAGAGCGACCGGACCCAGTTCTCGAGGAGGTGGGCTCCGGCGTCGCCCGATTTCTCGGGGTGGAACTGCGTGGCGGTGAGCGGTCCGTTCTCGACGGCCGCCACGAAGGGGCCCCCGTGCTCGGACCAGGTGACGACCGGGGCCACCACGGCGAAGGAGCCCTCGGGGTGGAGGCTCCACTGCTGGGCGGCGTAGGAGTGCACGAAGTAGAAACGCTCGTGCTCGACACCGGCGAAGAGGCGCGAGCCGGCGCCCGCCTCCACCGTCGACCAGCCCATGTGGGGCACGACGTCAGCCGCGAGCCGGTCGACGGTGCCCGGCCACTGGCCGAGGCCTTCCCGTGGTGCGGCAGCCGGCTCGCTCGACCCCTCGAACATCACCTGCATACCGACGCAGACCCCGATCACCGGGCGGCCCCCCGACAGGCGGATGTCGATCAGGCGCGGGCCGTTGGCCCGGTGCAGCCCGGCAAGACAGGCGTGGAAGTTGCCCACTCCCGGTACGAAGAGCCCGTCCGCCTCCAGCGCCTGCTCTCGGTCGGCCGTCAGCACCACCTGCGCCCCGACCCGCTCGAGGGCCCGCACGACCGAGTGGACGTTACCGCTGCCGTAGTCGAGGACCACGACGGTGGGCGATGAGCCGCTCATGTCGACCTGCCTCCCATCTCGGCGCGCCAGGACGCGTCGTCGCTCACCATCCGCCCGAAGGCGGCGACCCCCTTGTCGGACGCCGGGACCACCCGCACCTCCGGGCCCCACGGGCCGTCCGCCGGTGCGCCCAGCAACCCGGCACCGGGAAGGTGCAGCGCGGCGAGCAGGCCCTGCAGCACCTCCAGGGGGCTCCCGACGTCGTCGTGCACGAGGTCGGCAACCGCCGCGAGAGCATCGGGGTCGTCGACCTCGGCCAGGTGCACCAGCGCCGCGAGCCGCATGGTCGGCAGGCCGCCGGGCACCACGAGCCCGGTGCCGGGGCGCCAGGCGACCCAACGCTGCACGGGCCGCCACCCGCCCGGGGTGGCGGTGAGCAGAGCCTGGTCGTGCACGACGGTCATACCGAAGCTGGGACGCAGGGCCCGCGGAACGGGGCGGCCGAGCAGCAGCCCGATCGGGTCGTCGTACGGCGCGGCGAGGGGGCTGGTCACCGCGGCGGGCAGCAGCCCGCACCACCCACGCTCGAGCGGGACCACCCGTAGGGACACGAGGCCCTTGGCCGCCCAGGCCGCCACGGTCTCGGCACCGCCGCGCACCAGCAGGAGCCCCACCGGCGGAGAGGAGCGGCGGGCGGCCGGTCCGGAGGGGGTGGTCAGGGCGTCGGACATCGGACCCGCACGCCTAGAGACTGCCCTTGGCACTGGGGACGCCGATGACCCGGGGGTCGCGCTCGACGGCCGACCGCAGGGCCCGGGCGAAGGCCTTGAACTGCGCCTCGACGATGTGGTGCGGGTCGCGGCCCGACAGCACGCGCACGTGCAGGCAGATCGCCGCGTGGTGGACGATGCTCTCGAAGACGTGCCGGGTCATCGACCCGGTGAAGTGGCCCCCGATGAGGTGGTACTGCTGGCCCTCGGGCTCCCCCTCGTGCACGAGGTACGGCCGACCGGAGACGTCGACGACAGCCTGCACGAGGCACTCGTCGAGGGGCACCGTCGCGTCGCCGAAGCGGCTGATGCCGCGCTTGTCGCCGAGCGCCTCGCGCAGTGCCTCGCCGAGCACGATCGCGACGTCCTCGACCGTGTGGTGGGCGTCGACGTGCGTGTCACCCGTGGCGCGGACGGTGAGGTCGACCAGGGAGTGCTTGGCCAGGGAGCGCAGCATGTGGTCGTAGAACGGCACCCCGGTGGAGACGTCGGACTCGCCCGTGCCGTCGAGGTCGAGGGTCAGCTCGACCGACGACTCGCTGGTCGTGCGGCTGATCGTCGCGGTGCGGGCGCCGGTCACGAGAGTGGCTCCTGAGGCTGAGTCTGGGTCTGGGTCTGGGGCTGGGGTTGGGCGCGGGTGACGCGCCGGTGGGAGTCTGGCAGATCGGCGACGGCCGCGAGGAACGCGTCGGTCTCGGTCGGTGTGCCGGCGGTGACCCGCAGGTAGCCCGGGAGCCCGACGTCACGCACCAGCACACCCCGCTCGAGCAGGGCCTGCCAGGTGGCCGGGGCGTCGTCGAGACCGCCGAAGAGCACGAAGTTGGCGTCGCTCGGCTGGGGTGGGTAGCCCAGGGCCTCGAGCTCGGTGACGATGCGGTCGCGCTGCGTCTTGATCGCCTCGACGGTGTGCAGCAGGCTCCGGACGTGGGTGAGGGCAGCGAGGGCGACCGCCTGCGTCGGGTCGGACAGGTGGTAAGGCAGGCGGACCAGACGCAGCGCGTCGAGCAGCGCGGGCGCACCGGCGAGGTAGCCCAGGCGGGCGCCGGCGAGGGCGAACGCCTTGCTCATCGTGCGGGTCACCACCAGCAGCGGGTGGTCGGCCAGGAGGCCGACCGCGCTCGGTGTGCCCGGTCGGGCGAACTCGGCGTAGGCCTCGTCGACGACCACGAGCGAGCGCGGTGCCGCATCGAGCACCGCCTCGACCACGGCGGGGTCGAGCGCCGTGCCCGTGGGGTTGTTGGGCGAGCAGAGGAACACCAGGTGGGGCTGGTGCGCCCGCACCTGCGCAGCCGCCGACTCCGGGGTCAGGTCGAAGGCGCCGGACGGCGCCCCGCGCAGGCCGTCGACCCAGGTCGTTCCCATGGTGCGCACGATGATGGGGTGCATGGAGTAGGCGGGGGTGAAGCCGAGGGCGGTGCGCCCGGCTCCGCCGAAGGCCTGCACGAGGTGCTGGAGCACCTCGTTGGAGCCGTTGGCGGCCCAGAGCTGGTCGGCGGCGAGTGCCACGCCGGTCTGGCTGGCGAGGTAGGCCGCGAGCGCCGCACGCAGGGCGAGGAACTCGCGGTCGGGGTAGCGGTTGAGGTGCACGGCGACGCCGGTCACGGCAGCCGTGATCGCCGCCACGACGTCGGCCGGCACGTCGTAGGAGTTCTCGTTCGTGTTGAGCCGCACCGCGACGTCGAGCTGCGGCGCACCGTAGGGCGTCTGACCGCGCAGGTCGTCACGCAGCAGGGCGTCGACCAGGTCGGCCGGAGACTCCCTCGTCTGCGCGCTCACGAAGCCGGGGCGGGAGCCGGGCCGGGGAGCCGGTCGCCGAACCGGGCGGTCACGGCTTCGCCGTGGGCCGGTAGGTCCTCGGACTGCGCGAGGGTGACGACGTGGTGCGCGACGTCACGCAGGGCGGCCTCGTCGTAGGTGACGACGTGGACCCCCCGCAGGAACGACTGCACCGACAGTCCGCTGCTGTGGCAGGCGCAGCCGGCGGTGGGCAGCACGTGGTTGGAGCCCGCGCAGTAGTCACCCAGGCTCACCGGAGCCCAGGGTCCGACGAAGACGGCCCCGCCGTTGCGCACGCGAGCAGCCACGCCGGCGGCGTCGCGGGTCTGGATCTCGAGGTGCTCGGCGGCATACGCGTTGACGACGGCCAGACCGGCGTCGATGTCGTCGACGAGGACGAGACGCGACTGGCGGCCACCCAGGGCCGTGGTCACCCGCTCACTGTGCTTGGTCTGCGGCACCCGTCGAGCGAGCGCCTCCTCGACCGCGTCGACCAGGGCCTCGCTGTCGGTGACGAGCACCGCTGCCGCGAGGGGGTCGTGCTCGGCCTGGCTGACCAGGTCGGCGGCGACGTGCTCGGGGTCGGCGCTGTCGTCGGCGAGGACGGCGATCTCGGTCGGACCGGCCTCGGCGTCGATGCCGATCAGACCCTTGAGCAGCCGCTTGGCCGCGGTGACGTAGATGTTGCCGGGACCGGTCACGAGCGACACGGGCTCGCAGACGACGCTCCGGTCACCCTCGGTGTCGGTGAACCCGTAGGCGAACATCGCGACCGCCTGCGCACCGCCGACGGCATAGACCTCGTCGACACCGAGCAGGGCGCACGTGGCGAGGATGGTGGGGTTGGGGTAGCCGGCGAAGACGCCGACGTTCTCCCTCTGGGGTGGGCTGGTCACGGCCAGCGAGGGGACCAGGGCCAGCTGAGCCGGCACGACGTTCATCACGACGCTGCTGGGGTAGACCGCGAGGCCGCCCGGCACATAGAGCCCGACGCGGTCGACGGGCACCCAGCGCTCGGTGACGGTGCCGCCCTCGACCACCTGCGTCGTCGTGTCGGTGCGGCGCTGGTCGGCGTGCACCAGACGAGCCCGCCGGATCGACTCCTCCAGTGCCGCCCGCAGGTCGGGGTCGAGCTGGTCGAGGGCCGCCTGGAGCACGGCAGCAGGCACCCGCAGGTGCTCGGGGCGCACCCCGTCGAAGCGCTCACCGAGGTCGCGGAGCGCGTCGGCGCCGCGATGACGCACGTCCTCGACGAGAGGCCGCACCTGCGAGAGGGCGGCCTCGACGTCGAACTCGGCACGGGGAAGGGCCTCCCGCAGGTCGCGCACCGTGAGCGGTGCACCCCGCAGGTCGAGTCTGGACATCATGGGACCAGTCTAGGCGGGGTGCGCCGACGCCTCCACGCGGCGTCCGGCGGGCAGGAGGAGGCAGTGCAGGCGCCCGTCCCGACCGGGCGTCTTACCCCGCAGTCAGCGGGGTAAGACGCCGGGGGTCAGCGGGCGCTGACGCGCACCAGCTTCCGGTTGGCGAACTCGTCCATGCCCCAGGCCCCGAGCTCTCGCCCGAAGCCGGAGCGCTTGACCCCACCGAAGGGCAGGCCGGGCAGCGTGGTGCCGTGCTCGTTGACGAAGGCCATGCCGACGTCGAGGCGCTCGGCGACCGCCTGCGCCGTGGCGGTGTCGCCGCTCCATACCGAGCCCGAGAGCCCGTAGGGAGAGCTGTTGGCGAGGGACACGGCCTCGTCGGCGTCCTTGACGCGGTAGACGACCGCGACCGGCCCGAACAGCTCCTCGGAGTAGGCGTCCATCGACGGCGTGACGTCGCCGAGCACCGTGGGCTGCACGAAGGCGCCGGGCCCCTCGATGCGCTCGCCGCCGGCGATCACGGTGGCGCCCTGGGCGACGGCGGTCTCGACCTGCTTGACCAGCCCGTCGGCGGCGGCCTGAGACGAGAGCGGGCCGATGACGGTGCCCTGGACGAGCGGGTCGCCGGGGATGATCGCAGCGAACGAGGCGGCCAGCTTGGCGACGAACTCGTCGTAGACGGCGTCGAGCACGACAATGCGCTTCGCGGCGTTGCAGGCCTGGCCGGTGTTGCTCATCCGCCCCCGGGTCGCCGCCTTGACGGTGGCGTCGAGGTCGGGCGCGTCGAGGACGATGAAGGCGTCGGACCCCCCGAGCTCGAGGACGACCTTCTTGAGGTTGCGACCGGCCACCTCGGCGACGGCCGCACCGGCACGCTCGCTGCCGGTGAGGGAGACGCCCTGCACCCGGGGGTCGGCGATCATCGTCGCCGCCTGCTCGTTGCTCGCGAAGACGTTCTGGTAGGCCTCCTGAGGCACGCCGGCGGCGAGGAAGATCTCCTGCATGACGAGAGCCGACTGGGGGGTGATGGGCGCGTGCTTGAGCAGGATCGCGTTGCCCAGCATGAGGTTCGGGGCGGCGAAGCGGGCCACCTGGTAGTGGGGGAAGTTCCACGGCATGATCCCGAGGATCGCGCCGACGGGGGTGCGGCGCACCACGGTGCTGTCGGCGCCGGGCACCTGGAGGGTCTCGTCGTCGAGCAGCCCGGGTCCGTGCTCGGCGTACCAGGCCCAGATCATCGAGCACAGCTGGAGCTCGCCCAGCGCCTCGCGCAGGGGCTTGCCCATCTCGCGCGCCATGAGCGTCGCGAGCTCCTCGGCGCGGTCGGTGTAGGCCTGCGAGATGGCGCTCAGCACAGCCGCCCGCTCGGCGACGGGCACGGCACGCCAGGCCTCGTAGCCGGTGTGTGCGGCGGCGAGCGCCTGCTCGACGCCGGCGTCGTCGAGGGTGTCGAACTCGGCGAGGGTCTCGCCGGTGGTGGGGTTTGTCGAGATGTAGAGGCTCATGGCTGCGACGCTACCCCTGCGCCGGTCCAGGCACGGGGGCGGTCAGCGCAGGACGTCGCGGGCGCACAGCTCGAGGGTGATCAGCACCGCCACCGACTGCACGAGCAGCAGGGCGGCCAGGACGACGAGCTGGACCGCGGCCGCCTGCAGCGGGGTCGCCCCGCCGAGCAGGACCCCGACGAAGGCACCCGGCAGCGTGACGATCCCGACGGTGCGCGTCTGGTCGAGGCCGGGCAGCAGGGCGAGGGCCGCGTCGTCGCGCGCGACCAGGACGCGGGCGTCGCGGGTCCCGAAGCCGATGGACAGGGCCGCCTCCACCTCACCGCGCCGACCCGAGAGGGCGTCGAGGGTGCGACGACCCGCGAGGGTCGTCGCCGTCATCGCGTTGCCGACGAGGATGCCGAGGACGGGCACCACCGACACCTCGGCCAGCGGGATGAGGCCGGAGGCCATCAGCGCCAGGCCCACCGGCACGGCCGCCGCCCACACCGGCACCGCGGCGACCCACCAGCGACCGTGCGGCACGAGGCGGCGACCCGAGGTCACCGAGGCCACGGTGAGCATGAGGGCGACGAACGCCGCGGTCAGCCACCACGACCTGAGCACGACGGTGATCAGCAGACCGACCGCCCCGAGCTGCACGGTCGCGCGCAGGGCCGCGCTCAGGTCCGTGCGGGCCGGCTGCAGCCGGCCCAGGTGGCTGACGAGCGCGGCGAGCCCGGCCAGCACGGCCACGACGGCCACCAGCCGCACGTAGCCCGAGACCCCCGAGACGTCGACCAGGGTCGCGGCGGGGACGGCGGCCGGCGTCAGGACCACCGGCTCAGCCGGTGCAGCGGTCGATCACGACCGCCCACTCCCACGCGAGCTGCCGCCAGGCGTCGTAACGTCCCGACAGGCCCGCGTGGCCTGCGGTCAGCTCGGTGCGGAAGAGCACCGGTGCGACCGCGGGGTCGCTGGTCGAGCGGTCTCGCAGACGGGCCACCCACTTGGCCGGCTCGGTGACGAAGACCCGCGTGTCGTTGATGCTCGTGGTGACGAGCACGCTGGGATAGTCCTGGGCGCGGAGGTTCTCGTAGGGCGTGTAGGCGCGCATCCGGGCATACACCTGCGGGTCGTCGACGGGGTTGCCCCACTCCTCCCACTCCCCCACCGTCAGCGGCAGGCTGGGGTCGAGGATCGTCGTGAGCGCGTCGACGAAGGGCACCTGCAGGTGGATCAGCGCGAAGCGGTCGGGAGCCGTGTTGGCCACGACTCCCATGAGCAGGCCGCCGGCCGAGCCGCCCTCTGCCGCAAGGCGACCACGAGCCACGAGCCGCTCGCCGAGGAGGTGGTCCGCACAGGCCACGAAGTCGGTGAAGGTGTGCTCCTTGTGCTGCATCTTGCCGTCGTCGTACCACCCCCGGCCCATCTCGGAGCCGCCTCGCACGTGGGCGACCGCGAAGACGAAGCCGCGGTCGAGCAGCGACAGCCGGGCCACGGAGAACCACGGGTCGAGGCTGATGCCGTAGGAGCCGTAGCCGTAGAGCATCCCCGGCGCGGTGCCGTCGAGAGGGGTGTCGCGCCGGTGGACGACACTCATCGGCACCGACGTGCCGTCGGGCGCGGTGGCCCACTCGCGGCGCTGGACGTAGTCGGCGGGGTCGTACCCCCCGAGCACCTCCTTGCGCTTGACCAGGGTCAGCGTGCCGGCCGCCACGTCGTAGTCGTAGATGCTCGACGGCGTGACCAGCGAGGTGAAGCCGATCTGCAGGACCTCGGTGGACGGGTCCGGGTTGTCGCCGGTGCCGACGGCCCGGACGGGCTCGTCGAACGCCACGTCGGTCGGGGCGCCGAAGCCGGTCGCCGTCGCACCGTCGCGCGGCAGGATGCGGACGGCCGTCTGCCCGTCGGAGCGCAGCGACACCACCACGAAGTCGCGAAAGGCCTCGACCCCCAGGACGTACTCGTCCTCGGTGCTGACGTCGAGCGGCTGCCAGGGTCCGACCGTGCCGTCGGTCACGACGGCCCGGGCGACCTCGAAGTTGAGCCGGCTGCGGTTGTGCACCAGGAGCACCTCGTCGCCCAGCGGCTCGACGTCGTACTCCACGCCCTCGACCCTCGGGGCCACGACGAGCAACGCCCCGAGCGGGTCGCCGGCATCGAGCAGGTGGTACTCGCTCGTGGTGCGCGAGCCGATGCCGATGACGACCCAGCGGTCGTCGCGCGAGACGCCGACCCCCAGGGTGAACCGCTCGTCCGCCTCCTCCAGCACGAGCACGTCGGTGTCGGCCGGGGAGCCCACCTCGTGGCGCCACACCTGGAAGGGCCGCCAGGCCTCGTCGACCCGCGTGTAGAAGAGGTGACGCGCGTCGAGCGACCACGCGACGCCGTAGCCGATCTGGGTGACCGCGTCGTCGAGCACCTCACCGGAGTCGATGTCGCGCACCCGCAGCGCGAAGCGCTCGTCGCCCTCGACGTCGACGGCGTAGGCCAGGAGCCGGCCGTCGGGTGAGACGTCGCTCGCCCCGACGGAGAAGAAGTCGTGCCCGCGGGCTTCGACGTTCTCGTCGAGGACGACCTGCTCCCCCGCGGGTGCGGCGTCGCCGTCGAGCGTGGGGCGCTCCGGGTGGGTCGCCACCGCGACCCGGCCGTGGACGGCGTACTGCTCGCCCTCGATGGTGCGGGAGTAGTACCACCACCCCCCGTGCCGGACGGGCACGCTGAGGTCGGTCTCCTTGGTGCGGGAACGGATCTCGCCGAAGACCGCCTCGGCCAGGGGACCCAGGTGGTCGGTGCGGGCGGCGGCGTAGGCGTTCTCGGCCTCGAGGTAGGCGCGCAGGTCGGGGTCGTCGCGGTCGGCCATCCAGGCGTACTCGTCGGTGACGACGTCACCATGGGTGGTGCGGGTGGACGGACGGCTGGGTGCCGTGGGCAGCTCGGACGGCTCGGTCAGCTGGGGCAGGGGGGACGGCAGGGGCGACGACACGCGTTTCACTCTAGGCGGTGGCCTTCGTCATCCCTGATCGAGCACCTGCCGCAGCTCGTCGCAGGACCACCCGCGCAGCCCCTGACGGCTGGTGAAGCGGCGCGGGGTGTGCTCGACCGGGTCGGTGAGGACCAGCCGGGCCGCGAGCAGCTGGAGGGGTGAAGTGTGGTCGTCCAGGCCAGGGGACGGGTCTGGCGGGGCGTCGCCGTAGAGGGGGTCGCCGACGATCGGCGCGCCGAGCCAGGCAAGGTGTGCCCGCAGCTGGTGCGTGCGCCCGGTGACCGGCTCGAGCCGGTAGAGACCCAGACCGTCGCGGCGACTCAGCAGCTCGACCCGGGTCTCGCTGTTGGGGCTCTCGTGCTCGACGACTCGCGTGCGCAGGCAGTCGCGCTCCTTGCGCAGGTGCACGCGCACCGTGACGGGCCGGGTCAGCCGCGGCAGCGTCGGGGCCACGGCGAGGTAGGTCTTGGTGACCAGACGCTGAGCGAAGAGCTGCTGGTAGGCCCCCCGCAGCGCGGGGTCGGCCACGAGCAGCAGCACGCCGGCCGTGAGCCGGTCGAGCCGGTGCGCGAGGGCGAGCGCCGGCATCCCGAGCTCGTGGCGGGCGCGCGCCAGGGCCGTCTGCGTCACGTGCTGCCCGCGCGGCATCGAGGCCAGGAAGGCTGGCTTGTCGAGCACGACGAGCCGGGCGTCGCGGTGGAGCACGGTGAGCGGCCCGGGGTGCACCGGCTCCGGGAGCAGCTCACGCTCGACCCACAGGACACCCCCCGGCTCGTAGGCCGTGTCGTCGGTCACCGGCCGACCGGTGCGGTCGAGCACGCGCCCCGACCGCAGCAGGCTCTCGACCCCGCCCGGCCCGAGAGGGGTCAGTCGGTCACGCAGGTGGGCGCCGACGGTCGTCCACGCTCCGGTGGCCGGAAGCACCAGGCGGGCCGCGTCGACCCCCTGCCGCTGCGGGACGGGCGACAGCGCCCGTGCTCGTCTGCGGGTCACGGCACCGCTCCCCGGTGCTCCGGGGCGGACCAGACGAGGTCGACCTCTCGCTCGAGGAAGCGACCGTAGGCGCCCGCGACCCTCTGGGTGCGACGCACGGTGGCGGCGGTGGGCGCGTGCCACGGCGTGACGGTGACGACCACCCGCGACGGGGTCAGTCGTCGGCCCCAGGTGCCGGCGACGACACCCCCGACCACGAGGGTGGGCAGGAAGATGCCGTTGCCACCGGGCACCACGAGGGCCTCCTGCACAGGGGTGAGCATCGCGGAGCGGTCCTGGTAGCCGAGGAGGTACTCGTCGAAGCCGGGCAGCAGGTGGACCTCGCCGGCAGCCTCCGGCTGCGGGGCGTCGACGTGCACGAGACGGGGCGTGCCGTCGGAGGCCTCGACCCGGAGGCAGTCACCCGCGAGGGCGACGGCCTCGCGGGTGAAGGTCAGCGTCTGGCCGGTCCAGCGCGCCAGGTCGCGCTCGGTCACCGGCCCGTGGCTACGCACGAAGCGCTGCGCCACGGTGGCCATCGCCTCCTCGCGCCCCGGGAGCCACTGCTGCGGCGCCCACTGCTCGAGCAACGCGAAGGTCGGCTCGCTGCCCTGCGGGGCCCCCTGGCAGAGCAGGCCCTCCATACAGAAGCGGGCCAGCAGGAGGTAGCCGCGCTGGCCCGTGGGGTCGACCCCGCACCCCGCGAGCACGTCGAAGAGCGTCGAGCGCCTCAGTCCCTCGTGACCGGGGGCCTCGAGCGCCCGGACCACCTCACGGCGGGCCCGGGCGAGGTCGTCGTCGCCGAGACCGAGCTGGGTGCAGCGAGCCCTGTTCGCCACCAGGGGCCGGGTCGTCAGCAGCGCGCACGTCCACGCGAGGTCGCGGCTCGCGACGAGGTGCAGTGTGCCCCGCATCGGCCACGAGCGGGTCACCGCGTGGGCCCCCCACGCCGCGAGCACCTGGGCGTGCGTGGCACCGGTGCGCACACCGACCGACCAGAGCGCCCCCGGGAGGTCCTGAGCCTGCATCGCCAGGTGACCACCGACCACGCGCGCGACCGCGCCGGCGGCATCGGCCGCCGCGTCGTCACCACCGCTGTTCGGCGGGCCGGTGACGCCCGCGACGCCCGTGACCCCCGACGACGAGAGCCGGCGTCGGCCCAGCTCGCGACGGGCCCGCAGGTCCGAGGCGGCGGGCGGGGTCATGGGAGCAGCCTGCCGCACGCACGTCGCGCGTCGCACGAAGGGTGCCGCCCCCCACGGCCGACACCCTCGCGCACGGACGGCGCACCGACGCATCGGAGCAGCCTTCGCGTCCGTCGACACTAACAGCGCCTCCCGACCCCTCAGGGGGACTCGGCGTCCGGCTCACCCTCGGGCGAGGTGCGTGCCGCGCGCACGTGGTTCATGTGACACGAACCAGCCCCTCACATCCACGCAGGTTGCTCACGACCTGGCCGGCGTCGGCAAGACCAGGCGGGATCAGGTCATCAGGCACGACGGCCCGAGCAGGGCCTTCAGGTCGCCGAAGAGCGCGGGGCCGGCACTGACCCGCAGCGTGTCGTCGAGCCGCATCAGGGTCGACCGCCCGGGCTGGGTGAGCTTGAGGTGCACCTCGGTCACCCCGGGGTGCTCGCGCAGGGTCTGGCGCAGCCGCTCGGCCAGGGCGTCGGTCGCCCGGACCAGCGGCAGGTTGAGCACGACCGGACCCCGGGGGCCCTCCTTGATGTCGGGCAGCGCGAGGTCCTGGGCGTAGATCGAGACGCTGTCGTCGCGGGCGTTGAGCTTGCCCTTGACCACGCAGACGACGTCGGTGCCGAGCATGGTCGAGAAGTTGAGGTAGGCCGACGGGAAGAAGAGGCACTCGATGGCTCCGTCGAGGTCCTCGACCGTGGCGATGGCCCAGAGGTCGCCCTTCTTGGTGCGCTTGATCTGGAGCCCCGTGATCAGGCCCGCGATGGTCACGCTGCCACCCTCGGACGGCGGGTCGTCGCCGGTCAGGGCCGCGATCGAGGTGTCGGCGTGCTGGGCCAGCAGGTGCTCGATCCCGAGGAGCGGGTGGTCGCTCACGTAGAGCCCGAGCATCTCGCGCTCGAAGGCCAGCAGCGTCGACTTCTCCCACTCCGCGAGCGGCACCGGAGGCAGCCCGTCGAAGGGGTCGGCCCCGGCACCGGAGTCGTCGTCACCGAAGCTGCCGAAGAGGCTCTCCTGACCGATCGCCTCCTGACGCTTCACCTCGACCAGGGCCTCGATGAAGGTCTCGTGCACCTCGAGCATGCCTCGGCGGCTCTCGCCCAGGCTGTCGAAGGCCCCCGACTTGATCAGGGACTCGACGGTGCGCTTGTTGCAGACGACGGCCGGCACCTTGCCGAGGAAGTCCTTGAAGGAGTAGTAGGCGCCCTTCTCGGTGCGGGTGCGGATGATCGCCTCGACGACGTTGGCGCCGACGTTGCGGACGGCCTCCATCCCGAAGCGGATGTCGGTGCCCACTGCGGCGAAGTTGCCGATCGACGAGTTGACGTCGGGGGGCAGCACCTTGATCCCCATGCGGCGGCACTCGTTGAGGTAGAGCGCGGACTTGTCCTTGTCGTCACGCACGCTCGTGAGCAGCGCGGCCATGTACTCCGCGGGGTAGTTGGCCTTGAGGTATCCGGTCCAGTACGACACCAGGCCGTAGGCGGCGGTGTGCGCCTTGTTGAAGGCGTAGTCGGAGAAGGGGACGAGCACACCCCACAGGGCCGCCACCGAGGCCTCGTTGAAGCCCTGCGCCTTCATCCCGTCGGAGAAGGGCACGTACTCCGCGTCGAGGACCGACTTCTTCTTCTTGCCCATGGCGCGACGCAGCAGGTCGGCGGTGCCGAGGGTGTAGCCCGCGAGCTTCTGGGCGATCTCCATGACCTGCTCCTGGTAGATCACCAGCCCGTAGGTCGTGCCGAGGATGGGCTCGAGGGCCGTGACCATCTCGGGCTGGAGCTTGCCCTTCAGCTGGGGGTCGAGCGGGATGAGCTCCTGCTTGCCGTTCTTGCGCAGGGCGAAGTTGGTGTGGGCGTTGACGCCCATCGGACCCGGCCGGTAGAGCGCGAGGGCGGCCGAGATGTCCTCGAAGCTGTCGGGCTGCATGAGCTTGAGCAGCGTGCGCATGCCGCCACCGTCCAGCTGGAAGACCCCGAGGGTGTCGCCCCGGCAGAGCAGCTCGTAGGTGGGCCGGTCGTCGAGGGTCTTGGTCAGGACGTCGAGGTCGATCTCCTCGTCGCGGTTGGAGCGGATGTTGTCGATGGCGTCGTCGAGGATCGTGAGGTTGCGCAGGCCCAGGAAGTCCATCTTGACCAGGCCGAGCGTCTCGCAGCTCGGGTAGTCGAACTGGGTGATGACCTGGCCGTCCTGCAGGCGGCGCATGATCGGGATGACGTCGACCAGCGGCTCGCTGCTCATGATCACCCCGGCCGCATGCACCCCCCACTGGCGCTTGAGCCCTTCGAGACCCTTGGCGGTGTCGACGACCTCGAGCGCCCCTGGCTCGACCTCGACGAGCTGGCGGAACTCGCCGCCCTCGTTGTAGCGAGGGTGCTCCGGGTCGTAGATGTCCGCGAGCGGTACGCCCTTGCCCATGACGTCAGCGGGCATGGCCTTCGTGAGCTTGTCGCCCATCGAGAAGGGATGGCCGAGCACCCGGCCGGCGTCCTTGACCGCCTGCTTGGCCTTGATGGTGCCGTAGGTGACGATCTGCGCGACCCGCTCGGCGCCGTACTTCTCCGTGACGTAGCGGATGACCTCGCCCCGGCGGCGCTCGTCGAAGTCGACGTCGAAGTCGGGCATCGAGGCCCGCTCGGGGTTGAGGAATCGCTCGAAGATCAGGCCGTGGGGCACTGGGTCGAGGTCGGTGATCCCCATGGCGTAGGCACACATCGAGCCGGCACCCGATCCACGACCCGGGCCGACCCGGATGCCGTTGTCCTTGGCCCAGTTGATGAAGTCGGCGACGACGAGGAAGTAACCGGGGTAGCCCTTGCCGACGATGATGTCGATCTCGTAGGCCGCCTGCTTGGTGGCGTAGTCGGGGACCCCGTCGGGGAAGCGGCGCACGAGGCCGGTGGTGACCTCCTTGACGAACCACGAGGTCTCGTCCTCGCCGGGAGGGCAGGGGAAGCGGGGCATGTACAGCCCCTCGCCCTCGGTGAACGACACCTCGCACATCTGCGCGACCAGCAGGGTGTTGTCGCACGCCTCGGGGAGCTCGCGCCACAGGTGGCGCATCTCCTGCGCCGACTTGAGGTAGTAGCCGTCGCCGTCGAAGGCGAACCGGTTGGGGTCCATCAGCGTCGACCCGGACTGCACGCAGAGCAGGGCGCCGTGCGCCTTGGAGTCCTCCTGCCGGGTGTAGTGCAGGTCGTTGGTGGCCAGCAGCGGCAGCCTGAGGTCCTTGGCCAGGCGCAGCAGGTCGTCGCGGACCCGGCGCTCGATGTCGTTGCCGTGGTCCATCAGCTCGCAGAAGTAGTGCTCGGCGCCGAAGATGTCGCGGAACTCGGCGGCGGCCTCCCGCGCCTTGTCGTACTGCCCGAGGCGCAGGCGCACCTGGACCTCGCCCGACGGGCACCCGGTCGTGGCGATCAGGCCCTGACCGTAGGTGCTCAGCAGCTCGCGGTCGAGCCGGGGCCACTTGGCGTAGACGGCGTCGAGGGACGCGATCGACCCCATGCGGAAGAGGTTCTTCATGCCCTCGTTGTTGCGCGCGAGGATGGTCATGTGGGTGTAGGCCCCCCCACCGGAGAGGTCGTCACCCGGGCGGGTCTTCTCGTCGCCCCACTTCTGCCGGGTCTTGTCGCTGCGGTGCGTGCCGGGCGTGACGTAGGCCTCGAGCCCGATGATCGGCTTGATGCCGTGCTTGCGGGCCTTCGACCAGAACTCGTAGGCCCCGAAGAGGTAGCCGTGGTCGGTCATCGCCACCGCCGGCATGCCCATCTCGACGGCGGCAGCCATGAGCTCGTCGATGCGGGCCGCCCCGTCGAGCATGGAGTACTCGGTGTGGTTGTGCAGGTGGACGAAGCTGGGCTCGGTGGAGGAGGCGGTGGTGGTCATCGGGCGGCTCTGGTGTCTCGGGCGGCGGCGTTCGGCATCGGGGTGATTCTAGGCCGGGGCGGTGACAGCCCACGACGGGCGGGGGCGCCGTCTCCGGTGCTCCGGCGTGTCGCCCGGCTCGGCGCCGTCAGACGGCCGAGACGACGTCGAGCGCGTGCTGCAGGTCGTCGGGATAGCTGCTCTCGTAGGTGACCCACTCACCGGAACCGGGGTGCTCGAAGCCGAGCCCCATCGCGTGCAGCCACTGCCGGTCGAGTCCGAGTCGGGCCGCCAGCGTGGGGTCGGCGCCGTAGGTCAGGTCGCCGCAGCAGGGATGGTGCAGCGCGGCGAAGTGCACCCTGATCTGGTGCGTGCGCCCGGTCTCGAGGTGGATCTCGAGCAGCGAGGCCCGACGGAAGGCCTCGAGCACCTCGTAGTGGGTGACGGCGGCCTTGCCCGACTCCATCACGGCGAACTTGTAGTCGTGGCCCGGATGACGCCCGATCGGCGCGTCGACCGTGCCCACCAGTGGGTCGGGCAGTCCCTGCACCAGCGCGTGGTACGTCTTGTCGACCGTGCGCGCCTTGAAGGCCCGCTTGAGCAGCGTGTACGCCCGCTCGCTCTTGCACACCACCATCAGGCCCGAGGTGCCGACGTCGAGGCGGCTGACGACGCCCTGACGCTCGCTGGCCCCCGAGGTCGAGATCCGGTAGCCGGCGGCCGCGAGACCGCCGAGGACGGTCGGGCCTGTCCAGCCGACGGACGGGTGGGCCGCGACCCCGACCGGCTTGTCCACCACGACGATGTCCGCGTCGTCGTGCACGATGCGCAGGCCGGGGACCGGCTCGGCGACGACCTGGACCACGCTCACCGGCGCAGACGGGATCGAGACCTCGAGCAGGTCTCCGGCGCTGACCCGGTGCGACTTGCCGACGACGGTCTGTCCCACGCTCACCTCGCCCGCCGCGGCGAGCTCGGCGGCACGCGTGCGCGACAGACCGAAGAGCCTGGCGATGGCGGCGTCGACTCGCTCGCCCTCCAGACCCTCGGGGACGAGGACCGCGCGCTCGTCAGACATCGGCGCGGGGTGCTGCGTCCGGAGCGGTGGGCTGGCCCTCGCGCCGACCGTCGACGCCGGTGCCCCGGACCGCGAGCAGGGCGATCAGGGCGGCGGCAGCGACGATGGCGATGTCGGCGACGTTGCCGATGAACCACGTGCTGTAGGCGATGAAGTCGACCACGTGACCACGGCCGACTCCGGGCTCGCGCACGAGCCGGTCGGTGAGGTTGCCGAGGGCGCCACCGAGCAGCAGGCCGAAGGCCCAGGCCCAGCCCCTGCTGCCCAGCCGGCGGCTCACCCGCACGATGACGACCAGCACGGCCATGGCGATGAGGGTGAGCACCCAGGTGCTCCCCGTGCCCAGGGAGAACGCGGCACCGGGGTTGCGGATCAGCTGCAGCTGCAGGAAGGTGCCCACGACCTGCGTCGAGTGGCCCGGGGTCAGGTGCGCGACCGCCCAGACCTTGGTCAGCTGGTCGAGGCCGTAGGCGACGACAGCGACCACCGTGAGGAGGACGACGAGATGCCGATGGCTCACGCGGCGGGCGGTGGGTGGGGTCTGGCTCATGCGCTCGGTCCTGCCGGGGGCAGGAGCGCTGCTGTCAGGATGGATCAGCGACTCTCCTGCCGGGTCTTGCAGTCCACGCACAGCGTGGCCCGTGGGGCGGCCTGGAGCCGCAGCTTGCCGATCGGCTTGCTGCACGACTCGCAGATGCCGTAGGTGCCGTCCTCGAGCCGCTCGAGGGCGTGCTCGATCTGGTCCAGCTTGTCACGCTGCCCGGCCGCGAGGGTCATCTCGTAGTCACGACCACCGATGCTCGCGCCCGCGTCGGCCTGGTCGTCGCCGGCTCCGTCGCCGGCCTCCCGCAGCAGGCCCTGCAGGTCGCGTTCGGCGATCTGCAGATCGGCCTCCGCCCGTGACCGCTCGGTCTGGAGCTCCTCGCGGAAGTCACGAAGCTCGGCGGCCGTCCACGGGCTGCGGTCGGACGGCCCGGTCGTCGCCGCCTTCCGAGCCGCGCTCGACCTCGCCGGGGTCGCCTTCGTCGCCGCGGCCGCCTTCGTGGGAGCGACCGACGTGGCCCGGGCGGAGGTCTTCGCCGGAGCGAGCTTCTTCGCCGGAGCGAGCTTCGTGGCCGGGGCCGCCTTCTTGGCCGGGGCCGCCTTCTTGGCCGGGGCTGCCTTCTTGGCCGGGGCTGCCTTGGTGGTCACCGCCGCCGCCTTCTTGGTCGCCGACGAGGACGTGGTAGCCGCGGCCGCCGTCGCCGGAGGCTTCGTCGTGCCAGCGCCCTTGCGGGCGGTCGTCGCTGCGGCCATGTCGCGGCCTCTCTGGTGAAAGGGTCCTCTGGTGCGTGGCGCTGAGGATAAGGCGCGAGCCGTGCTCCGGCCAAACCGACGCACCGTCGGGCGCTCAACCAAGGCGGGCCCGGGTCTGTGCGACCCGGGCCCGCCGTGGTGCACCACTGCGACGAGCGGTCAGCCCCGGTCGGCCGAGGCCGGCTCCTGCTCCACGGCCGTGTGGTCCAGCTCCTCGAGCTGGCCCTGCAGGTAGGACTTCAGCTGCGAACGGTAGTTGCGCTCGAAACCGCGCAGCTGGTCGATCTGCTTCTGCAGCCGGGACTTCTCGGTCTCGAGCTCACCGAGCACCGCCGCCTTGCGCTGCTGCGCCTCGGCGACCATGCCCGTGGAGCGCTCACGACCCTCGGTGATGAGCTCCTCGTGGCGGGCCGTGGCCTCGGCGATGAGCTGGTCGTGCTGGGCCTGGGCCGTGGTGAGCAGCTCGTCGTGCTGCGTCTGGGCCGTGCCCACCAGCTCGTCGTGCCGGGCCTGACCCACCGAGACCAGCTCCTCGTGCTTGGCCCGCGCAGAGCTCACCAGCTGGTCGTGCTCGACCGTCGCCTTCCCGACCAGCTCGTCGTGCCGGGCCTGGGCCGTCGCCACGAGCTCGTCGTGACGTGACTGTCCCTCGGAGATCAGGCGGGTGCGGGTGCTCTCACCCTGACCGACGTGCTCGTCGTGCAGACGCTGCGCCAGCTCGATCAGGGAGGCAGCGCTCGCTCCACCACCGGCGCCCGAGGCAACGGCGCGCATGACACCGGTGTTGCTGCCCTCTCCTGCGGGCGCTGCCGACGTGGACGCCAGCGCCTGCTGCTCGGCCGTGGCCGCGCGCTCCTGCGCCGACGCCAGCTCCTCCTGCGCCGACTCCAGCTGCTGCTGGAGCTCGGCGACCCTGGCCTCGGCGGACTGCTTCGCGGCGGTCGCCTCGCGAGCCGCGGTCTCGGCGGTCTCGAGGCGCTCCTGGACGGACTTGTCGATCGCCCCCGTGCGGTCGCGGAGCGCGGCCTCGGCGTTGCTGACCTCGGTGGTGACCCGCGACAGGCGGGCAGCGGCGTCGCGCTCCTGCGTCTCGGCACTCGCGATCCGGCCGCGGAGGTCGGCCAGCTCGGCCTGGGCCGCCTCGAGGGCCGCGGTGTCGGGGGGGGCCGGCATGGCCGTCGTCGAAGGCGTCGAGGGCGTGGAGACGCTGTCCTGGGTGCGGTCGCCGGCGGCGAGTCCCCGGCCGGCGCGGCAGTCGTTCAGCTGCTGCTTGAAGTCGTCGCGCTGTGCCACCAAGGTGCGCATCTCGGCGACGATCTCGTCGAGGAAGTCGTCGACATCGCGCTCGTCGTAGCCCTTCCGGAACTGGGTCGTCTGGAAGTGCTTGTTGAGGATCTGCTCGGGTGTGAGCGCCATGGTTCCACCTCGGTCGTCGGGCCGGTCGGGGGCAACGTTAGCGAACGGCGTGCACCACACCAACATCACGGGGCACACGACCCCGGGCGCACCGGCCGAAGAGCCGGCGAATCACAGGTTGAGCAGCACCGAGGTGATGATCATCAGCACCAGGAAGGCGAAGTCGATGCGCATCCCGCCGAAGCTCAGCGAGGGGATCACCTTGCGCAGGGCACGCAGGGGAGGGTCGGTCACCGAGTAGGCCCCCTCGGCGAGGACCAGCACGGCTCCCCGAGGTCGCCACTCGCGAGAGAGGACCTGCACCCAGTCGATGACCAACCGACCGATCAAGGCGATGAAGAAGAGGAAGACCACGGTTTTGAACAGCGACAGGACGATTCCCATGTCACCAGTGTGGGGGACAGATCTGTGGACGGGGGCGATCTGCCTCGGCAGCGTGCTCAGCTCTGGTTGAAGAAGCCCCTGGCCTGCCGGGGGACCTCGGGGCTGACCTCGCTGCTGACCTCGACGTGCGCCGGCGAGAGCAGGAAGACCTTCGACGTCACACGCTCGATCTCGCCGTGCAGACCGAAGATCAGACCAGCGGCGAAGTCGACCAGGCGCTTGGCGTCGTCGTCGGCCATGTCGGAGAGGTTCATGATCACGGGGGTGCCGGCGCGGAACGCCTCACCGATCTTCTTGGCCTCGTTGTAGGTGCGCGGGTGGATCGTCGTGATGCGCGTCAACGCGCTCACCTCCGTGTCGCGCACGACCCGGGCGACGGGGGTCTGTCGCTGCGGCAGCGACGTGACCTGGGCGCGGTGCTCCTGCTCGGGCACAGCCGCACGACCCCGGTCGTCGCCCTCCTGACGAGCGCGGTCGTCGTCGAGGTCGTCGTACCCCTCGTAACGCTCGTCCTCCTCGGCCATCCCCAGCCAGACCATCGACTTGCGCAGTACCCCAGCCATGGGTGAGCTCCCTTGAGTGTCAATCCGACGCTAGTCAGACGCTTGTCGGACGTGCGTGCCACACGTGCGTGTTGAGACCTCGTACGCGGGCCGGCTGGCCCTGCCTCGCTTGCGACGTTAGCGAACTGCCGGCCGCGAGCCGAGGATTGCGGACCCGACACGCAGGTGTGTCGCCCCATGCCGGACTGCGGTCTCGAGGTCACCGCTCATTCCGGCCGAGACGACGACGGCGTCGGGATGGGCTTCCCGGATGCCGCGTGACACCTCGGCGAGGCGCGTGAACGCCTCGTCGGGCTCGCCTTCGCGGGGCGCTACGGCCATCACCCCCGCCAGTCGCAGCGTCGGCTCCTGCGCGACGAGGTCGGCGAGCTCGGCCGCTCGCGGGGCCGCGATCCCGCCTCGCTCCCCGGGCTCGCCGGGCGCCGCCAGGTCGGGCGGCTCCAGCGAGACCTGGACCAGCACGGACTGGCACGTCTGCGCCGCCTCGGCCGCCCGGGCGAGGGCTCGCACGAGCCGGGAACGGTCGACGGTGTGGATCAGGTCGGCCCACCCGACGACCGCAGCCGCCTTGTTGGTCTGCACCTGACCGATGAAGTGGGTCGCGACCCGCTCACGGACGGAGGCGAGCAGGGGGTCCTCGAGCTTGCCCAGCGCCTCCTGGGCACGGCTCTCGCCGAGGTCGCGCACCCCGAGGTCGACGAGCAGGCGCACATCGCGGGCGGGGAAGAACTTGGTCACCACGACGAGGGTGACCTCCGACCGTGCGCGACCCGCCTCGGCGCAGGCCGCGGTGACGCGCCCCTCAACGGCGGCCAGCCCGGCCGCGAGCTCGGCGGCCCGGGCCGGCGCACCCTCTGCGGTCTCGCTCACGCCGTGGCCCCGGTGAGGGCGGGCAGGAGGCGGATGACCCCGGCATACCGACCGGTGACGCCCTCGCGCCGGTAGGAGTAGAGCTCGGGGTCCTCCCGTGAGCAGCCGGGCACCCAGGTGACCGTGACCCCGGCCGCGACCAGCTGGTCGACCACCCCGGCGGCCACGTCGACCGCCGGTGTGCCGACCCACGAGAGGGTCGACGAGACCGGGCTGCGCCGGGCCGCGTCCGCCCGCAGGGCCTCCGGGACCTCATAGCACCGACCGCAGATGGAGGGGCCCACGAGGGCCGACACGGCGGTGGCCCCCAGGTCGCGCATGGCCGAGACGGCCAGCGCGACGACGCCGTCGGTCATGCCGGGGCGGCCGGCGTGGACGGCGCCCACGACCCCGGCCCGGGCGTCGTGCAGCAGGACCGGGGTGCAGTCGGCGACGAGGGCCGCGAGGGCCAGGTCGTCGTGGGTGGTCACGATCGCATCGCACGACGGTGCCTGACCCGGCCACGGACCCTCGACGCGCTCGACCCGTGTGCCATGACACTGCTGCATCAGCACCAGTCGCTCCGGGGTCACACCGACGGCGCCGGCCACCCGGGAGCGGTTGGCGAGCACGTGACCGACGTCGTCGCCCACTCCCCCGCCGAGGTTGAGCCCGGTCCACGGCGGGAGGCTCGCGCCGCCCTCACGCGTGGTGAAGCCGGCCCACACGCCGGGCCGCTCCACCGTCGCGTCGAGCCGGAGCGCGCCCCGCCACGAGACGGCTGCAGCCTCCACCGCGGGCCGCCCCCTGCTACTTGAGGAAGTCGGGCACGTCGAGGTCGTCGGCGTCCTCGAAGGTGACCGTGCGCGGTGGGGCGGTGGGAGTCGCCGGAGCGGGCGGCTGCGACGGGGGCTGCACCGCATCCCCGCCACCGACGGGCGGCGGGGTCGAGGCGACATACGACAAGGTGGACGGCGCGGTCGCGGTCGTCGGCGGCGAGGTCACCGGGGCCGGCGGGCCGGCGGCCGGCGTGCCCGGGCGTCCCCCGGTGGAGATCGTGCCGAGCGCCCCGTCGTTGCGCTTGACCGGGCCACCCCCGTCGAACCCGGCGGCGATGACGGTGACCCGCACCTCGTCGCCGAGCGCGTCGTCGATGACCGTGCCGAAGATGATGTTGGCCTCGGGGTGGGCAGCCTCCTGCACCAGCCGCGCCGCCTCGTTGATCTCGAAGAGCCCGAGGTCGGAGCCACCGGAGATCGATAGCAGCACCCCGTGCGCACCGTCGATGCTCGCCTCGAGCAGCGGCGAGGAGATGGCCAGCTCGGCCGCCTGCACGGCGCGGTCCTCACCACGGGCCGAGCCGATGCCCATGAGCGCCGACCCGGCGCCCTGCATGACCGACTTGACGTCGGCGAAGTCGAGGTTGATCAGACCGGGGGTCGTGATCAGGTCGGTGATGCCCTGCACACCGGACAGCAGCACCTGGTCGGCCGAGCGGAAGGCGTCCATCATCGAGACGTTGCGGTCGCTGATCGACAGCAGCCGGTCGTTGGGGATGACGATGAGGGTGTCGACCTCCTCGCGCAGGCCGGCGATGCCGGCCTCGGCCTGGTTGGCGCGGCGCCGCCCCTCGAAGGTGAACGGGCGGGTGACGACACCGATGGTCAGGGCGCCGAGCTGCCGGGCGATCCGCGCCACGACGGGGGCTCCACCGGTGCCGGTGCCACCACCTTCGCCGGCGGTGACGAAGACCATGTCGGCGCCCTTGAGCACCTCCTCGATCTCCTCCTGGTGGTCCTCGGCCGCGCGTCGCCCGACCTCGGGGTCGGCCCCGGCCCCGAGGCCGCGGGTCAGCTCGCGACCCACGTCGAGCTTGACGTCGGCGTCGCTCATCAGCAGTGCCTGGGCATCGGTGTTGATGGCGATGAACTCGACGCCCTTCAGGCCGACGTCGATCATCCGGTTGATGGCGTTGACGCCACCACCCCCGATGCCGACGACCTTGATGACGGCGAGGTAGTTGTGCGGGTCTGCAGCCACAATCGGGCCCTTCCTCCGTGGCGGAGCTGGCGCACTCCTCCAGGAGTGCAGGAATCTCGGTCTGACCCGATCTCGACGGGGTCGAGGTCGAGCGGTAAAGTCTAGATGTCTACGTGAGGGTGAGCGTTGAGGGAGACCATCGGCCACCCCGTGCTCGACCGACCGTATGCCGATGCGCCCCGTGCACCAACTCCTGACACGGCGTGTCCTCGACCTGAGGTCGACATCGACGTCCCCGATGGTAGCCGTGGGGTCCGTGTGACTGGTGGGGCGGTGTCAGGTCGTCGTCGGGGTATCCGGGGCGCTGACGTCGATCGTCGTCGGCGACGTACGCAGCAGGACCTGGAGGACCGCCAGCTTCTTCGCCCCGTCGGCGAGACCACCCCAGCGCACCGTGACCCCGCCCAGGGTGAAGGTCACCAGGTCGGCGCTCGTCACGGTCACGCCGCCCACCTTCGCCCGCAGCGACGACGGGAGGATGGTCAGGACGCTGGCGGCCGCCTGCAGTCCCTCAGGGGCCGGCGTGGCGGCGCTCGAGGTGACGAGGGGGACCCCTCGCGGGACGGACGCGACCGTCGAGTAGGCCAGACCCGTGGCGTCGACGAGCTGGATCCGCGAGCTGGGCAACCGCACGGCCAGCACGGGCTGGCGGCGGGTGACGGCGACCACGATCGTGCCCGGCCAGCTCCGGCTGACCTTGACCTCGCCGACGGTCGGGATCTCGGTGACACGTGCGGCCACCGCGCCCGTGTCGACCCTTGCCAGTGGTGTCCCGGCGACGACCGCCGCGGCGGCTGTGGCAGCGGAGCGCTCGCGAGCGTCGGTCAACCCGGTGACCGTGACGGTGCGCACGGCGAAGAGCGAGCTGATGGCCAGCGCCCAGACGACCACGGCCGCCGCCACCACCAGGGCCAGGGCCGCCGCCGCCACCCGCCACGGGCGGCGGCGCACCCGTGAGGCACGGCGCTCGAAGCGTCGACGAGCCGAGTCGAGGCCGCGGGTGCGGGACACCCTGCGGGTGGCCGCTCGCCCCGGGCGGCCACGCGTTCCCAGCGTCATCGTTGCGTCTCCTCCTGATCGGGGTCCACGAGGCCCGCCAGGCCCTCGAGCACGAGCGGGCCGATGGCCGTCACGTCGCCGGCCCCGACGGTGAGCACGAGGTCGCCCGGCTCGACCAGGGCCACGACGAGGGGTGCGACCCGCTCCCACTGCGGCTCGTAGTGCACGGTGCACCCGGCCGTCGCGGCGTCGGCGACCAGCCGGCCGGAGACGCCGGGGACCGGGTCTTCGCGAGCGGCGTAGACGTCCATGACGACCACCACGTCGGCGGGAGCCAGCGCCGCCCCGAGCTCGCGGGCGAAGTCGCGGGTGCGCGAGTAGAGGTGCGGCTGGAAGACCACGACGAGCCGCCCCGGCTCACCCCGGGAGCCCGCCTCGTCGACCAGGCGGCGGCCGGTGCTGACGACAGCCGTGAGCTTGCCGGGGTTGTGGGCGTAGTCGTCGACCACCGTCACCCCGGCGGCCGCACCGCGCGGCTCGAAGCGGCGTCCGGTGCCGGCGAAGGCCGCGAGACCGGCGAGGGCGGCCTCGGCGGCCTCACCGACCCCGATCACCGCCGCACCGAAGGCGGCGGCGGCGTTGAGGACGTTGTGGTGGCCGGGCACCTGGAGCGAGAGGGGGTACGACGTGCCGTCCCACGACAGCGTGGCCCGCGAGGACAGGCCGTCGTGGTGCACGTCGGTGACCCGCAGGTCGGCGTCGGCCGACTCGCCGTAGCCGACCACACGCAGGCCCAGGGTGCGGGCGTGCTCGCCGAGGGCCCGGGCACCGGGGTCGTCGACGCAGACCACGACCAGCCCGTCGCTCGACACGGTCTCGACGAAGGCGGCATACGCCTCCCGCACGGTGGCGAGGTCGCCGTAGAAGTCGAGGTGGTCGGGCTGCACGCTGGTCACGACCGCGACGTGAGGTCGGTAGGCGAGGAACGAGCCGTCGCTCTCGTCAGCCTCGACGACGAAGACGTCCCCGGCGCCCAGGTGGGCATTGGTGCGCAGCGCCGTCAGCTCGCCACCGAGGGCGAACGACGGGTCTGACCCGTCGGCCCGCAGCGCCATGGTGAGCAGCGAGGTGGTCGTCGTCTTGCCGTTGGCGCCGGCCACCGCGACGCGACGGGAGCCGGCCATCGTGGCGGCGAGCGCCTGGGCCCGGTGCAGCACCCGGAGCCCGGCCGCGTGGGCGGCCGCCAGCTCGACGTTGGAGTCACGGATCGCCGACGAGACGACCACGGTGTCGACGCCCTCGACGACCGCGGCATCGTGCCCGACGTGCACCGACGCACCCTCCTGAACGAGGGCCGAGAGGAGCGGGGAGTCGCGCGCGTCGGACCCGCTGACGGCGACCCCGGCGGCGAGCATCAGCCGGGCCACCGCCGACATGCCTGCGCCGCCGATCGCGATCAGGTGCACGCGCCCGAGCTCACCGACCGCGGGCACGGCGGCCGTGAAGTCGAAGCGGGTGGGGGGCAGGGTCACGAGGCCCTCTCCGCGGCGGCGACGCCGCCGGCGAACGCCTCCTGGACGAGGTCGGCGAGGGCCTCGTCGGCTCCCCGCTCGCCCACCGTCGCGGCGGCGGTCGCCATCTGCGCGATCCTGGCGCGGTCGGTGGCCAGGCCGAGCAGGTCGGTCGACACCCACCGCGGTGTGAGGTCGGCGTCGTCGACCAGCAGGCCGCCCCCGACGGCGACGACGTGCTCGGCGTTGGCGCGCTGCTCACCGTTTCCGATCGGCAGCGGCACGTAGACCGCAGGCAGGCCGACGGCCGTGAGCTCGCAGACCGTGTTGGCCCCCGCGCGGCAGACGACGAGGTCGGCCGCGGCGTAGGCGAGCTCCATCCGGTCGACGTAGGGCACGACGACGTACGGCGCTCCTCCCTGGTCCGCACCCGGCACGTCGACCGTGAGCTCCTTGCCACGGCCGGTGACATGGAGCACCTGGACCCCTGCCCCGCTCAGGCTGCCCGCCTCGGCGGAGAACGCCTCGTTGAGCCGCTGGGCCCCGAGGGAGCCACCGGTGACGAGCAGGGTGGGCCACTGCGGATCGAGCCCGAGGGCGGCCATCGCCTCGAGGCGGAGGACCGAGCGGTCGAGGGTCGCGATCTCGCGCCGCAGCGGGATGCCCAGCACCCTCGCGTGGGCGAGCCGGGTGCGCGGGAAGGTGGTGGCGACGTAGCGGGTGAGCCGGGCACCGACGCGGTTGGCCAGCCCGGCGGTGGAGTTCTGCTCGTGCACGACGATCGGGATCCGGCGACGCCGGGCCGCGAGGTAGGCCGGGGTGCTGACGTAGCCCCCGAAGCCGACGACCACCTGCGCCCCGCTCTCGTCGATGGCGCGCCCGGCCGCCTCGACCGCCGCCCGCAGCGAGCCGGGCAGGCGGAGCAGGGCGGCCGTGGGGCGCCGAGGCATCGCGACCTTGGGCACGAAGCGCAGGGGGTAGCCGCGGGCGGGGACCAGCCGGGCCTCGAGGCCCGCCTCCGTGCCCAGGGCCGTCACCCGCACGTCGGGGTCTCGACGGACGAGGGCGTCGGCCAGCGCGAGCAGCGGCGAGACGTGGCCGGCACTGCCTCCGCCGGCCAGGAGCACCGAGGAGGGCCGCGAGGTCGTCATCAGCGGCGCCTGCGGCTCGGCAGGACGGAGAGGCCTGCGCGCACCAGGCTGGGACGGGCAGCGAGCATCGCGCGGGCGCCTGGCTCGGCCCGGGCGAAGGAGAGCAGCATGCCGAGGGCGGCCAGGGTCATGATCAGCGCCGACCCGCCGGACGACACCAGAGGCAGCGGCAGACCGATCACGGGGAGCAGCCCGATGACGACGCCGATGTTGATCGTGGCCTGCACCATGATCCACGCCATGACGCCGGCACTGGCGAGCCGCACGAAGTGGTCGCTCGAGCGCACCACGAGACGGTAGCAGGCCCAGGCGAGCAGACCGAAGAGCCCGAGCACGACGAGGGTGCCGGGCAGCCCGAGCTCCTCGCCGATGATGGCGAAGATGAAGTCGTTTTTGGCCTCCGGCAGCCAGCTCCACTTCTCCTTGCTCGCTCCGAGACCCACACCCCACCAGCCGCCGTCGGCGAGGGCGTAGAGGCCGTGCACCGACTGGTAGCAGGAGGCCGCCGCGTCGGAGGTGCAGCTCCCGCCCAGGAAGGCCTGGATGCGACCCATGCGGTTGCCGCTGGAGGTCACCAGCGCGAGCACCGCGAGCGACGCGACGGCAGCGGCCGCCACGAAGAAGCGACCGGGGACCCCTGCGGCATACAGCAGGGCGGCGACGATGGCGACCAGGACGAGGGTGGTGCCGAGGTCACCCCCCCGCAGGACCAGCCCGAGGGCCAGCACCACGCAGGGCACGAGGAAGGGCACGAGCACGTGGCGCAGGTCGGACAGCAGCCTGCGCTTGCGGGACAGGACGAGCGCACCGACGAGCACGAGGGCGATCTTGAGCACCTCGGAGGGCTGCATCTGCAGCGGCCCCAGCTTGATCCAGTTGCGGTTGCCGTTCACCGACACCCCGATGTGGGGGACGAAGACCAGCAGCTGCAGCAGGACCGCACCACCGAAGACCGGCCAGGCGGCGCGGCGGTACCAGGTCACCGGCACGCGCGAGGCAGCGGCCGCGATGACGAGCCCGGCCACGGCGTAGACGAGCTGCTGGCGGAAGTCGGTGTAGGCGGAGCCCCCGGCCTCCATCGAGGTGATGGTCGAGGCCGAGAGCACCATGACGAGACCGAAGACCACGAGCATGCCGGTGGTGCCGAGCAGCACGTAGTAGGTCGTCACCGGCGACTCCGCCCGCTGGCGCAGCGGGTCGCCCGACGCGGTGTCCCGCCTCGTGGCCCGGGCGGGCTCGGAGGTCCGCCGCGTGGTGGTGGTCACGAGCCACTCCCCGCTCCGGGCTCGCCGAGCGCATCGGGGCCGTCGGGGTCGTGCGGGTCGTTGCCGGAGCTGTGCAGGCGGTGGCGCTCCACGGCGGCAGCGAAGGCGTCGCCCCGGGCGCCGTAGTCACGGAACATGTCCATCGAGGCGGCGGCGGGCGCGAGCAGCACCACGTCGCCGGGGCTCGCCAGTCGGGCGGCACTCTCGACCACGAGGTCCATGACGTCGACACCCGGCATGTCCTCAGTCTCCGACGGATCGAGGTCGACCACGGGGACATTCGGTGCGTGTCGGGTCAGCGCCTCGGCGATCCGCGCGCGATCGGCGCCGATGAGCACCACGCCCCGCAGGCGTCCGGCCACCCGGGCGACGAGGTCGTCGACGTCGGCGCCCTTCAGCAGCCCGCCGGCGACCCACACCACGGACTCGAAGGCGCTCAGCGAGGCGCCGGCCGCGTGCGGGTTGGTCGCCTTGGAGTCGTCGACGTAGCGCACGCCCGCGACGCTGCCGAGCTCGGCGATGCGGTGCGGGTCGGGTCGGAAGGCCCGCAGGCCGTCGCGGACCGACAGTGGCCCGACGCCGTAGGCGCGCGCCAGCGCCGCTGCGGCCAGGGCGTTGGCGACGTAGTGGGGGGCCACGCTCGGGGCGTCGCCCTGCAGGTCGGCCAGGACGGCCAGCTCGGCGGCGGAGTTCTGGCGCTGCTCGACGAACGCCCGGTCGGCGAGCACCTCGTCGACCATGCCGAGCATCGACGGGGCGGGCACGCCGAGGGTGAAGCCGACGGCGCGGCACCCGTCGACGACCTCGGCCTCCATCACGAGCTGCTCGGTGAGCGGGTCGGCGACGTTGTAGATGCAGGCCAGGTGGGTGTGGTCGTAGATCTTGCCCTTGGCCCGCAGGTACTCCTCGAAGGAGCCGTGCCAGTCGAGGTGGTCGGGCGCGACGTTCAGGCAGGCCGACGCCACGGCCGAGACCGACCGCTGCCAGTGCAGCTGGAAGCTGCTGAGCTCGACGGCGAGCACATCGTAGGGCTCGGGGTGGAGCACCGCCTCGAGGATGGGGGTGCCGACGTTGCCGGCGCTCGTGGCCCGCAGGCCGGCCGCGCGCAGGATGGTGGCGAGCATGTTGACCGTCGTCGTCTTGCCGTTGGTGCCGGTGACCGTCAACCAGGGCGCGGCGCCCTCCTTGGCCCGCATCCGCCACGCCAGCTCGACCTCTCCCCACACGGGGATGCCGCGGGCCGCCGCCTCGAGCAGCAGGGGCTGGTCGGGTCGCCAGCCGGGCGAGGTGATGACGAGGTCGACGTCCTGGGCCGGCATCCCGGTCGTGTGCTCCTCGCCCTGGCGCACGGTCACGTCGAGGATGTCGAGGATGTGCGCCCGCTCGTCGTTGGTCCGCCGCGCGCCGGGGGGCAGCGCGTCGACCAGGGTGAGCGTCGCGCCCCGCTCGGCCAGTGCGTCGGCGGCAGCGAAGCCGCTGACCCCGAGCCCGGTCACGAGCACGCGCAACCCGGCCCAGTCGGCGTCGCGGTGGGTCAGGCCCGGCCGGGGCTCGTAGGACGGGTCGCCGACCGGGGCTCCATACGGGTCGTCACTCATCAGCTGCCCACCACCCACTCTGCGTAGAAGAGGCCGAGACCGGCGGCGGCGCACAGCCCGGCGATGATCCAGAACCTGATGACGACGGTGATCTCGTTCCACCCCAGCAGCTCGAAGTGGTGGTGCAGAGGCGCCATCCGCAGCACCCGCTTCCGGGTGAGCTTGAACGAGGTGACCTGCGCGATGACCGACAGGGCCTCGAGCACGAAGAGACCGGCGAGCACGATGACCATCAGCTCGGTGCGGGTGGTGATGGCCAGCCCGGCGATGGCGCCGCCCAGGGCCAGGGACCCCGTGTCGCCCATGAAGATCTTGGCCGGCGAGGCGTTCCACCACAGGAAGCCGAAGCAGGCGCCCATGCCTGCCGCCGCCACCACGGCGAGGTCCTGGCTGTCGCGCACCTCGTAGCACTTGATGCCCGGGGTGGACTGACAGTTCTGGTTGAAGGTCCAGATGCTGATGAGGACGTAGGCGCCGAAGACCATCGTCGAGGCACCGGTGGCGAGACCGTCGAGACCGTCGGTGAGGTTCACGCCGTTGGATGTCGCCGAGATCATGATGTTGGCCCAGATGACGAACAGCACCACCCCGCCGACCGTGCCCGCGAAGGCGAGGTTGAGGTGGGTGTCGCGCACCGTCGAGATGAACGGCGCGGCCGGAGTGCGTCCCTGCGCGTTGGGGAACTGCAGGGCAAGGAACGCGAACACCACTCCCACGAGGCCCTGCCCGAGCAGCTTCTGCTTCGAGCGCAGCCCGAGACTGCGCTGCCGGCTGATCTTGATGAAGTCGTCGAGGAATCCGATGAGCCCCAGCCCCGCGGTCAGGAACAGCACCAGCAGCCCGCTCGCACTCGGCGGCGTCAGGGTGAGCAGGTGGGAGAGGGCGTAGGCGAGGATCAGCGCGGCCAGGATGACGGCCCCACCCATCGTCGGGGTGCCGCGCTTGGTGTGGTGCGAGGTGGGCCCGTCGTCGCGGATGAACTGGCCGTAGGAGCGCCTCACCAGGAAGCGGATGAAGAGGGGCGTGCCCAGCAGGGCGATGACGAGGGCGAGCGACCCGGCGAGGAGGACGACCTTCATCCGGGCACCTCCAGCCCGACGAGGCGGTCGCCGAGCCAGCGCAGGCCGGCGTCCCGGCTCGACTTCAGCAGCACGACGTCGCCGGCGCGCAGCGACTGCAGCACCTCGTAGGCCGCGTCGACGTCGGCGACGACCTGCGTCGTCGCGGGGTCACTGCCCTCGGCGATGGCTGCGGCGCCCTCGCCGACGACCACGACCAGGTCGACGCCCAGCTCGGTGCAGAGGCGCCCGACCTGCGTGTGCGCCGATGGCGACTCCTCCCCCAGCTCGAGCATCGCACCGAGCACGGCGACCGTGCGGCGCGGTGGCGTGGTGGTGTCGGCGATCGACCGCAGCGCGCGCAGCGCCGCGGCGACGGAGTCGGGGTTCGCGTTGTAGGCGTCGTTGACCACCGTCACCCCGTCGGGGCGCTCGTGGACCTCCATGCGCCAGCGGCTGGTGCCGGTCGCCCCGGCGAGGGCGCGGACGGCATCCTGCGGGGTGAGCCCGCACTCGACCGCGGCCGCGACGACAGCGAGGGCGTTGCCGACCTGGTGGGCACCCGACACCGCGAGCGTCGTCGGGAGGCGGTGGCCCCAGCCGTGGAGGGTGAAGGTGGCGCGCCCGAGCGCGTCGAGGGTGACGTCGGTGGCGACGACGTCGGCCGGCCGGCTGACCCCGACGGTCACGACGCGGGCCGTCGTGCGTGAGGCCATGGCCGCGACCCGCGGGTCGTCGGCGTTGAGCACGGCGACGCCGTCGGGGGCGAGCGCCTCGACGAGCTCGCCCTTGGCCTGCGCGATCGCGTCTCGCGAGCCGAACTCCCCGAGGTGAGCGGTGCCGACGTTGAGCACGATCGCGACGTGCGGCGGTGCGATGCGGGTGAGGTGGGCGATGTGGCCGATCCCCCGAGCCCCCATCTCGGCCACGAGGAAGCGGGTGCGCGAGGTGACCCGGCAGACGGTGAGCGGCACGCCGACCTCACCGTTGAGCGAGCCCACCGGGGCGACGGTCTCGCCGGCGGTCGCGAGCACCTGGGCGAGCAGGTCCTTGGTGCTGGTCTTGCCGGAGGAGCCGGTGATGGCGACCGTGCGCATACCGGCCGAGGTGGCCCGGTCGTGGACCCCGCGGGCCAGGAGACCGAACGCCACCTCCGGGTCGTCCACGACGACGGCAGGCAGCTCGTCGACCGGGCGGCCGGTGAGGGCGGCCACGGCACCCAGGGCGCGGGCGGCGCCGACGTAGACGTGCCCGTCGGCGTGCTCGCCGACCCGGGCGACGTAGAGCGCCCCGGGTCCGCTCTCACGCGAGTCGGTGACCACCGCCCCGTCGACGACGAGCTGCGCGGTCGCCCCCGTGTCGGGGTGCAGCGAGCCGCCGGTGAGCGCCAGGACCTCGCGCAGGGTGAAGGAGATCATGCAGGGTCTTCCGGTCGGTAGGGCGTGCCGTCCAAGGCTGCCCGCAGGGCGTCCCGGTCGTCAAAGGGGTGGATGGTGCCCCCGATGTCCTGGCCGCTCTCGTGGCCCTTGCCGAGGACGAGGACGGTGTTGCCAGAGGGCGATTCGCCCTCGCGGGCCCGCGCCACCGCCGCCGCGATCGCGAGCGCCCGGCGCTCGAGGTTCGCGACCGTCGGGGCACGGCCGACGTGCGACGAGAGGACGGCCCGGGCGCCCTCCTCCACCTGACCCCGGATGGTGGCGGGGACCTCGGTGCGGGGGTTGTCGTCGGTGATGAACACGTCGTCGGCCCACTGGGCCGCCGCTGCCCCCATGGCGGGACGCTTGCCCCGGTCGCGGTCTCCGCCGGCGCCGAGGACGACGACGAGGCGCCCGGCGGTGGTCGGGCGCAGCGCCCGCAGGGCGGCCCCGACGGCGTCGGGGGTGTGGGCGTAGTCGACGACCGCGAGGGGGTCGCTGTCGCTCGGGGTCGTGGCCCGCACGCGCTCCATCCGCCCGGGGACCGCGGGCTCCTGCGCCATGGCCTCCTGCACGGCGGCCGGGTCGTGACCGAGGGTGATGAGGGTGACGGCGGCCATCGCGGTGTTGGTGACGTTGAAGTCGCCGGGCAGGTGGCAGGACAGGGCGAGCACGACGTCGGGACCGTGCAGGCTGAAGTCGGGCCCGTCGAGGCCGTGCACGTGCCAGTCGGCGGCGTCGCCGGGGTGGGTGGCGAGGGTGGTCACGGGCACCGCGGCGGTCCCGGCCAGACGTCGGCCCCACTCGTCGTCGACGCAGACGACCCCGCGGCGGCTGTGCGCGGGCGTGAAGAGACCGGCCTTGGCCGCGAAGTAGTGCTCCATGTCGTGGTGGTAGTCGAGGTGGTCCTGCGAGAGGTTGGTGAAGAGGGCCACGTCGAAGACGGCACCGTCGACGCGGTGCTGGGCCAAGGCGTGGCTCGAGACCTCCATGACGGCCACCGAGGTGCCGGCCTCGCGCATCAGGGCGAAGATCGCGTGCAGGTCAGGGGCTTCGGGGGTGGTCCGCGCCGACGGGAGCCGGTCGGTGCCGATGCGCGTCTCGACCGTGCCGATGAGACCGATCGACCCGCCCAGGTGGCGCAGCCCCGACTCGACGAGGTAGGCCGTCGTCGTCTTGCCGTTGGTGCCCGTGATGCCCACCAGCGCGAGGGCCTCGGTCGGTCGGCCGTAGACCTGCGCGGCCAGGTCGCCGAGCACCGCTCGCGGCTGCTCGACGAGCAGGACCGGCAGGTCGACGTCCGCCTCGCGCAGCAGCAACGCTCCGGCGAGGTCGGTGAGGACCGCGACGGCGCCCCGGTCCCTGGCCGACGCGGCGAAGACCGCACCGTGGGTGGCGAGGCCCGGCAGGGCGGCATACAGGTCGCCGGGGCGGACTGTGCGCGAGTCCAGGGTCACGCCGGTGACCACGACGGAGCCCGCCATGGACGTGGGCGGCGTGGGTGGCGTGGGGGACGCGCCCACGAGGGCCGACAGCACGTCGAGGGAGACCCCGGGGGTGCGGCGGGGGCGCGGAGACGACACGACGGCGAGGCTACTAGTTCCGCTTCGTGCCATTGAGGACCGCGGGGTCCTGGGGGTCCCAGGCCGTGTCGGACTTGAGCGGCAGGACCGGCGCGAGCTGGCCGGAGGGCGGGATCTGGTGCCGCTGCAGCAGGTAGGTCATGACCTTCTGGAAGATCGGCGCCCCCAGCTGCCCACCGAAGTGGCCCTGCAGCGGCTTCTGGAGGGTGACGCTGATGACGTACTTGGGGTCGTCTGCGGGGGCGAAGCCGATGAAGCTTGCGGTGTAGCCGCTGTAGCCGCCGACCGTGGGGTCGTAGCGGTTGGCCGTGCCGGTCTTGCCGGCCACGCGGTAGCCCTCGATCTTGGCCTTGGGCGCCGTGCCGTTCGGACCGACGACCTCCTCGAGCATCTGCGACACCTGCGTCGCCGTCTGCTGCGAGACGACCCGGGTGCCCTGCCGCTGGGGGGTGGGCGTGACGGTGCCGTCGGCGGCGGTCGTGCTCTCGATGAGGGTCGGGGGGATGCGCACGCCGCCGTTGGCGATGGTCTGGTAGACCCCTGTCGCCTGGATGGCGTTGAGTGAGTAGCCCTGACCGAAGAGCGTGGTGTATCGCTGGGTGCCGCTCCAGTCGGCGGCCTTGGCGAAGATGCCCGGCGACTCGCCGGGGTAGCCGACGCCGGACAGGGTACCGATGCCGAACTTGCGGAACGACGCCTCCATGGCAGCCGGGGCGACACCCTCCGTCGCGAGCATGGTGCCGATGTTGCTCGACTTGGCCAGCGCACCCGCGACGGTGAGGTTGAGGGTCGCGTGGTCCTCGTCGTCCCGGAAGGCCTCACCGGAGCGAGGGAGGCGGTTCGGGACGACGAGCTTGGTCTCCGGGGTGATCTTTCCCTGGTCGATCGCGGTGGCGATCGACATGACCTTGCCGGTCGAGCCCGGCTCGTAGACGTCCTCGAAGGCGTGGTTCTGCAGCTGGAACGTCGTGGCCTTGCCCGCGTGGTCGGGGTCGAAGGTGGGGTAGGACGCCACCGCCCGCAGCTTGCCCGTCTTGACCTCCTCCACGACGACGTAGCCCGACAGGGCCTTGCTGCTCGTCACCGTGTTGGCGATCGCGTTCTGGGCGAACCACTGGAGGTCGGCGTCGATGGTGAGGTTGACGTCGTGCCCCGGCGTCGCGGGCACGTTCTGCTCCAACGCGTACGGGATCATCTCGCCCCTGGAGCCGCGCTGGTAGATCTGCCGGCCGGCGGTGCCCTGCAGGACGGAGTTCTCCATCACCTCGACCCCCCCGCCGGCCCTGCCGTCCCCGAGCACGAAGCCGACGAGCGGTGCGGCCGACTGCCCCCCGGGGTAGACCCGCCTCGTGGTGAGCTCGCTGTAGACCCCGGGGATGCCGAGGGCCGAGATCGAGCGCCAGGTCAGCGGGGTCACCTCCTTGGCGATGGGGCGGTACTTCGCCGTACCGGTCAGCTGGGGCACGAGGGCGGCTGCGGTCACGCCCAGCAGGGGGGCCAGACGCTCGGCGGCGCCGACGACCCCGACGGTGACGGACTGCTTCTTCCCCGCGACCACGAGGGTGCGGGCGTAGGTCGGCAGCGCCGTCTGGTCGACCGTGACGGTGCGCCGCTCGACGCTGGAGGCCAGGACGACCCCGTTGGTGTCGCGCACCTCGCCGCGACCGGCCGGCAGCAGCACGTCGGCCAGACGCCGCTGCTGGGCCGCGTTCTGCACGCTCGAGGCGTCGAAGGCCTGCACCCGCAGCAGCTGGCCGCCGAAGACCGTGAGCACGAAGAGCCCGGAGACGAGCATGGTCCGGGCCCGACGGCGGGGGTTGGCCACCCGGGGGCGACGGGCAGTCACCTCGTCACCGCCCGACCGGGGCGGCCGCCCCGGCAGGGGTCGGGGAGGTCACGATGGTGAGCCGCGCAGCCGGGCTGGCCGGCTCGGCGCTGCCGATGATCTTGCCGTCCGAGAGGCGGAGGAAGGCCATGCTCTGTGCCGGCACGAGCCCGAGCTGCTGGGCGGCCGCCGCCAGCGAGCGGGGGGAACGCTGCTCGTCGATCGACGCGGTGAGCTGCTGCTGGGTGTCGGTGAGCGTGCCCGACGACTTCGTCAGGTCGGACAGGTCGAAGGCCCCCTGGGCGAGGCTCGTGTTGAGCAGGAGCAGGGTCACCAGACCGGCGACCATGAGCGCCACGCAGATCCCGGCGAAGGCGGCGTTCCCCGTGCGCTGGATGGCCCCCGGCACGACCCGCAGCGGGGCGGGGCGTCGCCCGGGTCGGGCCGCCGTGCGCGGTGCGGCGCGAGCGGTGGTGCGGAGTGCGGTCTGCTGGCTCATCGGGTTCCCCTGCGGGTCGGGCGGGTGGGGCGGGTCGCCGGCAGGCCAGGTCGGCCGTCGGGACGGGTCGTGCGGCGCGTGGCAGGGTGCCCACCCGCGCGGGTGCGGAGGGCGGCCCGCAGGCGCACCGAGGCGGAGCGGGGGTTGGCGGCGACCTCGGCCTCGCTCGCCTCCTCTGCGCCGCGGGTCAGCAGCTGCAGGTAGGGCGCGTGCTCGGGCAGCTCGACGGGCAGGCCGGCCGGCGTGCTGGAGGTGGCGCCCTCGGCGAGGACCTGCTTGGTCACGCGGTCCTCGAGGGAGTGGTAGCTGAGCACGGCGAGCCGGCCGCCGACGGCGAGGGCGTCGACCACCGCGGGGAGAGCACGCTCCCAGACGGCGAGCTCGCCGTTGACCTCGATGCGCAGGGCCTGGAACGTGCGCTTGGCCGGGTGTCCTCCGCTGCGCTGCGAGGCCATCGGGACGGCGCCGCGCAGGAGCTCGACCAGGCGCGCGCTCGAGGTGAAGGGCTCGGTCTCGCGCTCGCGCACGATCGCGCTGACGATGCGCTTGGCGAAGCGCTCCTCGCCGTAGTCGCGCAGGATGCGCAGCAGCTCGCCGGGCGGGTAGGTGTTGACGACCTCGGCGGCCGTGACGCCCTGCTGCTGGTCCATCCGCATGTCGAGCGGCGCGTCGACCCTGTAGGCGAAGCCGCGGTCGTCCTCGTCGAGCTGCAGCGAGCTGACGCCCAGGTCGAAGAGGCTGGCGTCGACGGCGTCGACGTGCAGGGAGGCGAGCACGTCGGTCAGCTCGTCGAAGACGGCGTGGACGAGGTCGACCCGGTCGGCGTGGGCGGCGAGCCGCTCGCCTGCCAGCGCCAGCGCCTCGTGGTCGCGGTCGACGCCGATGACCCGGGCCTGCGGGTGGGCCTCGAGCACCGCGAGCGCGTGCCCGCCCATGCCGAGCGTGCCGTCGAGGTAGACCGCACCGGGGCGCTGCAGCGCCGGACCCAGCAGCTCGACGACCCGGTCGCGCAGGACCGGCACGTGCCGGTCGGCGGGGTTGCCTCGCGTGGTCATCGGTCCTTCTCGGTGAGGGGGTGCGTATGCGTCGTGCCGGTCGGGTGTCCGGCCTCCCGGTCCCCATCCGCTCGGCCCGGCCCGGATCGGGGGAAGTCGTCCCGGGACGGTCTGAGCGGCTGGAGGCCGCGGGGTCGGTGGGTGGGGTGCGGGGGTGGGAGGGATGGGACGGCGACGCTCAGAAGAGTCCGGGGACGACCTCCTCGGACTGCTCCGCGAAGGCGGCCTCGGTGCGGCCGAGGTAGGTCTCCCAGGCCTGCGAGTCCCAGACCTCGACCCGGTTGCCGGCGCCGATGACCGTGCACTGGCGCGAGAGACCCGCATACGTGCGGAGGGTGGTGGGGATCGTGACCCGTCCCTGCTTGTCGGGCACCTCGTCAGACGCCCCGGAGAGGAAGACGCGGACGTAGTCGCGGACGGCCTTGCTGGAGGTCGGTCCCTGCTGCATCGCCGTGGCGACCCGGTCGAACTCGGCGAGGTCGTAGACGTAGAGGCAGCGCTCCTGGCCCTTGGTGACGACCAGGCCCTCGGCCAGTCGGTCGCGGAACTTCGCGGGCAGGAACAGGCGTCCCTTGTCGTCGAGCAGGGGCGTGTGGGTGCCGAGGAACACCGGTCACCTCCCCTCGTCTCGACCCGAGTGACGGCGATCCACGTTCCTCCGTCGGGCTCCACGCTACTCCACTTTCCTCCACACACAACGTCTCACGCGCAGAATGTCCCTTTCAATAGGCAGCGGACGCCGTCTTCTCGCAGGTCAGCGCCGGTGGAGTGGAGTGGTGGACCCTCGCGACGGACCGGAGCGTCCGGCGAGCCAGACCCTCCGCTCGAGGCCCCTCCGCGGGCCGGAACCGGCCGCAGACGCCCCCGACCGGTCAGAAGTGGGAACCGATGTCGGTTGTCGCTGGTTGGGTGGAGGGAAGTGGGGGAAGATCTCCGCATGCCCTCTCGGGCACCCACCGCACATCCAGCACCGGCCGCAAGGGGACGAGCGTGACGAACGTGACTGACCAGACCGTGTCGGGGACGGCGGGGACGGCGGGGACGTCCCAGCTGAGCACCCCCGAGGCGCTGGCCGAGGTGCAGCACGTCGCGCGTCTGATCAGCGAGTCGATGACCCACGTCATCGAGGGCAAGGACGCGATGGTGCGCATGGCTGTGACGGTGCTGCTCGCCGAGGGGCACCTGCTGCTCGAGGACGTGCCGGGTGTCGGCAAGACCATGCTGGCCAAGTCCCTGGCGCGCTCGATCGACTGCTCGGTCCGCCGTATCCAGTTCACGCCCGACCTGCTGCCGAGCGACATCACGGGGGTGAGCATCTTCAACCAGGACGTGCGTGACTTCGAGTTCCGCCCCGGGGCGATCTTCGCCAACGTCGTCGTCGGCGACGAGATCAACCGCGCCTCCCCCAAGACGCAGTCGGCGCTGCTGGAGTCGATGGAGGAGGGGCAGGTCACGGTCGACGGCCACACCTACGAGCTCTCCGCGCCCTTCATGGTGATGGCGACGCAGAACCCCATCGAGATGGAGGGCACCTACCCGCTGCCCGAGGCGCAGCGAGACCGGTTCATGGCCCGCATCTCGATGGGCTACCCCTCTCCGGCCGCCGAGGTCAAGATGCTCGACAACCACGCTGGCACCTCCCCCCTGCTCGACCTGTCGCCCTGCACGGACGCGGCGACGGTGGCCCGGTTGATCACCGTGGTGCGCGACGTGTGGGCGAGCGCGGCGATCCGGCAGTACGTCGTCGACATCAGCGTCGCGACCCGCGCGAGCAGCGGCCTGCGTCTCGGGGCCTCCCCCCGCGCCTCCCTGCACGTGCTGCGCGCGGCCCGGGCCGTCGCGGCCCTCGAGGGGCGCGACCACGTCCTGCCCGACGACGTCCAGGAGGTCATCCTGCCCGTGCTGTCGCACCGTCTCCTGCTCTCGGGCGAGGCCCAGCTGGCGCGACGGACCACCAACGACATCCTGCGCGAGATCGTGCGCCGGGTGCCGGTCTCGGCGCGCTGAACCACCGGGGGGTGAGCAGGTTGCGCGATGTCCTCACCACCCGCGGACAGGCCTTCGCGGCTGCCGGGGTGACGCTGTTGCTGTGCGGGTGGGGGCTGGGCTTCCCCGACATCAGCCGCGTAGGGGTCCTGCTCCTCGTGCTCCCCCTCGCGGCGGCGTTCACGGCGAGACGTCGACCGACCGACCTGCGCATCGAGCGACGCCTGCTGCCCAGCCGGGTGGCGGTCGACGAGCTGGCGACGGTCACGGTCGTCGTCGAGAACACCTCGGTGCACCGCTCCCCCCTCATGCTCGTCGAGGAGCGGCTCGACTACGTGCTGGGTGACCGACCACGGTTCCTGCTCGGGCGCATGTCCACCGGCGAGCGGCGCCAGATCGACTACGCCATCCGGTCCCACCTGCGTGGTCGGCACACGCTCGGACCGCTCACCGTGCAGGTGCGCGACGCCTTTGGCCTGACCAACCGCTTCGCCGAGGTCGGAGGAACCGACGAGGTCGTCGTGCTGCCCCGCATCCACCCCCTGACCGGCGGCACCCCTGCGGGCAGCGGTCTCGGCACGGAGGGTGAGACGCCGCACATGGTCTCCCTCCACGGAGAGGACGACCAGTCGATCCGCGAGTACCGCGACGGTGACGACCTGCGCCGCATCCACTGGCCGGCCACCGCCCGCACCGGTGACCTGATGGTCCGTCAGGAGGACCGCCCCGCCCGCCGCCGGGCCGTCATCCTGCTCGACCCCCGGGCCTCCGGCCACCAGGGCACAGGCGTCGGGTCGTCCTTCGAGTGGGCGGTCAGCGCCGTCGCCTCCCTGCTCACCCACCTCGCCGACGCAGGGTATGCCGTGCACCTCGTCAGCGCCGAGAGCATCCGCTCGGGAGTGGTGGCCTCGGTGGCCGAGCTCGACACGGCCCTCGAGATGCTGGCCGAGGCCTCGACCAGCGACGACCGGGCCCTCGACGAGCTCGTGCGCGCCGCCGGGACGGTCGCGGCCACGGGTGGCCTCGTCGTCGCAGTGCTGGCTGACCACGACGACGAGGCCTTCCGACGCGTCGCCTCCCTGCGCCAGTCGGGTGGCACCGGTCTCGCGGTCGTCCTCGACAGCGCGAGCTTCGGCGACGGGCCGGGTGCTGGTGGGGCCGGCCACGACGGTGAGGCCCGGGCGCTGGCCGAGCTGCTGCACCTCAGCGGCTGGTCGGCCGTCACGGTGCGCGCCGGCGGCTCGATGGCCTCAGCCTGGGCCGCCCTGACGACCCGCGGGCTGGTGCGCCGATGAGGTCCCGCGCCCTGGATGCCGCCCTCGCCCTGGTGGCGACGCTGTCAGCGGCGCTCGGCCTCACGACCCTGACGGTCTCCGGGTCGTGGCTGGCGCCGAGCCTGTGGTGCGGCCTGGCCGTGAGCGGGGCGGGGGTGCTCCTGCGCCGGTGGACGACCCACGACGTGCTGGTCCTGCTCGGACAGCTGGCCGTCGGCGCCGAGGCCGTGCTCCTGCTCACCGTGCCGGACAGCCTGCGGGGTGGGCTGCCCGGGTCCTGGACGGTCGAGCCCGTCGTGACGCTCACGACGGACGTCACCCAGGTGATGCAGCGGTATGCCGCACCCATCCCGACCACTACGGGCGTCATCGCCATGCTCGTCGCGGTCACCACGGTCCTCGCCCTCGTCGTCGACTACGTCGGCGTGACCCGGCAGGCGCCGGCGGTCGCCGGGCTCCCCCTCCTGGCCGTCTTCCTCACGGCCGTCGCCAACAGCGGGTCGTCGCTCGCACCGGGATACTTCCTCGTGGCCGCGCTGGCCTGGCTGCTCCTGGTCACCCGCACCACGAGCACCGCGGTGCGTCGCTGGTCGACCACGGTTGCCTCGCCGCGCACCCCGACGAACCTCGAGGACGCCGAGGTCGGCGCCCTGTCCGGACTCGGGTCGAGCGCCCGGCGGCTGGCGGTGGCGGGCCTCGCTGCCGCGGTGGTGCTGCCCGCGGTGCTCCCCCACCTGCCGACCCGGTTCGTGCTGGACGGTCTGGGGCGCAGCGACCAGGCCGTCGGTCGCGGCGGCCGGGTGGGATTCTCCTCGACGCTCGACCTGACCCGCAGCCTGCAGAGCGGATCGCTCAACCCTGTCGTCACCTACCGCACGACGGCCCCCGGCACCCCGCCTCCCCTGCGCGTCGTCGTCGCCCCGACCTATGTCGACGGCCAGTGGCGCAGCGGGCCGACCGACTTCCCCTCGCGTCGGCTCACCGCCGGGTCCCGCATCTCTCCCGACGTCTCCGTGCAGGAACGCACCGTCTCGGTGACCAGCAACTCGCTCGACGCCCCCCACGTCGCGGCCCCGCAGCCGGTGTCGACGGCCGACCTCGGCGACACCGCGTGGTCGGCCGACACCGACACGGGTGACCTGTTCGTGCGGTCCCGGCCCGCGGCCTACACCGTCAGCTACGAGGAGGTCGACGTCGCCGCCGCGCAGCTGCGGGCGGGGATCGCCGGAGGGGACTCCGGCGACACCGACCCACTGGTGAGCGGGTCGCTCGCGCTCGACCCCGGCTCGGCCTCGCAGGTGCGTGCGCTCACCGCGAAGGTCGCCGGCGCGGCGAACACTCCGTGGGACGCGGCCGTGGCCATCCAGACCTACCTTCGTGGGCCCGACTTCACCTACTCCCTGACGCTGCCGCCTCCCCCGAAGGACGCGCGGGGGGTTGTGGTCGACGACCCCGTCGTCAGCTTCCTCACGACCAGACAGGGCTACTGCGTCCAGTTCGCGACGGCGATGATCATGATGGCCCGCGCCCGCGAGATCCCAGCCCGGATGGCGATCGGCTTCCTGCCGGGGTCGGCCACGGACGGCGTCTACACCGTGCGGTCCGCGGATGCCCACGCGTGGCCGGAGCTCTACTTCGCCGGGGCCGGGTGGCTCCGGTTCGAGCCGACTCCGGCGCAGCGCACCGGCTCGGTCCCTGCCTACACCGTCCTGCCCGACGCCACCCCGGGCCCGAGCGGGGGTCGCGAACCCGGTGCGAGCGCCACGTCGACCGGGGCACCCACCTCGGGCACGGGCCGCAAGCCGCTCCCCGAGGCCGACTCCGGAGCAGTGGCCTCGCCGGCGCTCGGTGACCGCGTGCTCGGGGTGCTGACCTCACCCGTGAGCCTCGTCGTGCTGGCCCTCCTGCTCGGGCTCCTCGGGTCGCTGGTCCTGCCCCTGACCGCGCGGCTCGTCCACCGACGGCGCCGCGCTCACGCGGCCGACGCCACCGCCCTCGCGGAGGCCCAGTGGGCCGAGCTGGTCTCGCGGCTCGGTGACCTGGGTCTGCACCCACCCAGCGGCGGCACCCTGCGGGAGTGGCGGGCCCACTACGTGAAGCACGGCTACCTCGACGACGACGTCGACGCGTCGATCAGCCGGGTCGTCGCCACGGTGGAACGCACCCGCTACGCCCGGCCCGGGGTCGACGCGGTCGACCTCCACCCCGACGTCGAGGTCATCACCCAGGCGGTCTCGCAGAGCCGCCCGCTGCCGCAGCGCCTGCGCGCGTTCTTCGTCCCTGCCGCCGGTGTCGGCTGGTGGAGCGCGCACGCGGGCACGACGACCCAGCTACCGGCCCGCTGGTGGGCCGTGGTGGCGCAGCGCCTGCCCCGTCGCCGCTGAGCGCGGCTCGAAGGCAGGGCTCGCAGGACCTCCCCCGTGACCCCCTCGGAGGCGTAGCCTCAGGTCACGGAGCCGCCCGGCTCCCCATGAGGGAGCAGACCAATGGCCGACAAGTCACCGAAGAACACGATGTCGAAGAAGGCTGGCAAGTCCATCAAGGAGAAGCGGGCCGAGAAGCACGCCAAGGCCGACAAGATGGCGCACCCCAGTATCGTGCCACCCGCCCCCAAGCGAGGCTGAGCCAAGGTCGAGCGAGGCCGGCAGAGCGCGGGAGCCCTGACCACGACGAGGTGGTCGGGGCCTCCGCGGCGTCGCACTCCGCCAGGATCAGGGCGCAGGCGTAGGTTTGGCACCAGTCCCGATCACAGGAGATCCACGATGACCCAGGTCGCACCGCAGCGCACGTCACCCGAGTCGGTGGGGATGAGCGCCGGCCGCCTCGAGCGGATCGCGCCCGCCCTGCAGAAGTACGTCGACGAGCGCGGCTATGCCGGCTTCATGACGTTGGTGTCGCGCCGCGGGCAGCTCGTCCACTCCGAGTGCCTCGGGTGGCAGGACCGCGAGGCCGGCGTGCCCACGGCAGAGGACACGATCTACCGCCTGTACTCGATGACCAAGCCGATCATCTGCACCGCGCTGATGACCCTCTTCGAGGAGGGGAGGTTCCAGCTCGTCGACCCGGTCGCCAAGTGGATCCCCGCCTTCGCGGCGACGAAGATCGCCGGGCCGGGCGGGACGCTCGAGGACCAGTCGCTGCTGCGCCCGATGCAGGTCCGCGACGTGATGAGCCACACCAGCGGGCTCACCTACGACTTCCTCGAGGACTTCCCGGTCGCGGAGCAGTACCGCGAGAAGCGGATCGGCAACGACCCGACGCGCACCCTCGAGCAGTTCGTCGACGAGGTGGCCACTCTCCCGCTCGCGTTCGCGCCTGGGACGCAGTGGCACTACAGCGTCGGCATCGACGTCGCGGCCCGCCTGATCGAGGTGATCTCGGGCCAGAAGCTCGGGGAGTTCCTCTCGGAGCGCCTGTTCGGGCCGCTCGGGATGACCGACACCGGCTTCGGCGTGCCGCCGTCGGAGCGTGGCCGTCTGGCCGCGATGTACGGCCTGCCGGACATCGTGGGAAAGGACATGACGTTCACCAAGCTCGCGATGGCCTTCGCCACGGGCGACGTCGGCCGCCGGGAGGTGGACGCGACGTACCCGAGCGACACCCCGGACGTCTTCCAGCGCGGTGGCCACGGCCTGTTCGGCACCGGCTCGGACTACCTGCGGTTCGCGACCATGCTGCTCACGGGCAAGGCCGAGGACGGCACCCGCATCCTCGGCCGCAAGACGCTCGAGCTGATGCACACCAACCACCTCGCGCCGGCGCTGCTCCCGTACACCCTCGGCGGCGTGGCAGCGCCCGGCTACGGGTTCGGTCTGGGCTCCCGCGTCGCGATGGACATCGGCCAGAGCGCGCTCGCTGGCTCGGCCGGCGAGTTCGGCTGGGCCGGTGCGGCCAAGACCTACTTCTGGGTCGACCCGGTCGAGGAGGTCGTCGGCGTGCTCATGACGCAGCACATGGTCGGCTTCGACTTGCCCGAGGCCGACTTCCGCTCGGTCGTCTACCAGGCCATCGACGACTGACGTCTGGGCCGATGGGCCCGGTGCCGCGGCGGAGACGCCGTGGTAGTCGCGTTGTGGGGAGGCCTGTGCGCTGTGCTGACGTGCTGAACAAGCATGCAGGCTCGGAGCGCTGTGCCATGAATCATCCTGACCTGAGATACCGCGATGACCAAGGTTGTGTCGATCAGGGGCTGCTCCTAGATGAATGATCCGGGTCCCCTTCGCAGATCAGGGTGTAGGTCCGTCGCCCGGGTGGGTCGGCGCATCGGTCCCGCGGTCTCCCGGTGACGGGGGTTCCCCCACAGCGTCTGGAAGACCCGGGCAACGCCTCGAACCCGGCCGGGCGGTCCTTGGGTGCCGGGTCGTGGAACCCGACCGGTGGTACCGCTGCGGGTGCGAGGGTGCAGCCCGCGACACCGTGGTCCGTCGGCTGGCGCACGAACCTTCTAGGAAGACCCTGCACACCAGCAACGACCTGCTCACCGACCCCCAGCCGGAGCGGCTGATCGCGTTGGTCGCGAACCGAAAGCACATAGAGGTCGAAGCGACCCGGGGCACCTACCAGCGGATGGTCGCCGGGTACCGCACACCCGACCGCAAGCCCGGGCGTGAGCTGATGGCTGCGCTCATCGCCTCCTCGACTCGAGCACCTGCGTGGCTACGCCCTCGGGTTCCGAAACCTCACCAACCACATCGCCCGCTCCCCCTCGAGAGCGGCGGCTTCAGACCCCCACGACACGCTGCCTGGTGAAGAGCCGCATAACCCGGTGCGCGCGTGAGACGCGAGCACCCTCCGGCCATCGGTGGTCGGCACAGGCCGGATGCTGGCGGCGGCTCAGCAGACGGGCCTCTGAGCCTGGCGTTGGGGTCGTCTTGTTTTGGGGGTTGACACCCCCGTGGGTCAGTGCTTCGTTGGTCAAGGCCAGCCTTACCTAGGCGGCCCCCTTGAGGAGGTTCGATGACCACCAACATCGCGTATGGCATGTCGTTCCCGACCCGCTCCACGTCGCGCACCCGCACCCTCAGCGCCTCCGCTGCCCTCAGCCTCGTCGTGGCGGGCAGCCTCATGGCTGCCCGCCCGGCCCACGCCGCCCCACCAACCGATGCAGACGGCGCGCGCGTGACCGTCGTCGCCCGCAACCTCGACAATCCTCGCGGCCTGGCCTTCGGCTCCCACGACGACCTCTACATTGCCGAATCAGGTCACGGCGGAAGTCTGTGCCTGGGCAACGGACCGGAGGGGCCCCAGTGCGCGGGGCTGACGAGCGGGGTGAGCAAGCTGGCAGACGGGCGGCTCACCAAGGTCCTCGACGGCCTGATCTCGGTGGCATCGCCGGACGGGACCGCCGCTGGAGGCCTCTCGGCGGTGTCCACCCAGGGCAACCGCCTCTACGGGCAGATGGCGGCCAACGGCGCCGGCGTCCCACCGAACGCACCCCCGGGACCCGTCGTCCGCGCCGCCAAGGCCGAGCTGGGTCGGACGATCACCATCGATCGGCACGGCTCGTGGAGCGCGCTGGCGCCCACCGGCAACCGGGACTACGCCTGGACCAACCGCCACCAGGACCTGCAGCCCGACCAGTTCCCCGACGCGAACCCCAACGCCCTGATGACCATCGGCCGTACGCACTACGTGGCCGACGCCGGCGCCAACCTCATCGCGAAGGTCGACGACCAGGGACGGGTCTCGACGTTGACATACCTCCCGGTTCCCGCCGGGGCGGTCACGGACGCCGTCCCGACGTGCATCGCGAAGGCTCCTGACGGGTCCTTCTACGTCGGGGAGCTCCTCGGCGGGGACTACGCGCCAGGACACGCACGGGTGTGGCGCATCGCCAACGGCGTGGCGTCCGTCAAGTGGAGCGGCTTCACCGGGATCCAGGGCTGCGGCTTTGACGACTCGGGCAACTTCTACGCCACCGAGTTCCAGGCCAACGGCATGTTCGGTCCAGACCCCTCCGGTGCGCTCATCAAGGTTGCGCCGAATGGCACCCGCACTACCCTCGGGGCTGGCCAGCTGTCGTTCCCCTCGGGGTTCGCCTACGACGACGGCGCGGTCTACGTCTCCAACTGGAGCATCATGCCCGCGTCCAACGGCGGTGGTCCGACGGGCGAGGTCGTGAGAATCTCCGTCGACGACTGACGAGCCCACCTCGGGTACCGCACCGGCCGGCAGGCCAGCACGGCCTGCCGGCCGGTGCCTGCTCGACGGCACCCGACCAGATTGACCGGCTGACGGGGGCGCGTCCATCGCACACCCGATGGACCGATTGCCTCCCCGGCGCCGTCGACGGCCTCGTGGACGTTGACGGCGAGCTTCATCAGGCTGCGTTCGAGGCATCGCGAACGCCGAGGGCTGGCTCGCTGCCCGAGCCGCCGTCCGCCGTCGCCCTCGCCCTCGCAGTGCTGCTTCGTGAGCATGAGCCGCCGTGCCGCCGACGCCATCGTGACGAACCTCGTGATCGAACGCCTGCGACGGCCCCACGCAGCCGAGCTGTCCCGCCCCCACACCAACGGGGACGCGCTAGATCGACAGATCGCCGAGCATCGACAACGCCGCGAGGAAGTTGTCGAACTCCTGGCCGAGGGCCTCCTCAGTGCCGCCACCGCTCGGCCTCGGCTGGCCGGCATCGCGGAGGCACTCGGCGAGCTGGAGTCGCGCCGCTCCCCCACCCTCATCTCGGCCGAGGACCTCGTCGAAAGGGCGAGCGGGCAGAGGGGGTCAGGCGACGACCGGCTCGACGTCGCGGGTGCAGTACAGGCACACGCTGGCGTCGACGGGGATGAAGCTTTTGCAGTGGTCGCACTCGCGGTTGCCTTGTGCGCCCACGGCCTCGACGCCGGTGAGGTGCTTGATGAGCTTCACGAGCAGGAGGATGACCAGGGCCAGCAGCAAGAAGGCGATGGGTCTGTCAGGAAAGTTCCGTACTCGATCTGAGCATTTCCCCGGATCGTGGCGTGCAGGCTGTCGAAGTCGGGTGCGCCGACGAGGTCCGCCACTCGCGGCAGGATGAGGTTCTTGACCATCGGAGCGACAACGCCAGCAAAGGCGGCGCCGATGGCAATCCCGATTGCCAAGTCGAGGAGAGAGCCGCCGAACGCGAAGGCCCTGAAGTCTCTCAGCAACGTCTTCCTGCGCGACACGATACCCACGAGGACCCACGTCGGGATGCGATGTCGCAGGTCGCTGTTCCGTGAGCCGGGTAGGGGGTCCTTTCGGGTCCTGCCAAGGGCCTGCCGCCGTCGATCAATCCGGGCTGCGCTTGGACGAGCGGCCCCGCCCTGAGCAGAAGCGCCTGATATGCGAGAGCGGGCCGGCATGGGCGGTGGCGGGAGGCGTCCCCCAATTCGCCTTCACCCGCCCGCACACTCCATGAGACCCTTGCCGGCGGATGAGACGCGGTAGAGACATCGTACGCCGCGCGATATCAGAGGCGAGATGGCGCAGTCTGGTCGGCGACAGCCGCACACCGAGCGGGGTCAACAGAGCTCTTCAGGACTCGTGCACGCGGGCGAGTCACTGACCCTTGTGCCGTCGCATACCGGTGGCCTAACGGAACGTCAGGTACCCGGTCCCGATATAGCCGGACGCGTGGGCCTTCACGGTGATCTTCTCCCCCGACTTCGGGGCCGTGTCCTTGACCTCAGCGGAGCAGGTCCCGGCAGAGCTGGTGTAGCAGGGGGTCTGGTTGACCCGAAAATGTGCGTCCTTGACGTCGGAATCGCCCCAGACGACCTTGACTCCCGCCACGGGCTGCCCGCGGCCGTTCCTGACCAGCGCCGTGTAGGTCTGCGTCCCGTCCGGCACATAGTTCAGGCACGAGTTTGGGGCGAGCTGTCGCTCCGGCTGGGACTTGGGCACGTCACACGTGACTGTCACGCTCAGCACAAGGGCACTGGCTGGGAGCGCCGACCCCATCACACTCCCCATGGTCAGCGTTGTCATGAGGCAGAGAGCAAGTGGAGTGCGCATCCCTCAATCTAGAGCACCCTTCGACGTCCCACAGCCCACTCAACCAGACCGGGCTCAACCGTCCTGCTCTATCTACTCTGCCCCCGCCAACCGCTTCCTTCCGGCCCGCGGACATCGTCTACGCCAGGAAAACCACCAGCATCGTCCTGGCCGCCAGGGTGAAGATCTTCCGACTCCGAGACCGCAGGTGCACCGACGACCACGCTCCTGGGGCTTCTGCAGAAGCAGCTGTCCGGACGACTCGGCTGAGGGCAGGTGCTAGCGGCCCCTCAGATCACGTGCAGCAGGACCTTGTGGGCGGCGGCGACCTCGGCACCGCACCTCCACGCTCCTGCTGCGGCAGGGGATCTTGTGGTCGGGCGGGACGGCCTGGACCGGCGCTCACGAGCAGTGGCTCGGCCAGCAGCGGTTCGAGCTGCCCGGGTTGCAGGCCGCGTACGACACGACGCTGGAGACGGTGCTGCCGGCGACCTCGCGCCGGGCCCGGCTCGACAAGGCGATCATCGAGATGGCCCCCGAACCGCAGTGGTGGCCGACGGTGTCGCGGCTGCAGTGCCTGCGGGGGGTCTCGACGCTGACCGCGTTCGGGCTCACCGTCGAGGTCGGCGACTGGAGCCGGTTCACCGGTTCCACGATCGGGGCCTACCTCGGGCTCGTGCCGACCGAGAGCTCCAGCGGCGAGGGCCGCCGCCAGGGCTCGATCACCAAGACCGGCAACACCCACGCCCGCCGGCTGCTGGTGAGGCCGCCTGGCACCACCGGCGGCCCTACCGCCCGACCAAGGCCATGCGCGACCGCTGGGACCTGGCCCCAGCCGCCGCGCGAGCCCGCGGCCATGCCGGCAACCAGCGTCTGCACGAACGGTGGCTACGGTTCAACGACCGCAAGAAGCTCACCGTCATCGCGAACGTCGCGGTGGCGCGTGAGCTTGGGCTACGCAACCGGGGCACCGTGCATCGTCTGGTGCGGACGACCCTCGAGAACGAGACCGTCGACTCGGTCTCCAATTTGCGCCGGCTCGAGGGTGCCCGCCTCGACGCGTTGCTGCGCAGCGTCTGGGACCAGGCGATGGAGGGCGACGTTGACGCCGTCCGGGCTGCCACCGGCATCGTCATGGCGAGGGTCCGGCTCTTCGGGCTCAACGCCGCAGAGGTCCGGCCGACGGTTACTGGGCGGACGGTGGTGCTGCTGCCCGCGGAGCGCGCGGCCCTCGGACCTCGAGGGACTTCACACTGACCCGCCCGGCGGCATGCTCGGGCACAGTGGTCTTCGGCCGGCGTTCTCGGCGCCGGAGTGGACGACGTCGATGTAGCGGGCGGCGGTCTGACCGAAGGGGTGTGTGGACGTAGCAACCTGCACCGCAACAGCCAGCTTCAACGGGACGCGAGGACGGGTGTTGGACGCGGGACCTGCCGGCAGGCAGGTGAGCGCGCGCCCTGCGACCAATGATGACTCTGAGATTCGAGCCCGATTCGCGTCCCCCTGGCGGCTCATGTCCGGCGTCGTGCTGGGGCAGCTTTCGGTGGACTCCCCGTGGTGGGCCGCGGTCCCGGCGTCGCGTCGAGGAGGGCGGACTGCAGGAGTCGGTTGACCAGGTCGACGTAGTCGCGCGTCGACCAGCCGGCGCGCTCGAGGAGTGCTTCGGGGAGGTGGCCCGAGACAGCGAGCATGATGTCCCGGGCCTGCGCGGTCGAGAGCCCGGGCCGCAGCGCGCCGGTCCCGGCGAGCAGCTGCGCGTTGTGCGTCATCCGCTCCGTCCGGGACTGCTCGATGCGGTCGTAGAGGTCGCTGACCGCGGGGTCCACCACGGCCAGGGACCGGATGAGGACGAACAAGCGACCGGTCTCGGCACCGACCTCCGCCGAGAGCGCCGCCCAGGTCGCGAGCATGACGTCAGCATCCCCGCCCTGGGCGGCGCTGTCGGCTCGTTCTTCGGCTGGCCGCTCTCCCTGACCCTCCAGGGCACGCCACCAGGCCGCCTCCAGCAAACCCACCTTCCCGCCGAAGGTCTTGAAGATCGTGTCGACCGACACCTGCGCGTCCGCCGCCACCGACGCGACAGTGGTCGCGGCGTACCCGTCGGTGAGGAACCGCTGACGTGCGGCGACGACGATCCGCTCGCGGCGGAGCGCTGCCCCCTCACGACGGCCGGTCGCGTTGTACCTGCGGGCCTTGACGTGCGGTGTCGGCAAGTGGATCATCCTCCCTATCCGTTCTAGTCTACTGGAATCAAAGAGGAGCGCTCGTGTCCAACCCATCTGCCACGCCGGGCGACCTGGTCGCGCGGCTGTTCGACCGGACCAACGCCCACGACCTGGACGGGCTGGTCGCGTGCTTCGGGCCGGACTACACGTTGAGCAACCCGGTCCACCCAACCCGCGACTTCGTCGGCCCCGGTCAAGTCCGCCGAAACTGGACCGCCCTGTTCGCCGGCGTCCCGGACCTCGTCGCCGTCGCGCACCAGGTCGTCGCCGATGGCGAGCAGGTCTGGGTCGAGATGATGATGAACGGGACCCGCCGGGACGGCAAGCCCGTGCACCTGGCCGGCGTGCAGGTCTTCACGGTCCGCGGCGGCCTCATCCGCGGCTGCCGCTTTTACGTCGAGCCGGTCGAAGCAGCCGGTGTCGACGCAGACGGCGCCGTCCAACAGTCGGCGGGGCGGCCGTGATCACCCTGGTGGGGGGCACCGGGCGCCTGGGCCGACAGGTGGCCGCTGCGCTGGTGGCGCAGGGCAGAGCGGTCCGGGTGGTCTCCCGTCACGCCGGGACCGAGGGCGCGGACCCTGAGCGGGCCGTGGCTGAGCTCGTCGCGGCGGATGTCGCCGACCCGCGCCAGGCTCGCGCCGTCGTCGACGGCAGCACGGCGATCGTCGCGGCCATGACGGGCATGGACCCGCGTCGTGGCGCCGGGCCGCGGGCCGTGGACCGCGACGCGGCGATCAACCTGATCGACGCTGCCGCAGAGTTCGGCTGCCACCTCGTTCTCGTGTCCGTTGTCGGAGCCGCCCTCAACAGCCCGATCGAGCTCTTCCGGATGAAAGCGGCCGCCGAGGCACACCTGAAGGCCCGCGACCTGCCCTGGACGATCGTGCGGGCCACCGCGTTCGCCGAGACCTGGGCCGACATCATCACCGCCTCGACGGGCCGCGACGGCCGCCCCCGACTCCTCGGTCCCGCCCGGAACCCGATGAACTTCGTCCCTGTCGCCGATGTCGCCGCCACGGTCATCCGGGCCATCGACGCCGCCGCCCTTCGCGGACGATGCGTCGAGGTCGACGGGCCCGAGAACCTCTCACTGACCGACCTTGCCGCCCGTCTCACCGGCCGCCCACCCCGCCATCTACCCACCCCCTTGGTCCGAACCCTCGGCTGGGCCGCGCGCCCCCTGGCCCCCGGGCTGGCCAGGATCGCCCGCCAGGCCATCGCGATGGAACACCTCGACCTCACCCGAGATGACCACCCTCTCCAGCGTCACGGCCGGTGACGCTGACCGTCCCAAGATCTCTCAGGGCGCCCTGCAAAGGTCTCCCGCTGTGCAAGACCGCGCGTGACCGTGACAACGTCGCCCAGCCACCGGGGGTCTCCCGACGCGCAAGGATGCCCCTTCCTGTTCGGTGGCAACACGCCCGTCACTCGCGGCTCAGGACTTGCTCAGCGTTGACCGCCTTGCGCTCCTCCGCGAGCCGACCTGCCGTAAGCGGCCCTTCGCAGTTGAGCGGGCAACCAGGTCCAGCCTGGTGACCGCGCGGCGCCCGTGGCCTCGTGATCATGGCTGGTGTCAGGCCAGTTCATGATCACGAAGGTGAGGTCACGGGCGTGGTTCCGCGTTGAGCGCTGCGGTCGGGGTGTGAGGCTCCCCCAGATCTCTGGCGACATCGAACGTCGCCTGCTCGTCAACTACAGGGTCGACCCCGCGGCCCCGGCCGGGATCCTGCCTTCTCGCTTGCGGCCTCAGCTCATCGACGGGCGGGCGGTAGCTGAGGATCTGTCTCATACGTCTCGGCAGCCTGCGTCCCAAGGGACTCCCCGCGATCGTCGGCGTCACTACCGAGAATGCTGCACACCGGATCGCCGTCGAGTGGGATGGCATCGAGGGAACCCGGACGGGCGTCTTCATCCCTCGCCGCGACACCGACTCTCGGCTGACCGTTCTGCTCGGCGGACGGATCTCACGTTTCTTCGAGGATGCGACGAGGTTTCGCGCCCGGGATCGCCGAGCTGGACTGCGCCCTCGTGATGCGCAAGGTCCCCGCCATCTGGGAGTCGGTCCCGGACCTGATCGCAGCCAGCGTCTGACCTGACATTGCAACACGGCAAACCCGGACGTTGCCGGGCCTTCCCGGGCTGGCAGGCGTGCAGCAGCGCCTTGAGTTGGTCGTCGGTCACCGGCATCACCGGGTTTCACCCGCACCGGTTCGACGCCGGCGGTGTCGAGCTTGGGGGCGGTCATGCCCAGGAAGGGGTCGGTCGGCAGCTCACCCTCCTCAGCGAGCCAGGCGGTGAACCGGCTCACGGAATGCTGGCGGGCCCCGGGCTGTGGCGGGGCGGTTGGCACCGTTTATCAGCTCGGGCACCCAGGCCCGCAGGCTCCCCGTTCGAGGGGTGCGGCCCGGGCGCTGTCGCACCAGCGCAGGTAGAACCGGACCCCGCCGCCGTAGACCTTGAGCGTCTGCGGGCTCTTGCGGTCGGCCCGCAGCGACAGCAGCCACGAGGGCAGCAGGACCGTCAGATCGGGGGGCGAGGGCGCCTTGGGCATGCCGCTGCGCGGCGACCAGTGTCTGGACTGGGAGCGCTGTGCCGATCAGAACTGAAGCAGGTCAGGCGCCCCATAAGGCACCTGACCTGCATCGATGCCTCCAAGGGCGTCAGGCCGTCAGTCGAGGTAGTCGCGCAGGACCTGCGACCGGCTCGGGTGGCGCAGCTTGCTCATCGTCTTGGACTCGATCTGGCGGATCCGCTCGCGGGTCACGCCGTAGACCTTGCCGATCTCGTCGAGGGTCTTCGGCTGCCCGTCGGTCAGACCGAACCGCATCGACACGACGCCGGCTTCCCGCTCCGACAGCGTGTCGAGCACGGAGTGGAGCTGCTCCTGGAGCAGGGTGAAGCTGACGGCATCCGCAGGCACGACGGCCTCGGAGTCCTCGATGAGGTCACCGAACTCGCTGTCACCGTCCTCACCGAGGGGGGTGTGCAGCGAGATGGGCTCGCGGCCGTACTTCTGGACCTCGACGACCTTCTCGGGGGTCATGTCGAGCTCCTTGGCCAGCTCCTCCGGGGTGGGCTCGCGCCCGAGGTCCTGGAGCATCTGGCGCTGCACGCGGGCCAGCTTGTTGATGACCTCGACCATGTGCACGGGGATGCGAATGGTGCGGGCCTGGTCGGCCATGGCGCGGGTGATGGCCTGACGGATCCACCACGTGGCGTAGGTCGAGAACTTGTATCCCTTGGTGTAGTCGAACTTCTCGACTGCCCGGATGAGGCCGAGGTTGCCCTCCTGGATCAGGTCGAGGAAGAGCATCCCGCGGCCGGTGTAGCGCTTGGCCAGCGACACCACGAGTCGCAGGTTGGCCTCGAGCAGGTGGTTCTTCGCCTTCTTGCCGTCACGGGCGATCCAGTCGAGCTCACGGCCGACCTTGGAGAACTTCTCCTTGGACGTCATGGTCGACAGCTGCTCCTCGGAGAACAGGCCGGCCTCGATCCGCTTGGCCAGCTCGACCTCCTGCTCGGCGTTGAGCAGGGCCACCTTGCCGATCTGCTTGAGGTAGTCCTTGACCGGGTCGGCCGTGGCACCAGCGGTGACGACCTGCTGCGCCGGGGCGTCGTCCTCGTCGTCGTCGCGGATGACGAAGCCGGCCTCCTCGGACTCCTCCTCGGGCTTGGCCTTGGGCCTGCCCGTTCCGTCCTCGTCGTCACCGTCGTCGTCATCGGTGTCGGCAGACGAGGTCTCGGCGACCTTGCCCTTCGCTCCGGCGGACGTGGCGGCGGGAACCGGCTGGTCGGTGTCGGCCTCAGCCAGGGCCGCCTTCTTCGCTGCGGCCTTGGTCACCCTCTTCGCGGCGACCTTCTTGGCGGGCACCGGCGCCGCCTCGACAGGAGCGGCCTCGACCGCGGGAGCGGCCATGGCGACGGCCTTCTTGGCCGCGGCCTTCTTGGCTGCGGGCTTCGCCGGCGCATCGTCAGCCGGGGGCGGGCTGGCCTCGCTGTCCGTGCCGGCACCCGTGGTGCTGGTCGTCGTCGGCGCCGCCTTCTTGGCCCGGGACGTGGTCGTACGGCGGGTGGTGGTCGTCGCGACGGCGCGGTGCGCCGTCTCCTCGTCGAGGGTGACGGCGATGCCGTGGTCGTCGAGGGTGCGCAGTACCACCTTCATCCGCGCCGGAGCGATGGCGGCCGTCTCGATCGCCTCTCGCAGCTGACCCCCGGTCACGCTCCCGCGGGTCGTGCCGGAGGCGAACAGCTGCTGCAGTGCAGGGTGCCCGAACTCCTTGGGCAGCGCCGCTGCACCGTTCTTGACGTCCTGACTCCCTGGGGAGACCTTCGACACTGACACCGATTACCTTCCGGTTGCATGGCATGGAGACGACACCAGCAGGCGGCTCCCGGAGGAACACGGTGGCTGGTGACGCGGAAATGGTCCGGACAGATCCGGGAGGAGGGAATCGCTGAAGGCCAGCGCCCTGACCCGGCCCGATGACGTCAGACCCTTGCTGAGCCCTTCTCTCACCATTATAAAGCCCGCACCCCCACGGATGCTAAACAGGACCGCCCGACCGACGGGTCGGGGGCGGATGGGTCAGCTCTTGACCGCCAGCACGGGGCAGGTCGCGTCGAGCAGGATCCTCTGGGCGTTGGAGCCGAGGATGAGCTTGCCCACCGGGGTGCGTCGTCGCAGCCCGATGACGATGAGCTCGGCCTCCACGTCGTCGGCCACCTCGAGCAGGTCGTCGGCGGCGTCGCCGGAGGCGGTCATCTCGCGGGTCTCGAAACGCCGTCCGGCGGCGTCGAGCTCGGCGGTCAGGTCGGCGAGGTCGGCGGCGAAGGCTGCCGCGGTCTCGGGGTCGAAGGCCGAGCTGGCCCTGATGGTGCGCACGACGACGAGATCGGCGTCACGACGTCGACACTCCTGACCCGCTCGGCTCAGCGCGGCGCGGCCCTCCTTGGTCGGGACGTACCCCACGACGATGGTCACGTGCAGCCTCCTTGGCGGGTCCGCAGCGGGACGCGACGGGTGAGTGCGAGGAACGGCGGCAGCCGCCTCCGTCGTGACGCTACCCGAACCTGCCCCAGAAGCAACGTCGCCCCTTCCTCGACTCCCCGAGTGACCCGTCAGACGGACGGCTCCAGGTCGCCCAGCAGATCGCGCAGCACCGCCCCCACCTGCTCGACCTCGACCAGGAAGCCGTCGTGTCCGTGTCGCGAGCTGATGGTCCGCAGCTCGGCCCCCGGTATCGCCTCGGCGAGATCGGCGCTCAGCCGCACCGGATAGAGCCGGTCGCTGTCCACACCGACCACCACGGTGCGGGCGCTCACTGCAGCCAGCGCCGCCGAGTCACCGCCACGGCCTCGACCGACGTCGTGCGAGCTCATGGCCTCGGTCAGCACGACGTACGAGTTGGCGTCGAAGCGGCGCGACAGCTTGCCCGCGTGGTGGTCGAGATAGCTCTCCACCGCATACCGGCCGGCGGCTCCGAGCGGCTGCTCGCCCGGCTGTGGCTCGCGGCCGAACCGGTCGTCGAGCTCGAGGCCGCTGCGGTAGGTGACGTGGGCGATGCGTCGGGCGATCCCCAGACCCCCGTGGGGCCCGGTGCCCTCGGCGTAGTAGTCGCCGCCGCGGAAGGCGGGGTCCGCCCGGATCGCCAGGAGCTGTGGCTGCGCCCACGCGATCTGGTCCGCTGTCGCGTGGGCGGTGCTGGCGAGCACCAGCAACCCGGCCACCCGGTCGGGGAAGGTCACCGCCCACTCGAGGGCCCGCATCCCGCCCATCGAGCCGCCGAGCACGGCGGCCCAGCACCGGATGCCGAGCCGGTCGGCGACCCGAGCCTCGACGGCGACCTGGTCGCGGACCGTGACGAACGGGAACCGGCTGCCCCAGGCCCGACCGTCGCTCGTGGGCGTGGCCGGCCCGGTCGTGCCCTGGCATCCGCCGAGGACGTTGGTGGCCACCACGAACCACCGCTCGGTGTCGAGGGGCTTCCCCGGTCCGACCAGGCCGTCCCACCACCCGGGTGACGCGTGCCCCGGGCCCGCAGTCCCCACGACGTGGCTGTCCCCGGTGAGGGCGTGCTCGACGAGCACCGCGTTGTCGCCCGCCGCGTTGAGGGTGCCCCACGCCTCGTAGGCGACCTGCACCCCGGGGAGCAGGCCACCACGCTCGAGCTCGAGGTCGCCGACCTCGACGAAACGACGGTCGCCCACCGGGTGACCGGGCAGCCACGCGCCCGACGGACCGGGTCGGTCGGGCTCGGGGCCGGAAGCGGAGGGGGACTGGGACACAGACAATTCACCCCGGGTCACGGTCATCGATCGACTCCTCGTGCTAGCGCTTGCCCGACGAGACAGTCGGGCCCGGTCATCACCCGGGGCACCCCACCGCACAGGAGGGTTGCCGTCCAGCGAGCCGGGGCTTCGCGCTGGCACTCATGACCTCCCCTGACTATACCGAGAGACCACACCGCCGCGTCGTCCACACCTCCCCCCCTCGAGTCGCCCGTCCACAGCCTTTCGTCGGCCGGGTGACCGCGCCGCGCCCGGGGTCGACGATCGGCTCATGACCTCACCTGACCAGTGCCTCCCCCACCTGCCGGAGCCCCCGACCCTCCCCGGGACGATCAGCCTGCGGGGCCCGGCCGACGTCGTCGCCACCCTGCCCTATCACCTGGGCTACCAACCCACGGACTCGTTGGTGGTGATCGGGCTCCACTCGCCTCCCGGGACGCAGCGTCCATCGTCCGGTGCCCACGGCACCCAGCTCGGGTTCGTCGCCCGGATCGACCTCCCGACCAGGTTGGACGAGGTGTGGCCGACCGCCGACCACGTCGTGAGCCGGGTGCTCGCCCAGACCCCGCAGGAGGTGCTGCTCGTCGCCTACGAGAGCGGGCCGGCAGGCAGTCGCCCCTCGGGGCCCCTCTCGAGCGCGGTGCGCGACCTGCTGCGTGACGCCGGGGTCGAGGTGGCCGAGCGGCTGCTCGTGCGTGACGGTCGCTTCTGGTCGCTGGACTGCGCCGCCACCTGCTGCCCCGTCGAGGGGCTGCCGGTGCCCGACCCGGTGGAGGTGCCAGCCGTGGCGGACTACGTGCTGCTGGGGCGGTCGCCGTTGCGGCACCGGGACGAGCTCGCCGGTCTCATCGCCCCCTCGGAGGAGGATGGAGCGCAGGACGACGGACGCCGTGCCACGGTGGTCGAGCTCGGGCGCGCGTTCCAGCGCAGTGGCCCGAGAGGACCTGCCACCGGGCCGCGCCTCGTCGGGCGCTCCCGCCGCAGGCAGCTGCTGCGGGACTGGGGCCTCGAGGCGTGGCGCAGCCTCCTCACCGAGGGGTCACCCCCGTCACGTCTCGACGGGGCAGACCGGTGGTCGCCGCTCGCACCGGCACCGGCTGCCCCCGCGGGGTCGGGCCTGGCCCGTCCGCCCGACATCGGGGTGCTGCTGGCCGCCTCGCTGCGTGACGTGACCCTGCGCGACCTCGTCATCACCTGGCTGTGCCCCGGCTCGCTCGATCTCGGTCTGCTCGACCCGGATCTCGTGGCTCGGGCACAGTCCGTGCTGCCGGCCGACCCACCGCAGGAGTCGAGCGTCGTCCACCGCCTCGCAGCCCTGTGCCGTTCGGCGCCGACCGGGACGGCGGCGGCCCCGCTCACGGTGCTCGCCAACGTCGTGTGGTGGCACGGTGACGGGGCCCTGGCCAGCACCGCACTCGACCTGGCGCTGGCCGACGAGCCGGACTACCGTCTGGCGGTGCTGCTCGAGCGGATGCTCGACCTCGCCATCTCGCCTCGTCGTCAGCCGACGACGTGACCCCGCACCGTGTCGTCCGGCCGGTGGTCAGGCGCATCCTGCGGCCGACCCCACGCGTCGCGGTGGCCGGTGCCGTCGTGACCCGTCGCCGTCCGCGTCCGCTCCCAGGTCAGGAAGCCCTCGGTGTCGTGCACGAGCGTGGCCGCGAGCCACGTCACGACGATGGCGTCGTCAGCGAGCCCGAAGAGTCCGAGCAGGCCCTCAGGCACCAGGTCGACCGGTGACACGACGTAGACGGCCGCGAGCAGAAGCATGCCGAGGTGTCCACGGCTGACGCCGACGTAGTCACCCCTCGCCACCGCCTTGACCAACCGCGGGATCGCCGCGCCACGCTCAGCCACGCCGGGGGTGCCCGGCCGCAGGGCCGTGCGTAGCGCGGTCACCACGTTGCGCAGCAGACCCGTGCGCGATCGGGGTCCGGGACGGCCGGGGTGCGACGTTGCGGGCATGGTTTCTGACTCCTCGAGTGCGGGTGGGTCGTGGGTGGGCGCGGGCCGCGCACGGTTCTGCCGACGGCCGGCCTCCTTGACTCTCAACGTCGTCCTCCCCCGTGGTGATCCCCCGGGACCGGGCAGGGGGCCCTCATGTGACCCGTTCGTGACACCTCAGAGCGGCGGGAACTCACGGCGGGCGTGGTCGGCGATGCGCCTGAGCAGGTAGACGTCGAGCCCGGCACCCACCGCACCTCCGACGAGCGGGACCGCCTTGCCGAGGCGGGCCAGGGTCGAGCGCCCGACCTGCGAGACGAGCCGGAATCCGATGCCCTTGTTGACCACCATGAGCGCTGGGCCGGGCAGTCGCTGGGCGGCGAGATTCGTGAGCCGGTGACCCCCGCCCGCGACCCCCGCCTTCTTGAGCAGGTCGTCGGCGTCGGCACCGACGAGGGTGAGCAGGACCGCGGTGCGGATCTGCGGGGTCCGCAGGTCGTAGCCGCGCAGCGCTGCGATGGCGGCCACCATGCGGGTCGCCACGAGGTAGAACTCCAGCACGTTGGCCGGGAGCGCCACCGGCATGGTGACGAAGCCTCCGAGACCGGTGACGAAGCCGCCTGCCCCACCGGCCGCGAGGTGGGCTCGCACCACCTTGTCGATAGCGCTCTCGGTGTCGGCAGCCCCCCGACGGGCGGCCTGCGCGACCGTGGCCGCCCCGTCGAACGGGCGTCGCCCGTCGATGCCGGTGTCGAGCAGCCGCTCGACCAGACCCGCCGCGGCGCCGGAAAGGCCCCCGGGTGACCTGTGCCCCGCCGCCCGCTCCAGTGCCGTGCCCGGCGCCGATGCGGTGTCACCACCCTTGCTGCCGAAGATCCCCACGGTGCTGCTCCCTGTCGTCGTGGCGCCCGGTCGGACGTCGTGCTCATCCAACTGGGAGGTCTCGACGTCCGCAACTGCGCCGTTGTCGAGCGGCGGCTGGGTCGGGATGTCGCAGGGGTCGGACAGACTGGTCCCGTGATCCCCCTCCTCTGCGTCGGCGACCTGGCCGTCGTGGGCAGCGGAGCCGATGCGGTGGTGGGGTCGACCGCCGAGGTGATCGAGCTGGTCGCCGACCGCGAGCGCCTCGGTGCGACTCGCCTGCTGGTGGCTTCGGCCTCCGTCGCTCGAGCGGTGCTCACCGGGCCGGGGGTCCACGTCCCACGGTTGTGGGACGTCGCCGAGGCCCACCGGATCCTCCACGGCGGGTGGGCTGCCAGCCCGTCCCTGGCGTGGGCCGTGGCTGCCGGGCTCGATCCGGCCACCGTCCCCACCGCGGTCGGTGGCGACCTCTTCGACTTCGCCCACGCGACCCACGGCACCGACCACGGAGACGGCGATGACCCGGAGTCACCCGTGCGGGCCGACGGCCACCTGCGCCCCGACGCCTTCGACCCGAGCTGGGCCTCCACCCCCGCGCGACTCACCGCCGCAGCCGGCGCCCTCGCCGAGCTGGGCCGCCGCCAGGCGCTGCTCATCGCCGGTCTGGGCGCGCGGGCCACGAGCACTGCCCACTCCGAGTCGGCGGCGGCGCTGCTGTGCCTCGAGCTCGAGCGCGACGGGCTCCCGGTTGACCGACCGACCGCCGTGGCGCTGATCGAGGGCAGCGCCGGCCCCCGCCCCCACGACGACACCGACGCCCTGCGCATACGGCGGGCCCGTGACCGTGAGGTGCTGCGACACGCGCCCGGGCGGGAGTCGGTCGACCTGCGCAACCCCACCCAGGTCCGTGACCTCCTCACGGCGGTGGGGGTGAGCGTGCCCAACACCCGGGCTCACGTGCTCCAGCCCTTTGCCTCGACCCACCCCTTGGTCGAGGCGCTCCTGCAGTGGCGCAAGGACGAGCGGATCGCCACGACCTACGGATACCGGTGGCTCGACGAGAACGTGGGGGCGGACGACCGTCTGCGGGGAGCCTGGAGCGCCTGCGACGGTGCGGCCGGCCGGATGACGGCCCAGAACGGCCTGCACAACCTGCCCGCCCCCCTGCGCCCCGCAGTGGCCGCCCGTGCCGGGCACGTCTTCGTGCGGGCCGACCTCGGGCAGGTGGAACCTCGCGTGCTGGCGGTCGTCTCGGGCGACCGCGCCTTCGCCGAGGCCAGCGCGGCCGACGACCTCTACGCCCCGGTCGCCGCGAAGCTGCGGGTCGAGCGGTCGGTCGCCAAGATCGCCGTCCTGGCCGCGATGTACGGGCAGCGGTCCGGTGCTGCCGGTGAGGCCCTCAAGGACCTGGAGCGCGCCTACCCCGTGGCCATGAAGCTGCTCGACGACGCGTATGCCGCGGGGGTGGCGCGTCGCCCCCTGCGCACCTTCGGCGGGCGCCTGCTCCCCTTCGACCGGGTCATCCCCGGCGTCGCGTCGTCTCCATCGGGAGCCGACGGCGCTGGCGGGGCCGACGGCGCTGACACTGCTGACGGGGCCGACAGGTCGAGGGACCGGGCGGTCGACTCGGCCCGTGGTCGCTTTGCCCGCAACGCGGTGATCCAGGGGGCGGCAGCCGAGCTGTTCAAGGCGTGGGCCGCGACCGTGCGCCACGCGATCACCCCTCTCGGGGCCCAGATCGTCCTGTGCCTGCACGACGAGCTGCTGGTGCACAGCCCCGAGGCTCGCGCTGCCGAGGTGGCCGACCTGCTCGATCGGTGCCTCATCGACGCCGCGAGGCGGTGGGCGGGCGGGGACCACGTGAGGTTCGTGGCCGATACCAGCATCGTCACCCGCTGGTCGCAGGCGAAGGACTGAGCCCCCCTCTCCCCCGCCGGTCAGGCGGAGCCGTCTGCCTCGTCAGGCCCGTCGGCGCCGTCAGCCCCGTCAGCGCCGCCGACCTCCGCGAGGAAGGCCTCGAGCTCGGCGCCGATCTCGTCGGCCGAGGGCAGCTCGGAGATCTCGGTGGCGAGCAGGCTCGGCCGCTGACGCCCCTCCATGAAGGTGTCGTACTGGCGCTCCAGCGCCTCGACGACGCCCTGGACCTCGTCGGAGCCGGCGACCTCGGTGGCCAGCTGGGCGCGGTTGAGGCCCGCCGAGGCCGCGAGGTCGGCGGTGACGAGGTTGAGGCCGGTGGCGGCGATGACCGCACCGAGGCCGGCCAGGGCAGCGTCGGGGAACTCGGCCTGCCCGAGGTAGTGCGGCACGTGCACGGCGAAGCCGAGGGCGTCACGACCGGACTCACCCAGGCGCAGCTCGAGCAGCGACGACAGGCTGCCGGGCACCTGCACCGCACCGAAGACGCTCTCGTGGACGGAGATGAGCCGGGGGTCCGTCGCGTGGGCCGTCAGACCGATCGGACGGGTGTGCGGCACCGCCATCGGGATGCCGTGGACGCTGACCGTGAGGTCGACGCCGAGGACCCGGATCAGGCCGGTGACCGCCTCGACCACCCGCTCCCACTGGTAGTCGGGCTCGATCCCCGCGAGCAGCAGGAAGGGTGTGCCGTCGCGGTCGACCAGGCGGTAGAGCAGCAGGGACGGGTCGTCATAGCTCGTCCAGCGGTCACGGTCGAACGTCATGGCCGGTCGCCGCTGCCGGTAGTCGAGCAGCTGGTCGACGTCGAACGACGCGACGACGCTGTGCTCGTGCGTCTGCAGCAGGTGGTCGGTAAAGACCTGCTGGGTGCGCCCGGCGTCGACGAAACCGCCGAGCGACACCATCAGCACCGAGGCACTGGCCGCACCGGGGTGCGTGTCCGTCTCGAAGCGGTAGAGGGCGGTGGGATCCTGCACGGCGAGCCTTCTTCCTCGGTCTGCTGGGTGTCACTGGTGGTGCGCGGGGACTACCCGGCTCCACGTCCTGCTCAACGCCCGGTGGGGGCGGGTGATTCCGTGGACCTGCCCGGTCGCGTCCCGGTCACCTGCACCCAGTGTGCCGTCAGTCGCGGGTCACCGCAGCGACTGCCCGAAGGATCCGTTTGACCGAGACCGGGTGGGCCGTACCGAGACGCTGGGCAAAGAGCGAGACCCGCAGCTCCTCGACCATCCAGCCGATGGCCACGACGGGGTCACTCGCCCGCTGCGCCGGCCGCAGGACCTCGAGCAGCTGCGCGTAGGCCCGCTCGGCCACCAGCACCTCGTCGAGCGACGTCCCGTCGCGGGCGGGATCGGTGGGCGCGCGCTCCAGCCGCACGAGCACTCCCTCGAGGTAGCGGTCGAGGTCGCGCAGCCGGGTGAAGCCGGTCTCGGCCACGAACCCGGGGCGCACGAGCTCGGCCAGCTGCGACCGCACGTCGGCCACGAGGTCTCGTAGGGCTGGCGAGCGCAGGGCCTCGAGCTGGTTGACCGCCTTCAGGTGCTTGGCCAGCACGGGCTCGACCAGCCCCACGACCTGCAGGACCCGGCTGGCCGCGTGGGTGCGCACCGCGGCCAACGCTGCGTCGAAGTCGGCCTCGCTGCGCACCTCGTGCGGCACGTGCTCGGCGCTGATCGCGTCCACCGCGCACTCCAGGCAGTCGGCGAGCAGCGCCGCGACCGAGCCGTGGGGGTTGTGCCCCAGCGCGAGCTTCTGCGTGTTGGTCAGACGCGCGAGCACCTGCTTCCAGGGCGGTGACGTCCCGAGCACGAGCAGGCGTCGGACGCCGACCCGGTGCTCGGTGCGGGCCTCGGTGAGGGTCGGCAGCACCTGCAGCGAGACCGATCCGCCGTCGTCGACGAGGGCGGGGAAGCCCTGGACCGTGAGCCCACCGGACCCTGAGGTGGTCACCTCGACCGGCACGTCGCCGACCGTCCACGAGGTCAGCCCCGAGCGGGCCAGGCCGACTCCGGCCCGGGCCACCTGCTGGCGCAGCTGAGGGGCGGCAACGGCCCGGAGGGCCTCGAGGTCGGGGCCGGCCGCGATCACCCGTCCCCGAGTGTCCTCGACGGAGAAGGTGACGCGCAGATGGGCCGGCACGCGCTCGAGGTCCCAGTCGGCCTGGGCGATCATCACGCCGTGCGTCTGGCGGAGCACTCGCGGCAGGACGGTGACGAGCGGGCCGTCGGCCACCCCGAGGCCCCGCTCCCGCAGCGCCCGCACCGTGGCGGCCGCGTGCTCGGGCGCCGGCACCAGGAGCCGGCGGGTGATCTTCGGCAGGGTGCGCAGCAGGGCCGTGACCAGCTCTTCTCGCAGACCGGGCACCTGCCAGTCGAAGCCGTCGGCGCTGACCTGGTTGAGCACCTCGACGGGCACGTGCACGGTGACACCGTCCTCGGCGACCCCGGGCTCGAACTGGTAGGTCAGGGGCAGGCTGAGGTCGCCCTGCACCCAGGTCGACGGGTAGGCGTCGCGGTCGACGGAGCGGGCGCTGTCACGCACCAGCAGCTCTTCGGTAAAGTCGAGCAGCGTCGGCCGGCGACGTGACTCGCGCTTCCACCAGGTGTCGAAGTGTCGGGCCGAGACGATCGCCTCGGGCAGTCGCTCGTCGTAGAACGCCTGCACCGTCTCGTCGTCGACGACGATGTCGCGGCGCCTGGTGCGCGCCTCGAGCTCGCGCAGCCGTTCGACCAGCCGGACGTTGTCGGCGTAGAAGCGGTGCCGCGTCGTCCAGTCGCCCTCGACCAGCGCCCGCTGGATGAAGAGCCGCCGGGCCTCGACCGGGTCGACCGCGGCGTAGCCCACCGTGCGGGCGGTGACGATCGGCACGCCGTACAGGGTGACGCGCTCCGTGGCGACGGCGCTGCCGCGCCGCGACGACCAGGTGGGCTCGGAGTAGGAGCGCTTGACGAGGTGGGCACCGAGGTCCTCGGCCCAGGCCGGGTCGATGCGCGCGCAGGCGCGCGCCCACATGCGGTTGGTCTCGACGAGCTCGCCGGCCATGACGAACTGAGGCGGCTTGCGCGCAAGGGTGCTGCCGGGCGAGAGCGAGAAGTGCACGGAACGGGCGCCGAGGTAGTCGCGCTTCACCTCGTCGCGGCTGCCCACCTGGGAGAGCAGGCCCGAGAGCAGCGACTGGTGCACGGAGTCGAGGTCGGGCTCGGCGTCCTCCTCGGCCGTGCGCTGCGAGGTGTCGAAGCCCGACTGCCTGGCCGCCGCCCGCAGCTGGCTGTGCAGGTCCTGCCACTCGCGGATGCGCAGGAAGTGGAGGTACTCGGACTTGCACAGGCGACGAAAAGCGCTGCCGGACAACGACTTCTGTTGCTCCATGAGATAGGTCCACAGCCGCAGGTAGGCACCGAAGTCACTGTCGTCGACCGCGAAGCGTTTGTGCGAGGCGGCAGCCAGCTCCCGCTTGTCGAGGGGCCGCTCGCGCGGGTCCTGGATCGACAGGGCCGCGACGATGACGAGCACCTCGCGCAGGCAGCCTCGTCGGTCGGCCTCGATCACCATCCGCGCCAGGCGCGGGTCGACCGGCAGCAGGGCGATGGTGCGACCGTAGGCCGTGAGCCGGCGAGTGCGGCTCGCCGCACCGCCCTCCCCCGGCCGGTTCGAGACCTCCTCCGGCTCGATCGCCCCCAGCTCCTCGAGGAGCCGGACCCCGTCGATGACCGAGCGGGAGTCAGGGGGGTCGACGAAGGGGAAGCGGGCGACCTCACCGAGGCCCAGCGAGGTCATCTGCAGGATGACCGATGCGAGGTTGGTGCGCAGGATCTCGGGGTCGGTGAACTCCGGCCGCGAGAGGAAGTCGTCCTCGGAGTAGAGCCTAATGCAGATGCCGTCGGAGACCCTGCCGCAGCGGCCCTTGCGCTGGTCGGCGCTGGCCCGGCTGACCGCCTCGATCGGCAGGCGTTGCACCTTGGTGCGCTGGCTGTAGCGCGAGATGCGCGCCGTGCCCGTGTCGACGACGTAGCGGATACCGGGCACGGTCAGCGAGGTCTCGGCGACGTTGGTGGCCAGGACCACCCGACGGTTGACGCCCGATGGGCGCCGACCGAAGACCCGGTGCTGCTCGGCCGCAGAGAGCCGACCGAAGAGCGGGAGCACCTCGGTCATCGGCAGCGCGAGGGCCTCCAGCGCCTCGGCAGCGTCACGGATCTCCCTCTCGCCGCTGAGGAAGACGAGGATGTCGTCGTCGTCGCCGTGATGGCGCTCGGTCCACAGCTCCATCACGGCGTCGGTGATGCCGGTGGTCTGGTCGCGGTCCTGCGTCTGACGCTCCCCCGGGTCGTCCTCGTCGGCGTCGGCGGCCGGCTCGGTGGCGAGGGGACGGTAGCGGACCTCAACCGGGAAGGTGCGGCCCGACACCTCGATGACCGGCACCGGGTGTCCGGGCGTCGCGAAGTGGTCGGCGAACCGCTGCGGGTCGATGGTGGCCGAGGTGATGATCACCTTGAGGTCGGGCCGGCGCGGCAGCAGCTGCGCGAGGTAGCCGAGGATGAAGTCGATGTTGAGGCTGCGCTCGTGGGCCTCGTCGATGATGATCGTGTCGTACCGGCGCAGCTCGCGGTCGCGCTGCAGCTCGGCGAGCAGGATGCCGTCGGTCATGACCTTGACCAGGGTGTCGCCGCTGGAGTGGTCGGTGAACCGCACCTGGTAGCCGATGGCCCCACCGAGCGGCACGCCGAGCTCGTCGGCGATGCGCTCCGCGACCGACCGGGCCGCGATCCGTCGCGGCTGGGTGTGCCCGATCATGCCCTCGACCCCTCGGCCGAGCTCGAGACAGATCTTGGGGATCTGGGTGGTCTTGCCCGAGCCCGTCTCCCCCGCGACGACGACGACCTGGTGGTCGCGGATCGCGGCGGCGATGTCCTCCCGGCGGGCCGTGACCGGCAGGTCGGGGTAGGTGATGGGCGGCACCGCGGCCCGGCGTCGCTCGATCCGCTCGATCCGCTCGGCCCCGCGGCCGGTCGGTCGCCGGGCGCCGACGGGCGGGCTCGCCGGGGCCGTGCCGTCGGGCGGGGCCGCCGGCGTCCGGGGCCGGCGCCTCCCGCGGCGTCGACGCCCCGCCTCGGGCGCAGGATCGGGCGGGGCAGGCACGAGGGACGAGTCTACGTAGGGCGAGCGTCGGCACGCTCCTCGCCTCGGGGCGTCCGGCCGCCGGGGTGCACGATGCGCGCGTCAGACCTCCGGCAGGGCGTCCAGCAGGACGTCGAGGCTCGGCCACGGGTCTTCGAGCTCGGCGCCGTGGGAGAAGAGCAGGCGGGTCCCGCGGAAGGTGCGCAGCAGGTGCAGCGACTGCTCGGCCCGCCGGGCATCCGCGGTGAACTGCTCGGGGGCCCTGACGAGGACGGCGCCCACCGAGCCCAGGCAGTCACCCACGAGCAGCACGCCCCCAGCTTCGTCGAGGAGGCTCAGATGTCCCGCCGTGTGGCCCGGGGTGGCCACGGCTCGCAGCCTCCCCACCCGCTGACCGTCCACGAGGGACTGCGCCTCCGCGACCGCCTCGAGGGGGTGCGCGAGCACCGTGGCGGCCGGTGCGGCCCGACGGACGTGGTCGAGCGCACCGACGTGGTCGGGGTGGGCGTGGGTGACGACAACGTGGGAGACGTCGGACCACGAGGCGCCCGACCGGGCGAGCGCGGCGTCGAGGTCTCGCCCTGACGGGTCCATGCCGGTGTCGACGAGGACCAGGCCGGTCTCGTGCGGCGAGAGGTGAGCGCGCACCTCGAGCCGCACCGGCTCAGGACCCAGCGCACCGGCCGGGACCACGTGCTCCATGGGGATCTCGATGACGCCGCCGTCCATGACGAGACCCTACTGCCGAAGATCCGTCAGCTGACGCCCAGCGCGCAGGTCTGCGCCAGGTAGCGTCAGGCCGTCGGCCAGACGCCCCGCGCGTACTGGTCCGGCCAGCCGACGTCCTCGACCGGCACGCCGAGCTCGTGGGCAGCCCGCAGCGGCCAGGCGGGGTCGCGCAGGGCGGCCCGGGCGAGCAGGACGACGTCGGCCTCGCCGTTGGCGACGATCTTCTGGGCCTGCGCCGGCTCGGTCACGAGACCGACGGCGCCCGTTGGGACGTCGGCACCCGCCCGGACGCCCGCTGCGAGGGGCACCTGGTAGCCCGGGCCGACGGGGATGGACGCCGGGGCGTTGCCTCCCGACGAGACGTCGACGAGGTCGACCCCGTGCTCCCGCAGGTGGACCGAGAGCCGGGTGCTCTGCTCGAGGTCCCAGCCACCCTCGAGCCAGTCGGTGCCGGAGATCCGCACCAGCAGGGGCATGGAGTCGGGGATGACGGCGCGCACGGCGTCGACCGTCTCGAGCACGATGCGGGTGCGGCCCTCGAAGGACCCTCCCCACGCGTCGTCGCGGCGGTTCGACAGGGGTGAGAGGAACTGGTGCAGGAGATAGCCGTGGGCCGCGTGCAGCTCGACCGTGTCGAAGCCGGCGGCGACCGCCCGCACCGCGGCGTCGCGGAAGGCCCTCACCACCTCGGCGATCCCGTCTGCCGTCAGTGCCTCGGGCTCGGCATAGTTCGGGTAGGGGACCGCAGAGGGCCCGAGGGGCGACCAGCCGCCGTCGCCCACCGGGACGCTGCCGTGGTGCGGAGCCCAGGGTCGGTAGGTCGAGCCCTTTCGCCCCGCGTGCGCCAGCTGCGTGCCGATCAGGGCACCCTGGGCGTGGACGAAGTCGACGACCCGTGACCAGGCGCCGGCCTGCTCGTCGGTCCAGAGGCCGGCGTCCTGCGGCGAGATGCGACCCTCGGGTGTCACGGCCGCCGCCTCGGTCAGCAGGAGGGAGAAGCCTCCAGTCGCCCGGGCGCCGAGGTTGACCAGGTGCCAGTCGCCCGGCACACCGTCGACGGCGGAGTACTGGCACATCGGGGCCAACCACACCCGGTGGCGGGCGGTCAGCCCTCGCAGGGTGATCGGGTCGAAGAGGTCGGGCACGGGGGCTCCTTGGCAGGGATGACGGAACGACGGGGGGACGGGGCCGGCAGCCTGCCGATCCGTCCTCCCGCAGCAACCCCCCGCCACCGGGGGTCATTCCGTCAGCGCGAGCGGACCTCGGGCGACGAGGTCAGGCCCAGCCGGCCGATCCGCCCCGACTGCGCGGGGGACGGCTTGCTCGTGACCGCAGGGGCGAGTGGCTGGCTCGCGACGGGGCTGGTGAGGTCGAACCTCTCGAAGGAGGTGCCACCCGTGGCCAGGTCGATGGTGCGCGCGTAGACCACGTCGCCCGCGACGGTGAGAGCCGTGCCCGCCCGGCCGGTCAGCGACCTGCGCAGAACCTCGGCGCCGGTGACCGCGTCGACACCGAGCAGGTTCGAGCCGCCGCCGGAGTCGAGGGCCGCCCGGAAGACCACGCCGCCGGCGACGGCGAGGAACCCGGCTGCGTCGTTGGCACCCTGGTCGGTCTGCCACAGCAGGCGTCCCGTGGCCGGGTCGTAGGCGCGCAGCTCGGCCGCACGGTCTCCCACCGGGACGACGAGCACGCTCTGGGTGGACATCAGGTTGCGCCACGCCGGCTGCGGGAGTGTCTGCGTCCAGACCACGTCACCGGTCGTGGCCTCGAGGGCCCAGACGTCGGAGTTGACGGTGCCGACGAAGAGCCGACCCCCGATGAGGTTGGTGGCGAAGCCGTCGAGCGTCTGGCCGCTGCCCGGGCCGAGGGTGCGGGTCCAGAGCTGCGCACCGGTCGCCTCGTCGAGTGCCGCGACCTGCTCGCCCCCCGACCAGCTGATGTAGACCGTCTTGCCGTCGGTGGTGGGCGAGCTGACGAAGCCGAAGCGCGCCGAGGGTGCCGTCCACCGCCAGGCGACCGTGCCGGAGGCGAGCCTGATGGCCTCGACCGTGCGGTCACCGACGCCCACGAAGACCCGACCTCCGCGGATCGACGGCGAGGACAACGACATCTGGGCCAGGTCGTGGGTCCACAGGAGCACACCCGTCGCGGCGTCGACCGCCACCACGGCGGGAGTCGGACCATCGGCGACGGCGACCACGATGCCGTTCCAGTAGGCCGGGGTGGTCGGGAAGCCCCACCCGTAGGAAACGGACCAGACCCGGCCCCCGGTGCGGGTGGAACGGCGGTTGAGCGTGCGTCCGCCGGAGTAGACGGCATCGCCGACGACCGCGGCCGCCGAGAACTGGGTCGTCGTGGAGGCCGGTGTCGTCCACGCCGCACGCAACCCCGAGACGGTGGCCGGTGCGAGTGTCGACGGGGCCCGGTTGGAGGCCTCGTGGTAGCTGCCGCGACCACCCATCGGCCAGTCGGTGAGAGCGGCCGGCGGGCCCGGCCACACCTTGGTCGCGTTGGACGCCCACTCCGGGGTGTCGACCAGGGGTGGCGCCTGGGCCGCCGGTGCCGCCGCGTCGACCGGAGCCGCCGACACGACGGTCAACGCGACCGCGACCACCAGGCCCCACGCCTGCAGGCGATGGACCCGGCCTCGACGTCCCCCGACCTGATGCGTCCGACGACCGATCACGGCCAACCACCCTCTCCCCGAACCAGGACGACGCCGTCCGATGACCACGTGCCAGCCCTGCACGGCTCGAAGCGTAGACCCGCCGGGCAATCCGGGTAGTGGTTTTCCACAAGGCCGTGACGAACCCGTTTCGGGACGTCCGCGAGGCCCCCGCGCCGGCCTCAGCCGGCCGCCGAGGCGCCGACCGGGACGGCTGCGGCGCGGGCCGCGGCGAAGCCCAGCTCGAGGTCGGCCAGGATGTCGTCGACGTGCTCGATCCCCACTGAGAGCCGCACGAGGCCGGGGGTGACGCCCGCCGCCAGACGGTCGTCGTCACCACCTTGGCTGTGGGTCGTCGAGGCCGGGTGGATCGCCAGCGAGCGCACGTCACCGATGTTGGCCACGTGGCTGTGCAGGCGCAGTCCCTCGACGAACTTCTTGCCTGCCTCGAGGCCTCCGACGATCTCGAAGGAGAGCACGGCACCGGCCCCCGCGGGCACGTACTTCTGGGCCAGGTCGTAGGACGGGCTGTCGGGCAGGGACGCCCAGACGACCTTCTCCACCTGGTGGTGACCCTGCAGGAACGACGCCACCCGCGCGGTGTTCGCGAGGTGTCGCTCCAGACGCAGGCTGAGGGTCTCGATGCCCTGCCCGATGAGGAAGGCGTTGAAGGGGGAGATGGCGGCGCCGGTGTCACGCAGCAGCTGCACCCGTGCCTTGAGGATGAAGGACAGGTTGGCACCGAAGGCGCTCCCGACGCCGAGGTCACGCCCGTAGACCAGGCCGTGGTAGCTCTCGTCAGGGGTGTTGTAGTTCGGGAAGCGCTCGGGGTCGCGCGTGTAGTCGAACGTGCCACCGTCGACGATCACCCCGGCGACCGTCGTGCCGTGCCCACCGAGGTACTTCGTCGCGGAGTGCACGACGACGTCGGCGCCCCACTCGAGCGGCCGCAGCAGGTAGGGCGTGGCGATGGTGTTGTCGACGACGAGCGGCACCCCCACCTCGTGGGCCACGGCGGCCACGCCCTCGATGTCGAGGATCTCCGACTTGGGGTTGGCGATGGTCTCGCCGTAGAAGAGCTTGGTCGTGGGGCGGACGGCGGCTCGCCAGGAGTCGAGGGACGTGGGGTCGTCGACGAAGGTGACCTCGATCCCGTACCGGGGAAGCGTGTGCTTGAGCAGGTTGTAGGTGCCGCCGTAGAGCGAGGGGCTGGCGACGACGTGGCTGCCGGCCTCCGCGATGTTGAGGATGGCCAGCGTCTCCGCCGCCTGACCCGAGGCCAGCAGCAGCGCCCCCACCCCGCCCTCGAGCGAGCTGATCTTCTGCTCGATCGCATCCTGCGTGGGGTTCATGATGCGCGTGTAGATGTTGCCGAACTCGCTGAGGGCGAACAGGTTTGCCGCGTGGTCGGTGTCGCGGAACTGGTAGGACGTCGTCTGGTAGATCGGCAGGGCCCGGGCGCCGGTCGTCGGGTCGGGGGCCTGGCCGGCGTGGATCTGCCTGGTCTCGAAGGCCCAGGTGCTGGAGTCGGTCATGAGGATGGAGCTCCTTCGGTGTCGGTCGATATCGCCGTCACCGGTGCGGGCCCTGGCGGTCCATCGACAGGACGCGCACCGATGACGGTGCGGGAGCCGAGGCCCCGCGCTTGCCGCGAACCCGGGAGGGTGCACGGCCAGGTCTTCACCCGGGGCACCCCACCGCAGGTGGAGGGTTGCCGGTCAGCGAGCCGGGGCTTGTCGCTGACACTCATGACCTACCGCGATCGTAGGACATCGCGGGTCCACCCCGCGAGCCCCCGGTCTTGCCATGCGGACACGCGACGCCGCCGCCCGGCGGGCAGACTGTGCGCATGAGCGACCCGACCCCGCCAGCGCCGTCCCACGTCGCCGGCACCTCGGCGACGCGGCTGCACCACGGGCTCGTCATCGGCACGTTCTACCCGCCGCACGCCGGCCATCTCGCCCTCATCCGCGCCGCGCTGTCACGGTGCGACGTCGTCACGGTCGAGGTGCTCGGCGGCAGCACCGAGTCGATCGCGGTCACGCTGCGCCTGGACTGGCTGCGCGAGGAGGCGCCGACCGCGCGCATCGTCGGGGTGGTCGACGACGCCGAGATCGACTTCGAGTCGGGGGCTGCGTGGGACCACCACACCGGCGTCATCCGCAGCCTGCTCGACCCGGCCGACGGCGCCGTCGAGGGGGTCTTCACCTCCGACGCCTACGGCGAGGAGCTGGCCCGGCGGCTCGGGGCGCAGTGGGTGAGGGTCGATCCCGACCGCTCGTCCCTCACCGTCTCTAGCACCGCCGTGCGAGCCGACGTGGCGGCGCAGTGGTGGGCCCTGCCGGCACCCGTGCGCGCCTGGCTCGCGCGCCGGGTCGACGTCGTCGACCCCGACGTCGGGCGGGGCGAGCGACGGGGTCGGCTCCTCGCCGACGCTCTGGGTGTGCCGTGCGTCGTCGGCGGCGACGACGACCACGCCGTACGGCGCTCTCCCCGGCCGCTGGTCGTGCGCTGCGGGCCGCCACCGACTGGTCCCGCCGGCTCGGCGCAGGCAGCGCCGCTGACCCTGGGAGTCGACCCGGGCGAGGACGACGGCGCGTGGCTCGCGGCGTCCGTGGTCGAGGTGGCGGACCTCCTCGCTGACGGCTTCGGGCTCGTACCCTCCCTCGAGCAGCAGCAGGCGGCCGCGCGACGCGACGCGCCATCGTGAGATCGTGGGCACCGAGGTGCAGGATGGCCCCATGACCTTCCGAGTCGACGACTACCAGGCCTCTCCCTCGCGCTACGACACCGTGCCCTACCGCCGGTGCGGCAGCAGCGGCCTCGACCTCCCGGTCGTCTCGCTGGGCCTGTGGCACAACTTCGGTGACGACGTCTCGCTCGAGCAGCAGCGGGCCACCGTGCGGAGGGCCTTCGACCTCGGGGTGACGCACTTCGACTTGGCCAACAACTACGGCCCGCCCTACGGGTCGGCCGAGCGCAACTTCGGTACCATCTACGCCCAGGACCTCGCGCGCTACCGCGACGAGCTGGTCATCAGCAGCAAGGCGGGCTACGACATGTGGCCGGGCCCCTACGGGCAGGGCGGCGGATCGCGCAAGTACCTCCTCGCCTCGCTCGACCAGTCGCTGACGCGGATGGGGCTCGACTACGTCGACATCTTCTACAGCCACCGCTTCGACGAGACCACGCCGCTCGAGGAGACCATGGGCGCGCTCGACTCGGCCGTGCGGCAGGGCAAGGCGCTGTACGTCGGCATCTCGTCCTACTCGGGCCCGCGCACCGCCGAGGCGGTCGAGATCCTGCGCGCGATGGGCACGCCGCTGCTCATCCACCAGCCGTCCTACTCGATGCTCAACCGCTGGATCGAGGAGGACCTGCTCGACGTGCTCGGGGTGACGGGCACCGGCTGCATCGCCTTCTCGCCGCTGGCGCAGGGCATGCTCACCGACAAGTACCTCAAGGGTGTCCCGGCCGGGTCGCGGGCGGCCCAGGGCAAGTCCCTGTCCCCCGAACTGCTGACCGACGAGGCCCTCAAGCACGTGCGGGCCCTCAACCGGATGGCCAAGGCCCGGGGCCAGTCGCTCGCGCAGATGGCCCTGGCCTGGGCTCTGCGCGACCACCGCGTCACCTCGGTGCTCGTCGGCGCGTCGAGTGTCGCGCAGCTCGAGGACTCCGTCGGCGCCACCGCCAACCTCGACTTCACCCCCGAGGAGCTCGACAAGATCGACCGGCACGCGGTCGACGCGGGCATCAACCTGTGGAAGACCTCCTCCTCCCACTGATCCCACTGATCCCGCTGATGCCCCTGACGGCGACCGACCACCGCCTACGACGACGTCTGCCGCAGGCGGCGTCGGCCGCTTTGAGAGGAACCCGCGTGGCCACGGCCAGTAGCGACGACGAGATCTCGGCCCTGACCGCCGCAGAGCTGGGAGCCCACTACGCCGCGGCCTCCCTGTCCCCCGTCGAGGTGCTCGAGGCCCTCGAGCGGGTCGTCGACGCCCGCGAGCCGGTCGTCAACGCCTTCTCGGTGCGCACGAGCGAGAGCGCCCGGGCCGAGGCCGTCGCCAGCGAGCGACGCTGGGCCGGCGGCGAGGCGCGTGGGCCCCTCGACGGCATCCCGGTGACCATCAAGGAGAACCTCGCCCGGGCGGGCGTGCCCATGTCGGCCGGGCACGCCGCCGCCGACCCCGTCGTGCCCCGGCACGACTCCCCCGTCGCCGCCCGGATCGCCGAAGCAGGTGGCGTCGTCCTCGGGTCGACCGTGATGCCCGACTGGGGCATGCTCTCGTCGGGCGTCTCGAGCCGGCACGGCATCACCCGCAGCCCGTGGGACCCGGCGTGGACCACCGGCGGGTCGTCATCGGGTGCGGGGGCGGCGGCAGCGGCGGGCTACGGTCCGCTGCACGTCGGCACCGACATCGGAGGGTCCATCCGCCTGCCGGGCACGTGGCTCGGTCTGGCGACCCTCAAGCCGAGCGCCGGTCGCGTGCCGCTCGACACGCCGTACCTCGGGCGCGTCGCCGGACCCCTCACCCGCACGGTCGACGACGCGGCCCTGCTGCTGTCGGTCGTCTCGCGTCCCGACCCCCGTGACTGGACGGCGCTGCCGCCCACCGTCCTGCCGCTGGACGACCTCTCGCTCGACGTCTCGGCGCTGCGGGTGGGCGTCCTGCTGAACGCTGGCTGCGGAATGGCGGTCAACCCCGAGGTCGCCTCGGCGGTGGGGATGGTCGCCGACGCGTTCGCATCGGCCGGGGCGCGGATCGAGCCCATGTCGCCGTGGATGGAGCCTCACCTGCTGCACGACCTCGACCTGTTCTGGCGGGTGCGCTCGTGGGCTGACGTGGAGGCACTGCCCGCCGACGGACGCGAGCGCCTCCTGCCCTTCGTTCGTCGGTGGGCACAGGGAGGAGCCACGGCCAGCGGCACCGACGTGATCCGCTGCTACGCCTCGATCCTGGAGATCCAGCGGCGCACCGTGCAGGCGACGGAGGCCTACGACCTCGTCCTCAGCCCCGTCGCGCCCGACGCCGCCTTTCCCGCGGAGTGGCCCATGCCCTCCGGGCACGAGGACCACGGGATGGCTCACATCGGGTTCACCGCTGCCTACAACATGTCGGGCCAGCCCGCCGCCACCGTCAACTGCGGCTTCACCGCCGACGGGCGACCGATCGGCGTGCAGGTCGGGGGCCGCCGGCTCGACGACGTCGGGGTGCTCGCCGCGGCGCGCTGGTACGAGGGTGTGCGACCAGCGGTAGCCGTGCCGCAGTGGCCGCTCGGGCTCTCCGGGCCCGGCCTCAGGCGGTGACCCTGCCGGCCATGGCGAGGGGGAACGGCCGCACGACGTGCCGGGTCACGAGGAACATGCCGAGGAGCGGCACGCCCTGAGCGCGGCATGCGGCCCGCGCCTCCTCGTGCCAGGCGCGGTCGTCGTCGGTCACGAAGGGCCCGGACTCGCGCACCACCGACACGACGATGCCGATGTCGGGGGCGAGCCCGGCGGCGATCGACGCGAGCCTCGTCATGCCCATCCCGCGATCGACCGGTGTCGCCGGATGGCCGAGCTCGAGGAAGAGCGGCTGGGCGAGACGCCCATCCTGAGTGAAGAGGACCGCGATCCCACCCCGGCGTCGGTCGGCGTCGCTGACGATCAGGTCGAGCACGTCAGCGGCGAGGGCGGGGTCGTCGAGGGAGCGCAGCTCCCAGTCGGTGGGCAGGTCGTGGAAGGTCATGCCACCAGCCTGGCCCGCTCACGAGGCCCGAATCCGGTTGTCCACAGGGCAGATCAGACCAGCACGTGCCATCTGGCAGGGGGCGTGATGTCATGGAGACCATGACGATCTCTTCTTCCGACAGCCCCGCGGGCTCAGCCGAGGACGACTACGCGCCCAGCCCCGCCGAGTGGGTCCGACAGCAGGTGGCAGCCATCGAGGCGGCCGGCGACACCAACGCCGTCGACCTCAACGGGCTGCCGGTGATGGTCCTGACGATGCGGGGGGCCAAGAGCGGCAAGATCCGCAAGGTGCCGCTGATGCGGGTGGAGCACGACGGGGTCTACCTCGCCGTCGCGAGCAAAGGCGGCGCCCCCAGCGACCCGCAGTGGTATCTCAACCTCAAGGCCGACCCGGACATCGTCGTGCAGGACGGCACGGTGAAGCACGACGTGCGCGCGCGCGAGCTCGAGGGTGCCGAGCGCGAGCAGTGGTGGGAGCGCGCGGTCGCGGCGTTCGCCCCCTACGCGGAGTACCAGCAGAAGACGTCGCGCACCATCCCGGTGCTGCTCCTCGAGCCGCGCTGACCCGCAGCTAGAGTGAGGTGGTGCGACCAGCCACCGGCCCCCGGCGCGAGCTCACGGACGGCGCCGTCGTGCTGCGAGAGCGCGATGACGAGGACCCGGCGATGGTCTCCTTCGTCGTCGTCGTGGGCAGCAACGACGACTCCCAGCCCGGTCAGGCCGCGGGCGTGGTGGGCGTCCGCACCACCGACCCCGGCGTCGGCGACCTCTCGTGGGAGCTCACCGAGCCGCACCGTGGGCGCGGCTTCGGCAGCCGGGCCGTGCGCCTGCTCGTCGACTGGGCGCTGACGCACGAAGGCCAGGGCGGGCTCGGCCTGGTGAGGGTCAGGGCCAGGGTCGGCACCGGCAACGCGCCCGCCCTGCGGGTGGCGACCCGGTCGGGGCTGATGCGCGAGGGCGTCGAACGGGTGCCCCGGGGCACGGGGGTCGACCCGGCGAGCACCGAGCAGGTGCTGCTCGGTCGCCTTGCCACCGACGTGCCGCTCAGCGACCCGACGAGCTTCCGCACCCTGCTGAACTCCTTCCTGCCGCGCAAGCGGGGCATCGCCCAGATGCTCGTGCGTGACGAGGCCGGGCGCGTGCTGATGTGCCAGCTGACCTACAAGCGCGACTGGGACCTGCCGGGTGGGGTCGTCGAGGTGGGCGAGTCACCCCGGCTGGCGGTCTCTCGTGAGCTCGAGGAGGAGCTCGGCCTGACGATCGAGGCCGGCGACCTCCTGCTCACCGACTGGCTGCCCCCGTGGGGCGGCTGGGACGACGCCCTGTGCCTCGTCTTCGACGGCGGGGTTCAGCCGGGCGACGTGGTGACACGGATCGTCAAGCAGGAGCGCGAGATCCGCGACGCGCAGTTCCTCGACCCGCAGCAGGTGCGCGAGCGCGCCACCGACTTCACCGCCCGCCGCGTGGCGGCCGCCCTCGAGGGTGGCCGCGGCTACACCGAGTCCGGTCACTGACCCCTCCCCGTCGACTCGACGCTGCGTCGAGTCGACGAGGGTCAGGGGGGGTCAGGGGGGTCAGGCAGGGGGTGGGGTGGAGCTGGGCGCGAGGAGCAGGTAGGCCTGAGCCGCGAGGATGACGGCCACCGCCACCCACGACCCGGTCGGGAGGCGCACGCCGTACCTCACGTGGTCGACGACGAGCAGGGCCACCTGCAGCGCGACGATCCAGCCGAGGGTGACCAGCGCGAGCTCGGCGTACTGCAGGGCCGACGCGTAGACCCAAAAGAGGGTGAGGAACGCGACGACTCCAGTCAGGAGCGGCCTGGTGTCACCGCTGCGCGACCACTCCTTGGCGGCGACGGCGCCCACGAGGTCGAGCAGGGCGAGCGCAACCATCGCGCTGGCACCGATGACCCACGGTGGCCACGACTCCGGGGCCCTGAGCAGGGGGATGGTGGGCGCGCTGGTGGCGCTGGCGAGACGGTTGACGACGTTCACGGGGCACCTCTGGCTCGGGGTCACCCGACAGGAGGCCTCGGCCCACGCGCCTGATACCTCAGGGCCCGCCGACGTCGGCCTGACGCGCGATGGTCGCCGCGGCGCGCCGGACCGCGGCTCCGGTCGCGAGGGTCGCGTCGTCGGGCAGGATCCCGTCGAGGAAGGCGAAGCGGCGACGGACGGCCGCGGCATACGACGTCGTCGCGGGCTCGTCCCGGATGCCGTGCCACCAGTCGGCGATGTCGCCCCAGCCGGGTGCCGCGAGCGAACCACCGAACTGCTGCACGGCGAGCGACGAGCACAGGGTCGCGAAGGCCAGCCGTTCGGTCAGGGCCCAGCCGCTCAGGGTGCCGAGCACGAGCGATGCGGCGAACACGTCACCGGCGCCGGTGGGGTCGAGGGCCGGCACCCGCAGCGCCGGCACCGACGCCTCCTCCCCCGTGGTGCCGTCGATCGCGATGGCTCCACCGGGGCCGAGGGTGACCACAGCGAGCGGCACGCGGTCGGCGAGGTCGTAGAGCGCGTCGTGCGGCGTGTCGGCCCGGGTGTAGGCCATCGCCTCGACGGCGTTGGGCAGGAAGGCGTGGCAGTGGGCGAGCCGGTCGAGCACTCGGGGCGACCAGGACCCCGTGGCGTCCCAGCCGATGTCCCCGAAGACGAGCGCACCGTCGTCCGCGGCCATCTCGACCCACGAGGGGCCGTCGTCGTCGGACCCGTCGCCGAAGGCCTCGGCGAGGTCGACGAGCACGCTGCGGGTCAGGGGCGGGCGGCCGATCAGCTGGGTGGACGACATCGGGGGTGCGTGACCGTGGGTGACCATCCCGCGGTCGCGGTCGATGCTCATCGAGACCGTCACCGGCGAGTGCCAGTCGGCGATCCGCTGCGAGCGGGAGAGGTCGACCCCCTCCTGCTCCGAGAGGGTCCGCCAGCAGAAGTCGGCGTAGTCGTCGTCACCGAAGGTGGCCGCCAGGGACGTGCGCAACCCGAGCCGGCTGGAAGCGATCGCGAGGTTGGCGATGCCTCCCGGGCAGGAGCCCATCCCGTCGGCCCACACCTCGGTCCCCCCCACGGGCAGTGCGGCGAGCCCGGTGAAGATGATGTCGAGGAAGACCGTGCCCGCGAGGAGCACGTCGAACCTCGGCCCGTCGCCGGTGCGGTGCGATGCCAAGGGGTCGTATCCGCTCACCCACCCATCCTCTCGTGCCGCGGCCCGTCGCGGGGGTCACGCGTACCGCGAGCGAGGTCAGCTCCGGCGCGTCCGCCGCAACCAGAGCAGGCCGAGGACGGGGAGCACGAGCGGCACGTAGCCGTAGCCCGAGCCGAAGTGCGACCACACGGTCTTGTCGGGGAAGTCCGCGGGCGCGAGGTAGGACAGCAGGCCGACCAGCAGGACCCCGACCAGCTCGACCGAGATCGCCGCCTTGGCCACCCGCAGGGAGGTGCGGTCGTCGCGCGCGAGCGCGACCGTGGCCACGAGGTAGATGACGGCAGCGAGCGCCGAGAGCAGGTAGGCCACCGGGGCCTTGGAGAACTCCGAGATCAGCTGGTACGACGCCCTGCCCGTGGCCGCGAGCGCAAAGAGTGCGTAGAGGGCGACAAGGACGATGCCGAAGCCGCGACCCGCGGGTCGGGCGTCTCCGGCTCCGGCTCCGGCTCCGGAGGCAGCGGGGTGGGGAGCGGGGTTCGGGTCAACCATGGAGGGTCCACATCTGGGTCAGCCGGGCCAGGAAGACTGCGATCACGACGGCCGAGCCGGCGACGACGCCCATGGCCCATCGGGTCTTGTCCTTGAGCGCCAGGAGGGTCACGAAGGGGGGCACGAGCGGGAGGGTGCCCAGGTAGGCGTAGAACACGGGCGCCTCGAAGTCGCGCGTGGTGTTCAGGCCCTGCACGATCCCGACGACGACCTGGGCCACCAGGAGCACCTCGAGGGCTGCGGCCGCCAGCAGGAGACGGTCGTCGACCACGGTGTCCCGCAGCACGTGGACGAGAGCGATGACGCCGTAGAGGACGGCCACGACGAGCACCGCGACGGTGAGCCAGGACAACACCCCCTCAGGGTAGTCAGCCGCTCTCCCGACCGCTGAGCCGGCTGCCTCCCGCCAGGCGTCGGGCCAACCCGCTCGCCCGTTGGGCCGGGCGCTCGACCGCCGCTCGCACCTCCTCCGGGGTGCCGACCACCGTCACCCGTGACTGGGCCCTCGTCACCGCGGTGTAGAGCAGCTCGCGGGTGAGCAGCGGTGAGTCGGCAGGCGGCAGGATCACCGTCACCGCGTCGAACTGGCTGCCCTGGCTGCGGTGCACCGTCATGGCATACGCGGTCTCGACCTCGGCCAGACGGCTCACCGCCATCGCCCGCCCCTGCGGGGTGCCGTCAGCCACGCGAGCGACGAGGAGACCGTCCTCGCCGCGGACGACGACGCCGGTGTCGCCGTTGAACAGGCCCAGGCCGTAGTCGTTGGCCGTCACGAGGAACGGCTCGCCGGCCGTGCGCTCGGCTCCGAGCGGGCCGGCGAGGCCTTCCTCACGCAGCCAGCGCTCGACCCGGCGGTTCCAGTGCGCGACGCCGTACTCACCCACCCGGTGCGCTGTGAGGAGTCGGTGCCGTTCCAGGGCCACGAGGGCTGCGACCGGGTCGCCGGCCCGCCCCGCGCGGGCGAGCTGTCGCGCGCCGGCGAGCACCTCGGCGTCGGCGGCTCCGGGCTCGACCAGACGGGCCGCGGGTGACGCCGCGAGGGCCTCGAGGGTCGCTTCGACATCACCGTGCCGGATGGCCTGCGCGAGGTCGCCGATGGCGTCGCCGTAGCGGTGGGATCGCCCGAGCCGAGCCACGGTCGGCTCGCCCCCGAGGCTCGTCAGGGCATCGAGCCCCTCGACGAGATCGTGCAGCACGGCCCCAGCGTCGACCGAGGCGAGCTGGTCGGCGTCGCCGACCAGAACCAGACGGGCCTGTGGCCGCAGCGCCTCGAGCAGGCGAGCCATCAGGGTGAGCGAGACCATCGACGTCTCGTCGACGACCACCACGTCGTGCGGAAGCGGGTTGCCCCCGTGGTGTCTGAAGCGGGTGTGCGAGCCGGGCCGCCACCCGAGGAGCCGGTGGAGGGTCGTGGCGGAGAGCCCGTCGAGGACGGCTCGGTGGGTGGCCGGGAAGTCGGGGCGGGCGACGGCGTCGCGCAACGCCTGTGTCATCCGGGCGGCCGCCTTGCCCGTAGGAGCGGCGAGGGCCACCCGCGGGGCCCGCCCGGGCCGGGTGGCACCGAGAGGTCCGTCGACGGGTCCGACAGGGGACCCGGCGGGGGGCCCGTCGAGGTCGAGCAGGGTGCCGAGCAGCCGCGCGACCGTCGTCGTCTTGCCGGTGCCGGGGCCGCCGGTGATGACGGTGGTGCCGTGGCGGGCGGCGAGCTCGGCGGCAGCCCGCTGCTCGCGGTAGTCGGGGGCCCCGGGCTGAGCCGGGTCGGTCGCCATCGGCGAGCCGGACGGCTCGTGCGGCGACACGGCCACGGGGAAGTGCGCGTCGAGCGCCGCGCCGAGCCGAGCGGCGTCGACCGTCGGGGACGGGAGGGCACGGCGACGGCTCAGGTCGTCGTCGACCTGCACCTCCTCGCGCCAGTAGCGCTCGAGATAGACGAGGCCCGCGTCCACCCGGACCGCCCCGGCGGCCACGACGACACTGGAGGCGACGAGGTCGGTCCAGCCCTCACGGTCGGGCCAGACGGGCCCGCCACCCCTGGAGGACGACGTCGATCCCGGGCGCGTCGTGTCGGTCCCCGAGTCCGCGTCCGGCGCCTGATCGGCGACCGGGAGGTCGACCGAGCCCAGGTCGACGCAGACCGAGCCCTGGCGGACGGCACGCACCGCGAGGGCGACGGCGAGCAGCACCGCCTCCAGGCGCTCACCGGTCACCTCGCCGAGTCGGGCCGCGACGTGGACGTCGGACGCCTCGAGCACACCGGCCTCGTTCGCGGCGCGCAGCAGACCGGTGGCGCGACGCGCGAGTCGACGGTCGAAGGGGTCGCCGGCGGTCGCCGGCCCGGACGCGGGGGCGCTCACGACAGCTCTCCGTCCGGGCCCGGCGCGACCCCGTCGAGCAGGTCGGACAGCCCCTCGACCAGCGCGACGGGAGGACGCCACGAGAACACCCCGCAGGGGTGTCCGTCGACCAGGGGGGTCTGCGGACCGCACATGCCCCGCACGTAGAGGTAGAGCACGCCACCGAGGTGGTGGGCCGGGTCGTAGCCGCGGACCCGCCACCGCAGGAAGCGGTGCAGGACCACGGCGTAGAGCAGCGCCTGCAGGGGGTAGCTCGAGTGGCCCATCGCCGTCGCCAGCCGATCGGGCGCATAGTCCTGCGCATCGAGGCGGGGCGCGTCCCGGCCGACCTCGTCGAGGTCGCCCAGCCAGTTGGTCTTGTAGTCGGCCACGAGGTATCGCCCACCGACCCGCAGCACGAGGTCGAGCGAGCCGTTGAGGTAGCCGCGCAGGTCGAGCCCGTAGGCCGCGTCGTCGACGACGTCGGCGTAGGGCGCGAGCGGGTCGTCGGCGGCGAGGTGCCGGCGCATCAGCGGGGCGAGGTCCCGCAGCGTCACCGGCTGCGCCGTATGCGCGGCGTCGCGGTCGTCACCACCCGAGAGCGGGAGCTCGAAGTCGAGCTCGCACAGCCGGTCGCCCCTGCTCACCTGACGCAGCGTCGTGGCCGCCAGCGGCCCCAGCGGGGTGTCGTTGACGGCGACGAGGGCGTCGACGAGGACCGCCGGGTCGAGGGTCACGGGCCATCGCACCAGCTGCTCGCGCACGTGGTGGGCCAGCTCGGCCCGCCAGTCACCGCCGTGCTCGGTGGCTGCGGGATCCGCGTGCTCGAGCACGGCGTGGACGAGCGAGCCGAAGGTCGCCCCGACGGGTAGGTCGGCCATCGGCGAGCGCATCGTCTCCTCGTGCTCGACCGGTCTGGTCACGATCTCGGGCTCGTCGTCGCGCGGGACGCTCTCGGGCTCGCTGGTCGGGCCGAGCGGGTCCGGCACACCGGCCGACTCGGCCGCCGTGGTGAGCCCGGTGTAGGACGTGCGGGTCCACCCGTGGTCGATGTCGCGCTGGAGGGTGCGCACACCGAGCGTCGCGCCGCCTGCCCCTGCCGGTGGGGACGGGGCCACCCCGGGCCTCGCAGGCTCGACGACCGGCCCGCCCAGCGACTGCCACTCGCGAGCCCGCAGGACGACGGTGCGGTCGTCGGGGACGGCTGCCTGGTCAGGCACCTGCGCCTCCCCCGGTCCTCGGCCGAAGAGCACCCGGTGCAGCGGCGAGGCCGTGGTGTTGCGGGCGCTCGGGAACCACCAGGCGACGACCTGCGACTGGGCCCGTGTCAGGCCGACGTAGAGGACCCGCAGCTCCTCGGCGAGCTCTTCGCGGCGCACCCGCTCCACGACGTCGAGCGTCGGGTCGCCGCCGACGTCGAGGCAGCGGATGCCGTCGTCGTCGTGGTAGCGCAGGGTGCGGGGGGTGCCCCCGGCATAGAGGTCGCTCTGGCCCGGCAGGTAGACCACGGGGAACTGCAGGCCCTTGCTCACGTGGATGGTCATCACCTGCACGGCCGAGGCGTCGGAGTCGAGGCGCCGGGCCCGCTCGGAGGCGACGGCGACGTGCTCGTCGGACATCTGCTGGCGCAGCCAGCCGATGAGGCCCGGCAGACCCAGACCATCGCGTCGAACGGCCGTGTGGAGCGCTTCGCCCGCGTGCCGCAGGTCGGTCATCAGCCGCTCGCCCCCGGGGTGGGCCAGCACGCGGGAGGCCAGGCCGCCACGGGCCGAGGCCACCTCGAGGACCGCGGCCACACCCCGAGCCCGCAGGAGCACGGCCCAGTCACGCACGGTGTCGGCGACCCGGTCGGTGAGCTGCTCCCCCTCGGCGTCGAGGTCGTCGACCGTGTGGCCGAGGAACGGCGTCAGCGCGGCGGCGCGGACCCGGTTGCTGCGGTGTGGCTGCTCCATCGCCTCGAGCAGGGTGAGCCAGGCCGCCGCCGCCTCGGCGGGGCGACCGGTGGCGTCGGGACGGAAGACCGACCCGGCACCGGTGTAGACGCACCGCACCCCGACCGACTCGAGGGCCGCCTGCACGACCCGGCACTGGGCGGCGGTGCGGCAGAGGATCGCGACATCGCGCGGCAGCAGCGCCCGGTCGTCGAAGGTCGCGCCCGCGGCCAGGAGGGTCGCGACGTCGGCCGCGAGGTCCTTGGCGACCTCCTCGCGCAGCTCGGCCACCGATGCCGTCTTGCCGGGGTCGAGACCCATGGAGTAGCGGTCGAGGATCCGCAGACGGAAGGGAGCGGCGGACGGGGCCCCCCGCAGACGGCTCTCGCCGTGGGCGGCGGAGACCTCGCGGACCACGATCCGCCCGTCGCCGAGCGCGGCACCCCTGAGCACGGTCTGTAGGCCGGAGAGGAGGGCCGCGTCGCTGCGCTGGTTGGTGCCGAGCGTGCGCGACTGCGAGGCCGTGTCGGCGGCCGCGAGGTAGGTGACGATGTCGCCACCGCGGAAGGCGTAGACCGCCTGCTTCGGGTCACCGATCAGCACCATCGTCGCGTGGCCGCTGAAGGCCCGGTCGAGCACCTGCCACTGCACCGGGTCGGTGTCCTGGAACTCGTCGACGAGCACCACGTGCCATCGCTCGCGCATCCGCTGCCGGGCCGGGGCCTGCTCGTCGGCGAGCGCGTCGGCAAGCTGGCTGAGCAGGTCGTCGTAGCCGAGCACCCCGAGCCGTCGCTTGCGGCGGTCGATCTCGGCGCGCACCCGCCGGGCGAACGCGACGCGCGCTCCGACGGGGGTCGCCGGGTCGGCCTGCGCGGGCTCGAGCCGGGCCTGCGGGTCGCTGACGACCTCACGGGCGAGGGTGAGCGCCTCCCCCCTCGTGAGCGACCGGGCCCCCGCCGGTTCACCCGCAGCACGACCGGGACCCGCCGTGTGGTCGGCGAGGACGAGGTCGTCGACCACCTCCACGAGCAGGTCGTCGAGATCGTCGACCAGGCGGGCATGCGCATCGGTGTCGCCGGCGATGCCGAGCCCGTCGAGCACCTGGTGGCAGAACTGGTGGGTCGTGGCGATCGTGGCGGAGTCGACGTCGGCCAGCGCGGTGCGCAGACGGCGCAGCCGCAGGTCGAGCTGCTCGTCGTCACCCTCGAGCAGGACAGGCAGCAGCGGCCGTATGCCGCGGGGCAGGGCCTCGGGCAACAGCGCTCGCCGGTCGGGCGCGGACAGCACCCGCGAGGCCTCGACGAGCTGCTCGCGCACCCGCTGGCGCAGCTCCTGGCTGGCCGCCCGACCGAAGGTGACGACGAGCATCTGCCCGAGCAGGCAGTGCCCGTCGGCGACGTAGCGGGTGACGAGCGAGGCGATCGTCCACGTCTTGCCGGTGCCGGCACTGGCCTCGAGCAGCGTCGTGCCCGTGGTGGGCAGGCCGTCGGTGATGTCGAAGGTCGGCAGGTCGAGCGGAGGGTGGGCCGTCACAGCAACCACGTCCGCTCGTGCCGCAGCAGGGGCTCCCACAGGCGGACGGCGAGACGTCCGAGTCGTGAGGGCTGGTCGTTCCATCGCTCGTCGAGACCGGCGGCCCCGGCCCCGGCGTTCTTGACGTCGTCGAAGGGCAAGCGTGACCCGTGCACGAGCACGTGCGCCGCGTCGTCCTGCTCGCCCGGCACCATCGCGTCAGCCGCGGTCTCCCACTCTCGCCTGGCGCCGTACTCCGCGGGACGCCGTCTGACGGCGGCCTCGGCCCAGGCCGCGGAGGTCTTGACGGCCATCGGCAGCGGCTCTCGCATCGCGCGGTCACGCAGGTCGACCAGCTCGACCAGCACGTCGAGGGCGTCCTGCGGCGCGCGCAGCTCGCTGGCCTGGGGGCGTTGGTCCCGCCCTCCGCGCCACCCGACGGTGGCGACGGTCCACGGCTGCTCGGGATGGGTGACCGCGACGGCCAGCAGGTCGAGCCAGGAGGCCAGTCGGTGCTTCGCGGCCAGCGCCGAGTAGTGGACCCGCACGAGGCGGTGGCCACGGGCACCGGCGACGACACCGGTGAGCCGTCGCCCGTCGGGCAGGGTCACGTCGATGTCGAGGCTGCGCGATGGGGTGAGCCGGATGTCGGCGGTGCCCTGCGCCAGTGCGGCCGACCGGCCCGCGACCTCCATGAAGAGAGCCTCGGACAGGTCGCCCGGGGGGAGCTGACCCCGTCGCTGCTCGGCGTCGAAGACCGAGCCGGGGTCGGCCCCGTCGAGCAGCCGCTTCAGCAGACGGTCGCCCACCGCCCACTTCTGCAGGCTGTCGAGCTCGAGGGGGATCGCGTCCGAGGGCTCGTGGTCCTCGCGGGGAACAGCGATGTCGAGGCGCTGGCGCAGGAACGCCCTGGCCGGGTGGGCGAGCACGTCCTGCAGGTCGGAGAGGGTGACGTCCTGCTCGAGCAGTGGGGGCAGCCGGTGGTCGAGCAGGCCCCTGCGCGCTCGACGCTCGCCCGAGGGCGTGCCGGCCTGCTGGGCGGCGAGGACGGCGCTGACCTCGGCGCCGGCGAGCGCGGCCCGGTCGAAGGTGAAGGGTGCGGAGCCGACGAGGCCGCCGGGGGTCAGGGCGCGGGGGTCGTAGGGCTGCAGGGGATGGTGCACGACGACCCTCTGCTGCACGGCCACGCCGTCCGGCGTGGTCGCGGTCGTGTCGAGGGCGTCGAGCAGCTCACCGAGCGGCACGGCGGGCGGCCGCGGTTGGCCGCTGACCTCATCGGCTCCGGAGTAGGTGACGACGAGCGCCTCGGTGGCGGCGAGGACGGCGTCGAGCATGAGCTGCCGGTCCTCGCTGCGGGCGTCGCGCTCACCGGTCAACGGTGAGCGGGCCAGCACGTCGTCGCCGTCCGTGCCCGTCGCGCGGGGGAAGAACCCGTCGTCGAGACCGACGAGGGCGACGACGCGATGCGGCACCGAACGCATCGGCACCATGGTGCAGACCGTGAGGGACCCCGTGCGGAAGCTCGCCCGGGTGGGGCGGGCGCCGGTCCGGTCGTCGAGCAGGGCCCGGAGGTCGCTGAGGGCCAGCTGCGGCTCGTCGGCCCCCGGCCCACCGGTGCCGGCGTCGAGCACCGCGCTCAGCTCGCGCTCGAACTGCGCGACCTGCCAGGCATCCTGAGGTGCGGCGGAGCCCAGGCCGAGGACCCCCTCGCGCAGGACCTCGAGCCACTCGCCGAGACCCGTGGACGCGCGCAGCTGCTCGACGGCGGCCTCGACGCGGTCCACCAGCTCGGCGGCCCGGCCGACCAGCTCGACCTGGGCGCTCGAGACGTCGTCGAGTGGCAGCACCCCCGCGACGAGGGAGCCGCTCTCGGCGACCGCGACACCGGTGAGCAGCCGGTCGGTGCCCGCGCGCCAGGTGTTGTCGCCGACGGTGGACAGCCCGTAGTCGCTGCGCAGCGCGGCGGTGAGCCCCCACCGCACCCCCGAGTCAGCGGCCCACGAGGCCAGCGTGTCGAGGTCGTCGTCACCGAGGGCCCACCGATGGCGCACCGGGGCGCTCCCGGCGAGGGCGAGGACCCCGCTGAGGGTGGCTCGCCCGGCCGCGAGGTCGAGCACGGCCGCCGCGAGGGCGAGGAAGGGATTGGTCAGCGCCGTGCCCCGGTCGGCGAGCCTCAGCCGCAGCCGGTGGGCCGGGTGACCCCCTTCGCCGGGCTCGAGCACCCCTGCGAGACCGAAGGCGGCGTGGAAGAGCGGGGCGTAGGTGTCGATGTCGGGGCACATGACGACGATGTCTCGCGGCTCGAGCGTCGGGTCGTCGGCGAGCAGGCCGACGAGCACGTCGCGCAGCACCTCGACCTGGCGCGCCGTGCCATGGGCGGCGTGCACCTGGACCGACCGGTCGCCAGCGACGACGACCCGGTCCGACCGGGTCGTGGACGAGGGCTCGCGGTCGTGCCGCAGGTCGTCCTGGAGCCATCCGAGGAGGGTGTCCGGCGACGACGACGGCTCGAGCACGGTCGTCGAGACCCCTCCCCCGCCGACCCCGCCTCCCCCCTCGACGACGGAGAGCGAGCGCCGCAGCTCTCGGGTGTCGCGCCCGAGCGACGAAAGCAACGGGTGCGACACCAGCACCGCCGACTCGTCGGCGGTGCGCGCGACGGCGCCCGACGCCACGTGCGGCCCGAGCCGCTCCCAGAGGGCCGGCGAGGGTGTCGGCAGCCAGAGGTGGACCTCGCGCACCTCACCGACGGCGCGCAGCAGCTCGACCTCGCTGACCGGCAGCCGCGTGTGGCCGAAGAGCGAGAGCCGGTGCGGCAGGTCGAGCGGGCTCCCCCCGACGATCGCGGCGATCGTGCGCACGTGGCGCTCGTGCGGGGCAGGTGCCTCGACCCGGGCCTGCACCGCCCGCCAGAGCGGGGCCTGCCAGCGCAGGTCGTCGGGCAGGTGGGCGCCGGCGCCGTCGTCGTCGCGTCCCTCGCTCCACCCCTGCAGCAGCGTCGGCCGCTGCACGGCGTAGGCGGCGAGGAGGCCGGCCAGCCGACGGGCCACGGACCAGCGACGGCCACGGCGCAGGTCGCGCTCCTGACCCTGCCGTCCCTCACCGAGGTGCGAGGCCAGGGCCCGGCACCACGGCTCACCGAGAGAGGCGTCGATCGCGGCGAGCACCGGCCACACGAGCCGCTCGGGGTCCCACGGGTCGGAGCGCTCGGTCCCGGTCAGAGTTGCCACCAGGGAGCGTGGGCTGCGGAAGTCGACGCCCGCGCAGACCCCGTCGGTGCCGCGCGCGCCCGCGCCGAGCCGGTGCGACAACCGCTGGCTCAGCCAGCGCTCGACCCCCTTGGCCGGGACGACGACGAGCTCGCTCGCAAAGGGGTCGTCACCGACGTCGGCGAGCAGGTCGCCGAGCTGGTCGGCCAGCCGGTCGGTCCGGTCACCGATGTGCACGTGCAGCGGCACGACTCCCCCCTCTCCTCAACGCTCCTGGACTTGTCGATCCGGGCCGGGTCCGCCTCCCGCGCCCGTGCCGCCCAACCTATCGAGCCCCACCGACACGCCCCGGGTCGCGCGCCGGCTCAGCCCCCGAACACCGGCTGCTCCTTGGCCAGGAAGGCCCGCACCCCCTCGCGGAAGTCGGCGCTGCCGTAGACCGCGGAGAGCCGCGAGTCGTCGGCTTCCTGGTCGTATCCCACGGCTCCGGCGCGCAGCTGCTCCTTGGTGGCGGCGATGGTCAGGGGTGCCGCCCTGCGCACCCCGTCGATGACGCTCCAGACCTCGGCGTCGAGGTCCTCCGGGGAGACGACGGCGAGCAGGGCACCGACGGCGTACGCGCGGTCGGCTCCGACGAGGCGGGAGGCGAGGATCATCTCGCGGGTCACGGGGTCGCCGAAGACCTCGGCGCACCGCAGCACGAAGGGCGCCGAGAGGGCGTTGCCGAGGGTGCGGGCGATCGGGTAGCCGAAGCGGCTCGAGGGCGTCGCCACCCGCAGGTCGCACATGGTGGCAACCGCCAGACCTCCGCCCACGCAGATGCCGTCGACGGCGGCGATCGTCAGCTGGGGCAGGGCATACCAGCGATCGAGCACCCGCCGGACCCCGGCCTCGTAGGCCACTCCCTCGGACCCCTGTGTGAAGCCGGCGAAGGAGGAGATGTCGTTGCCGGCCGCGAAGGCCCGGCCGCCGACCCCTCTCACTACCACCACGCGCACCGAGGGGTCGGCGGCGACCTCGGCGCACAGCTCGAGCAGACCGCCATACATCTCCTCGGTGAAGGAGTTGTGCTTGTCGGGACGGTTGAAGGCCACCTCGACGGCGCCCGGAGCCTGGCGCAGCAGGAGCTGGCCGGACGCGATCGGTGTGGGCTCGCCCCACTCGGGCACGGCGGTCGGGGCTGCGGTCACCGCCCGAGCCTAGAAGGCCCCCTCCCCACCCGTGACGGCACGGGCGCCCGTCAGCCGTTCGGCAGGTGGTGGAGTCCCTTCGCCCCACTGACGACGGACCGATTAATCCGTAAAATCCTATTTATGAGCCCGGCGTGGGGGCACGCCGGGCGACCGCCCCCCTACCCCCACTCACGTCAGGCGGCACCATGCCCACCACTGTCACCGTCAACGGTGTCTCCCACACCCTCGACATCGACCCGTCGATGCCCTTGCTCTGGGCCCTGCGGGACGTCCTCGGCCTCACCGGCACCAAGTACGGATGCGGCATCGAGGTCTGCGGCGCCTGCACCGTGCTGCTCGACGGGGAGGCCGAGAAGAGCTGCGAGATCAAGGTCAAGCAGGTGAGCCGCAAGCAGGTCACCACCATCGAGGGACTGTCGCCCACCGGCGACCACCCGGTGCAGAGAGCCTGGGTCGCCGAGCAGGTGCCCCAGTGCGGCTACTGCCAGTCCGGCATGATCCTCGCCGCCGTCGAGCTGCTGAGACGCACCCCGAAACCCACCGATGCGCAGATCGACGACGCCATGCGCAACCTCTGCGTGTGCGGCACCTACCAGCGGGTACGCGCCGCCATCCACCGGGCGGCCGGACAGTGAGCACCGACACGAGCACCGACGCGACCACCGACGCGCCCACCCGGCCCCTCGACGGCGGAGCACTCTCCCGCCGGGGCTTCCTCACCGCGGTCGGCGTGGCCGGCGGTTTCGCCGTCGGGTTCGCCACCCCCGCAGCAGCCGCGGACCGGCGCGCTGTCGTCACCGCCTCGGCCCCCGCCCGCGCCTCGGTCAACGCGGTCACCTCGCTGACCCCGGTGACCACGTGGGTGCGCATCGGCGCCGACGAGTCGGTCACGATCCTCGTGGGCGCGGCCGAGATGGGTCAGGGCGTGCACACCAGCCTCGCCCAGCTGGTCGCCGAGGACCTGATGGTCGACTGGACGTCCGTGCGCGCCGAAGCCGCACCCGCCGACCGGGCCTACGCCAACCCGGCGACCGGCAGCCAGCTCACCGGCGGCAGCATGAGCATCCGGGGCTACCACAGCGCCCTGCGGCTCGCGGGCGCGGCGGCGCGCGACATGCTGCGTGCTGCTGCCGCCGCCCGCTTCGGTGTCGACATCTCGCGGTGCGTTGCCTCCGGCGGTGTCGTCTCGGTGACCGGCACCTCCTCGTCGGCCACCTACGGCCAGCTCGCGGCTGCAGCCGCCACCCAGCCCGTGCCGCAGGACCCGGCCCTGACCCCTGACGACGCGCTGCGGATCGTGGGCCACCCCGTCCCGCGGGTCGACATCCCCGACAAGGTGCGTGGGGCCGCCGTCTACGGCATCGACGTCAGGGTGCCGGGGATGCTGCACGCCACCGTGCGCCACAGCCCGATGGTGGGCGGGACGGTCAGGTCGACCGGCCCCACGCCGGCCAGGGCCCTGGCCGTCGTCGACGCCGGCGACGCGGTCGTCGTCGTCGCCCGCACCACGTGGGACGCCATGGTCGCCGCCCGCTCCCTCAAGGCCACCTGGAACGCCCCCGCCACCACGACGTCGTCGACGTCGTCGACGATCGCCGCCCAGGCCGCCACGCTGATGGCCACCGGGACGGCTCAGGTCGCCGACACCGCGGGGTCGGTGGGCGACGCCCTCGGCCGTGCGACCCGACACGTCGACGCCACCTACGACCTGCCCTACCTCGCGCACGCAGCGATGGAGCCGCTGGCGTGCACCGCGAGCGTCACCGCGAGCGGCTGCGAGCTGTGGGCCCCGACCCAGGCGCCAGGGCTCGCGGCGGCCGCGGCCGCGGCGATCTGCGGACTCACGCCCGACCGGGTGATCGTCCACTCGACCATGCTGGGCGGCGGGCTGGGCCGCAAGTTCGAGACCGACTTCATCGCCCACGCCGTGCGTGCCTCCCGGGCCGTCGGCGCCCCCGTGAAGGTGACCTGGTCCCGCGAGGAGGACTTCACCCACGACCAGTACCGCCCCATGGCCCAGATCCGCGTGCGAGCGGGCGCCGACGCCACGGGCGCGCCCACGGCGGTGTGGACACGAGTCGTCTCACCGTCCATCCTCGGCCAGCGCGGCTGGCTGCCCGCTGGTGCGGTCGACTCTCAGGCCGTCGACGGCGCCGTCGACCTCCCGTATGCCGTGCCGTCCCGGCTCGTCGAGTACGTCCGCCACCAGGCGGCGGTCCCCGTCGGCTTCTGGCGGTCGGTCGGCAACTCGCTCAACTGCTTCGCGGTGGAGTCGGCCCTCGACGAGCTCGCGCTCTCGACGGGACGCGACCCGGTCGAGCTGCGGCTGTCCCTGCTCGAGGCGCAGCCCCGGGTCGCGGCCGTGCTGCGGACCGTCGCCGACGCCTCGGGGTGGGGGACGTCGTCGCCGACCGGCACCGCACGGGGGGTCGCCCTCACCCACTCCTTCGGCACCATCGTGGCGCAGGTCGCCGAGGTGACCCAGCCCAGCCCGGGCCGCATCGCGGTGACGAGGGTCTGGTGCGCGGTCGACTGCGGCCAGGTCGTCAACCCCGACACGGTGCGCGCCCAGATGGAGGGCGGGATCGTCCACGGGCTCAGCGCCGCCCTGTGGGGACGCATCACCTTCGACAAGGGCGTGGCCTCGCCGCGGAACTTCGACGGCTACAAGATGGTCCGGATGCGTGACATGCCGCGGGTCGCGGTGACGATCGTGCCCAGCACCGAGCCCCCCGGTGGGGTCGGTGAGCCCGGCGTGCCCGCGGTGGCCCCGGCCGTCGCGAACGCCTGGGCCAGCCTGACCGGCACCCGCGTCAGGCGCCTGCCGCTGCAGTAGCACACGCAGGCCGGGACGCCCGGCACGCGGAGCACGACGAGACGCCCGACCCCCCCGGGGCCGGGCGTCTCTCGTGGCGCGTCCGCCGCCGCCTACCGGGTGATCAGCACCCGCACCACCGACTTCGAGCGCGAGCGGAGGACGAACGCGGCCAGCGGGGTCGCCACCGTGACGGTCGAGCACCCGAAGGCGACGTCGTGCCCCAGACCGACGTTGAGCAGGTCGACGCACACCCGGTGCTCCCCCGCGGTGGCGGCGACCGTCGCCGAGAAGCCGTGGTAGTGGCTGCGGCCCGGGTGGGTGCGGGCGACGTCGGGGCGGTAGGTGTTGGCGGTCGTCGTCGTGGCGACGCCGTCGACGGTCACCCGCACGCCCAGGGTGGCGTCACTCTCGCCGTCGACGCCCCAGCCCGAGGCGGAGATCGCGGTGGTGCCGGCGGCGGCGACGCGGTCGAGGTGCCCCGTCGGCACCGAGGCCGCGAGCACGGCGGCACCCGTGGTGGCCCGCCACGTCGCGACATCCATCACGCCCGTCTGCGGGAGCCTGCGGGCAGCCTGGTAGGACCGCAGCCGGGTCGTCGTGTCGCCCGTCCAGGTCGTGCCGGCGCCGAGCCCGAGCAGCTCGTTGACCGCACCGACCGGGGTGCCGGACGAGCCCGGCCCCAGCAGGGCGCCCGAGGCGGCGATCAGTCGCACGGTCAGCGACGAGGCCCCTGCGGGGACCGGGACCGCGGGGTAGCCGGGGCACGGGGTGGTACGGGCGGCGGCATACGGGGGGGCCCAGGTGAGGTCGGGCACCCGGCAGGGTCCGTAGTCGGGGACGGCCGCGCGGCCGGTCCAGTAGGAGGTGCGGCCCATCCCGCCCTCCCAGGTCAACGAGATGTGGACGTGGTCGCGGTGGCAGGCGGTGTCCCAGCTCGACTCGGGGTGCGACGCGCACGAGCTGTAGGGCCGCCACCCGTCGGTCGGGCGGTAGGCGCCCCAGATCCGGTTGTTCCAGATGAGGTACATGATCCCCAGACGGCGGGCCTCGGCGAAGGCGTTGCCCTGGGAGTCGGTGGCGAAGAGCCACGCGATGAACGCGTCGGCGCGGGCGGCGCCCTCGGGGGTGCGCACCGGGGTCATCCAGTCGACGGCCCGCCCGTCGTAGTGCTCGCTCACCGACCCGTCGGTCCCACAGGCCCGCGCGGTGCCGACGACCGTCCCCGGCCAGGTCGCGGTGAGCAGGGAGGCGAGCCGGGCGGTGCCCGGCTTGGTCGCGGCGTCGCAGGAGGCGTCGGCGACGTAGCCGCCCATGGCCTCGATGGTGGCCGTCGCCGCCGGCCCGGGGGGCGGCACCGCCGCCGCCACCGCCGCCGATGCGGCGCGCGCGGGCAGGGCAGCCTGGGGCGCCAGCAGCACGGCCGCGAGGGCAGCCACGAGGGCGGCGGCGAGCGGCGTACGACGTCGCGACGGGCGCAGCTCGCTCGTCTCGCTGGGGGGGCCCGCGTGGGGTCGGGCCGTGGGGATCAGGGGCATGGGGGGCCTTCGGGCAGGACGACGCGACGTCGTCGTCGGTGGGGGCTCGTTGCCCCATCATGCCCGATATAAGCTATTTGTCGCTCATCCGGATGGGCAGGAGACTGCCACCGCACGGGGCGGGATACTGGCGCCATGACCACCGTCGACGCCCTCGAGCTCGGTTTCGACCCCCGCGACCCCGCGTTCGTCGCCGACCCTTACCCGGTCTTCGCCCGGCTGCGGGCCGCGGGCCGCGTGGTGCCGGATGCCGCCTCGGGGCTGCTCCTGCTCTCTCACCACGCCGACGTCCACGCGGCCCTGCGGCACCGCGGCCTCGGGCGGGTCGAGCACGGGCACGCGCCCGGTGCCGCCCGTGGGCAGCCTGCGCCGCACCCCCGGTGGGAGCAGTCCGAGCGCTGGTCGCTGCTCAACCTCGAGCCGCCCGACCACACCCGCATCCGGCGGCTCGTGAGCAGTGTCTTCACCGCGCGGGCCGTGGCCGCTCTCCGCCCCCTGGTCGAGGAGCTGGCCGATCGGCACCTGTCCCGCGCCGTGAGGCTCGCCGCGACGACCGGCGGGGTTTTCGACCTCGTCGCCGACTACGCCCAGCCGTTCTCCATCGACGTCATCTGCCAGTGGCTGGGCGTGCCCGCTGAGGACGGCCCCCTCCTCCTGCGCTGGTCGCACGCGATCGTCAAGATGTACGAGCTTCATGCCGGACCGCTCGATCGCGAGCGTGCTGAGCGGGCCGCCGACGAGTTCATCGAGCACGTGGAGCGCCTCATCGAGGCCCGCCGCGGCGAGCCGCGCGACGACGTCGTCAGCGCCCTGCTGGCGGCCGCCGACTCGGGTGAGCACCTGACCAGCGACGAGATCGTCTCGACGGTGATCGTGCTGCTCAACGCGGGCCACGAGGCCACGGTCAACACCCTCGGCAACGGCATGCGCACCGCCCTGGCGCACCCCGACCAGTGGGCCAGGGTCCGCTCCGGCGAGGTCAGCCCGCTCACGGCGGTGGAGGAGCTCGTGCGCCACGACGCCCCGCTCCAGCTCTTCGAGCGGTGGGTGCGCGACGAGGTGGTCGAGCTCGCCGGGCACACGTTCGTGCGCGGGCAGCGCCTCGGCCTGCTCTTCGGGTCGGCCAACCGCGACCCCGCCCGCTTCGAGGCGCCCGACCGCTTCGACATCGGTCGGGGCGACGCGGGGCACATCGGCTTCGGCGGTGGGGTGCACTTCTGCATCGGCGCCCCGCTGGCCCGCCTCGAGCTCGAGGCGTCGGTGGCGGGCCTGGCCCGGCTCGGTGAGGCCCTGCGCCCGGCGGGCGATGCGGCCTACCGCCCGTTCTTCGTCATCCGTGGGCTGCAGGGCCTGCCCCTGCGGGTGGACTGACCCGGGGAGGTCAGCCGATGGCCTCCGCGATGGGTACGTCGCCGGTGTTGAAGTCGATGGTGGTGCGGCGCAGCGTCGGCAGGGCCAGCACCCGCGCGGCGACGGCGGCGACGTCGTCGCGGCTGACCGAGCTGGCCGAGACGCCTTCTCCCGTCTCGATGCTGCCGGTGCCCGGGTCGTCGGTCAGGCTGCTGGGGCCGAGGATGACCCAGTCGAGGTCACTGCGACGCACGGCGTCATCGGCCTCGGACTTCGCTTCGGCATAGGCGTGGAAGTCGCTCTCCGGGGGCACGCCGTGGTCGGGCTTGGCGTAGAAGTAGGACACCATCACGAAGCGCCTGACCCCGGCCGCCACGGCCGCGTCGACGGCCCTCGTGGCGGCGTCCCGGTCGACCGCGAAGGTGCGCTCGGCGCTGCCACCCCCGGCTCCCGCCGTCCAGACGACGGCGTCGGCGCCGGCCAGCGCAGTGGTCATGTCGTCGAGGCTCATGGCCTCGAGATCGGCGCGGCGAGGCGTAGCCCCGGCAGCCTCGACGTCGGCGTCGTGGTCGGGGTTGCGCACCCAGGAGGTGACCGTGTCGCCACGCGTCGAGAGCAGCCTCGCCAGCCGCAGGGCGACCTTGCCGTGTCCACCGATGATCGTGATCTCAGCCATGCACCCACGGTAGGGGGCAGGTGGTGCTGCACCGAAACGGTGATCCTCGCGAGATCAGTCGTATACCCGACTAAAAGGTACGACTCAGTCACGTTCAGCGGTGGCCCACGCCCACCGGGGGTCGAAGGTCGGGCGTGCGTGCAAGGGCCAAGAAGGTCGTCGCGGCCCTCGCGCCGCTGTCCGGTGGTCGACGGCGCCACGGGCTCGGTGCGCACCGACCTCGTCGTCAGCCAGGACGCGACGACGGCAAGGTCTGTGCTCGACGTGACCAGGGTGACCGTCGGCTGGGCCCCGTCACCGACCCCGGTCGCCGCCCCGCTGCGCGGCGACGTGGTCGTGCGACTCGGCCGTGGCCCGGTCTCGACCCTGCAGATGGCCGCGCTGCGCCGTCACGCGTATGCCGTCACCGTGCGCACCTCGACCCTCCTGACGGTCGTGAGCCCGTCCGGGGCGTCGTCCACCATCACCCTCGGTGAGGAGCTGTCGGCCAGGAAGCAGATGGGTTTCTCTTTCGCGCAGGACGGCTCGGGCCTTGCATCAGCCGACCTTCATCCTCGACGGCGACGCCTCCTGGGTGCGCACGGTCAGCGACGTCACGCAGATCGTCATCACCTCGTAGCGATGCCCAGCCGTCGGGCCACCTCGTCACCCCCGACCGCCCGGACGACCGCGGGGTCGCCGACGACGACCAGCTGGTCGGTCGCCCGCGACATCCCGACGTAGAGCTTCTCGCGCAGCCGCTCGGTGTCGGCGCCCGAGTTGACGCACAGCACCACGACCCGACGCTCGAGCCCCTTGCAGCCGAGCACGTGACCGTAGAAGACGTCGTCGTCCTCCCAGAAGAGCCGCCAGTAGCCGACCTGGCCCAGGCTCTCCTGCCGCTCCCCCTGCACCGGGTGGCGCGACCCCGTCGTCAGCAGCGCGACGTCGCGGGGGCGCCACTGCTCCAGCAGCAGCTCGACCTGCTCGTCGGCCGCGTCGAGCGCCCCGTCGCGGTCGGATGCGACGAACTGCACCTCGTCACCGTCGCCACCGCGCAGTCGCATCCTCATGGGGGCGAGGGGCGAGAAGGCCTGCGCGATCTGGCGGGTGTTGCGCAAATTGTGGTCGAGCACGAGGGGCACGAGGGGCACCGGCGGTCGGCCGTAGCGGGGGAAGATGCGCTGGTTCTCGTCGGAGTAGACGTAGAGCCCACCCACCTCCTCGTCCCGTAGGGCGGCCATCACGGGTCGCCACCACAGGTCGGCGAAGTCCTGGGCCTCGTCGACCACGACCGCGTCGAAGCGCTGGGCCTCGGGCAGGGCGCGCGCCAGCTCCTCCATCCGCGCCGGGAGCTCGTGCTCCCAGAAGTCGCTCGTCCCGTCGCGGCCGGGCACGTCGGTCAGTCCCCACGATGCGGCCAGCTCCTCGAAGGAGCCGACGAATGCCGGTCGGTGGCGGCGCGGCACGCCTTCCATGCACCGCTTGAGGTACTGCGACAGACCGAGCGAGTAGCACAGCAGGGCCGTGCGCTGGGGCGCCCGACCGTCGCGCCCGCGGGTGAGGTCCTTAGCCTGGGTCACCGCGAGCACCGTCTTGCCGCTGCCCGCGCCGCCGCGCACCTCGACCCGGGTCAGCAGCCGGGTCGCGCCCAGCAGGGCTGCCTGCTCGAGCGTCAGCCGGTCGGCACGGTCGGCGAGCTCGTCCGACTCGGCCAGCTTGTCGTGGTCGGGGCGCATCCTGCCCTGCAGGATCTCGAGCACCAGCTCGACGTCGTCCGCGTCGAGGACCCGGTTGGCCGTCTCCTGCTGCGCCGGCACCGCCAGCAGCCGGTCGGCCAGGTGGTCGAGGTCGCCCCGGCCCGAGACCATCCAACGGGGGCAGGCCAGGAGGGTGAAGCCGGGGTCGAGGTCGGTGTAGGGGCACACGACCGCGTGCGCCCACCGCACCCGGCTGCGCGACGACTCGCGCCAGCGCGGGTCCCGCTCGACGTGCGCCCGCAGGGCGTACTTGAGGTCGCGGGCCTGCCCGACGGGGTCGCTCGGCACCTCACGACCAGCCCGGCGCACCCACCACCGTCCCTCGTCGTCGACCTTGACCGAGCCTCCTTTCACCTCGATGACGATGATGCCGAAGCCGGGGGCGAGCACCACGAGGTCGGCCTCGTAGTCCTTCTTCGCGTCGGTGAGCCGCAGGTTCGACAGCAGGACGCAGTCGGCCGGCAGCTGGGCCCGCACCCGCTCCCACACCTCCCGCTCAGACCCGGTCTCGAAGTGCGGCTCCTGCGGCCGACAACGCACCACCACGAGGACTCCCCCCACTACCGCGGGCCGTGCGCCCGTCCGTCACCGCATCGTGGCACGGGGGTGAGACACGGTGGTGGAGATCGACGGCTCCGGGGTCGGGAGTCAGCCCGGCAGCCAGTGCAGCAACGCCGCCGTCACCAGCGGGTGGCTGAAGTAGGAGCCGTGGTCGACGCCCTCGCTCGCGACGAGCACGAGCGGGTCGGCGACGGGGAATATCGCCGCCCCCGGCACGGGCCCGGTCTCCGTCGGCGATCAGGTCGTCTACTCCTTGTCCACCGGCCAGGCGTCGCCGGTCGCCCGCTGGCAGCTGGGCTGGGACGAGGGGCAACCTCGACGTGTTCGTCGTAGTCACCGACCACACAGCCACCACCGCAGACCCGGCGCGACCCGAGGCGGCGTGGAAGGGCGACAGGGCGAGCTTCAAGATCGGGCGCTGGCTCGAGCAGGTGTCCACCACGGTCCTCGAGAGCGGCGACAGCCACGTCATCGTCGCTCCGCTGCCCGGCGACCGTGCCGTGCTCGCCCGCAACGTGCCGCGCGGTGGCTCCCTGGTGGCCGGTCCACCCCTGACCGGGGTCGACTACCGCGCCGTGGCCCGACCCGACGGCTACACGGTGGAGGCGTCGTTCCCGTGGGCGAGCCTGGGTCTGGGCACCCCCCGTGCGGGCAGCATGCTCGCCCTCAACCTCGACGTCAGCGACGCCGTGGCCTCAGGACCCCAGCGCGGACAGCTGGCGCCGCTGGTCTCGACCAACCCCCGCCGCACGAGCAACGACGCGGCAGGCCGGGGCCGGTGGGGAGAGCTCACGCTGTCGGAGTGACCGCGCGGCTGACGGCAGTCAGCTGGTGATGCCGAGGTGTCGGTCGAGGTTGCCGGCAAAGCGGTTACCGGTCTGGAGCATGACGGTGCGCATGACCCCCTCGACGGCCCGCGCCGACAAGCGAGGCAGGGGCAGCTCCACGGTCAGCACGATCGTGATGGCCAGGTGGGTGCCGTCCGCGTGATCGGCCAGCACGTAGGACCCGGTTGCACCCGCCCGCTCGTGCGTCCCGGCGGGGGGCTCGTGGTGGTAGTCGATGCGCCTCGACGGGTCGAACCGCATGCGCTCGGTGAACGACGGGTCGACCGTCACGCCCAGCACGCTGAGGCTGGCCAGCCTCCAGCGCCACAGGTCGCCCTGCGTCTCGATCGACTGGATCAACGGTGTGAGACGGGGGAGGACCTCGGGGTCGGTGATCGCGGCCCAGATCTCGTCCTTCGGGGCCTTGACCACGGCGGTCGACTCGTTGGTCGCGGTGAAGCTGGCCACAGGGCGCATCCTTGTCGATCGGGGCGGGCCGCGCAGCGGCTGCCACCCGAGACACCCCAGGAGCGACCACCCCGCGTCGTCCACGGAGGCTACTGCGACCCGCGTCCCCGTGCTCGGGCAGGTCGGGGCGACCCCTGTGGATGACGAACGGTGGGTGGAGTCACCGGTGCCTAGGCTGGCTCCATGAGGGATGCAGAGGGAGGCGGGCTGACCTTCGCCGTGGTGGTCGAGCAGCTCGGAGAGGCGGCGCGGGGGGTCCGGTCCGTGACCCAGGTGGCGCAGGCGGGCGCGGTCGAGGGGCTCCCCCAGGCGGTGTCACTGGGCCACGACCGCCTGACCCAGGTGCTCATCGACTTCTGCGGCCGGTGGGACCGCGGGCTCTCCCTGCTGGTCGGTGACAGCACGGCCATGGCCGACACGCTCGAGGAGACTGCCGCCGACTACCGACGGCGGGAGGAGGAGATGCAGACCCGCTACCGCGGCGCCCCCGCCCGGTGAGGCGGGGCGCCCTCCCGGCCGGTCAGAGCCTGGTCTGGTTGGCCTGCAGCTGGGCGTTGTAGGTCTGGAGCGTCGCGAGGTCCCACTTGGTGTAGCCGACCGGGAGCTCGATCGACAGCGCCCCGACCTTCACGGCCGAGCTGAGCGCCTGCTTCCAGTCGTTGATCTTCACGTTGGTCGCGGTCTGGATGTAGATGGGAGCCTTGAGGCTGGTCATCATGGCGTAGAGGGCGTTGTAGGAGGCGCCGCGGGCGCCGCCCTTCATCGAGTTGTTTCCCAGGACGCAGCGCTGCCCCAGCTGCTGGATGCAGTAGGTCGCGATCTCCTTGGGCACCACCACGCTGGAGCTGGCGCTGGCCGCAGTCTTGTCGTTGGCGCCGGTCGAGCTGATCGACTGGTAGGGATTGAAGGCCATCGCCATGTTGGTGGTCTTCCAGTCGGCCTTGACGATGTCGATCGTCTTGCGCAGGCACTGCTCGTTCGATGCGTCGGTGTAGCCCTTGCCCTTGGCCTGGGTCGTGTTGCTGGTGACGTTGAACTGCCGGATGAACGGCTCGGCGAAGTTGGTGGTGCACAGACCGACCACGACCTCGCGCACCTCGGGCACCGGGTCGTACCTCGCCGCGAGCTTGGCGTCGAAGGTCGCGAAGAGCTGCTGGAACGCCGCCCCCCAGAAGACGGGGACGGTGTAGGACTTCGGGCCACCGTTGCCCTCTGACCCCTGCCACGGCAGGCTGCCCCCCTGCTTCAGCACCCAGCCCGGGGAGTTGTAGCCCGCGTAGACCCGCATCCGCACGGGCAGGTTGTGCTCCTTGGCGAAGGCGACCTGCTGATCGATCTTCGTCGTGACGAAGTCACCCGGACCGTTGGGCTGCACGTCCTTCCACAGCACCTGGATCACGAAGCCCTTGACGAGCGGCTTACCGTCGTGGGACAGCAGGTCGGTCGAGGGCGGGCCCTTGCGGTCCATCAACCCGACGATCCACGGCTTGGCGGTGCCGGGCGCGGCAGTGGCACCGCCGGTCGCCGACGACGCGGAGGGCGTAGGCGTCGGCTGAGACGGCGAGCCGGTGCACCCGGCGACGACAAGGGCCGTCAGGGCAGTGGCGGCAGCGAGGACGCCGAGGCGACGCCGGGGGGTGGTCGGGGTTTTCACGTGCTCACCACACTCCCTCCATGATCGAGACCGGTACGGCGCACCTGTGCCGCACCTGTGACTGCGGGCAGGGTGGTCACCGCCGGAGCGCCCGGGCGGCGTCGGGAGTGCAGGGGACGCCGCCGCGGGGCTCCGGCTCGCTTACGCCACGCGGCGCTGGGGCGCGGTCTCCCTGGTCTTGCCCGGGTCCTTCTCCACGATGTCGCCGAGCACGTCGTCGATCTTGCTCATCAGCTCCGGCTCGAGCGTGACCCCGGCGGCCTTGACGTTCTCGCCGACCTGCTCGGGGCGAGAGGCCCCCACGAGAGCGGCAGCGACGTTGGGATTCTGCAGGACCCACGCGACGGCGAGCTGGGCCATGGTCAGGCCGGCCTCGTCGGCGATCGGCTTGAGGCCCTGCACGCGGGTGAGCACGTCGTCGTTCATGAAGCGCTTGATCATGTCGGCGCCGCCCTTCTCGTCGGCGGCGCGCGAGCCCTCCGGAGCCTTCTGCCCGGGAAGATACTTCCCGGTCAGCACTCCCTGGGCGATCGGTGACCAGACGATCTGGCTGACCCCCAGCTCGTCACACGTGGGGACGACCTCGTCCTCGATGACCCGCCAGAGCATGGAGTACTGCGGCTGGCTCGAGATGAGCTGGAAGCCCAGCTGCCTGGCCAGTGCGACACCGTCACGGATCTGCTCGGCGGTCCACTCGCTGACGCCGATGTAGAGCGCCTTGCCCTGACGCACGATGTCGGCGAAGGCCTGCATCGTCTCCTCGAGCGGGGTCTCGGTGTCGAAGCGGTGCGCCTGGTAGAGGTCGACGTAGTCGGTCTGCAGCCGCTCGAGCGAGCCGTTGATCGACTCCATGATGTGCTTGCGTGACAGGCCGGTGTCGTTCTTTCCGGCCGGGCCGGTGGGCCAGTAGACCTTGGTGAAGATCTCGAGGCTCTCGCGCCGCTCGCCCTTCAGCGCCTCGCCGAGCACCGTCTCCGCCTTCGTGTTGGCGTAGACGTCTGCGGTGTCGTAGGTGCTGATGCCCGCGTCGAGCGCAGCGCGGACGCACTGGGTCGCGACGTCGTTCTCCACCTGGGACCCATGGGTCAGCCAGTTGCCGTAGGTGATCTCCGAGATCTTGAGCCCGCTGTTGCCGAGGTATCTAAACTCCATACCTGCACCGTATGCCGCGACGAGGCCGACGTCACATCCGCCACCGTTGTGTCCGCGCCGAGGAGGCCTCTACCCCTCCTCGACGCGGACGTAGGCGCGGCCGGGTCGCCTAGCCGAGCGAGATCTCGACCCCACCCGAGAACGCCGAGTCGTGCAGTTCGAGCTTGGCGAGCTTGGTGCCCTGGGGAACATCGAAGTACACATTGCCCTTCACGCTGTTGCCTGGGTTGATCTCCTGGTATAGCAGCTTCGAGTCGTCCGCGTAGATGCCCGCCTCAGAGTCAGCTGAGAACTTGTGGTCGGCACCGTCGAAGGCGACCTGCGCGTTGGCAAAGATACTCTGCGCCTCGTCACCGATATTCTTCACGGTCATTGAGACAGCACAGAACTGGCCCTGCGCGGCCTTGTTCAGGTACTGGTTCCCCACCTTGGCGATCCCGCACTTGATCCCTGTGACGACGAACTCGAATTTTCCGTCGCGGACCGGCGATCCGATCTTGGGGGCGTCCTTCGTCTCCTCAACCGAAGGCGCAACAGGGGCCGCCTTTGACCCTCCCGACGTTGCCTTGGCGGTTGATGTCTTAGACGCCGCGGCCGGAGTGGCTGGGGATTCGTTCTTTCCCCCGATCTGGCTGAATGCCCCAATCAGAATTATCGCACCGACCGGTATCAAGACGCGCTTCTTCGCGTACCACTTGCGAGAGCGGACCTCGGAGGGTAATAGGGGCACCGGGCCCACCGCCGCCATGGGCGCCATAGGCGCGTTCCCCACTGAGCCCGGGGCGAGGTGCTCAGTCCACTGCCGACCGTCCCAGTACCGTTGCTGACCGTCCGGCTGTGGGTACCAGCCGGGTGCGGCGTTCTGGGGATTTGATGGGGTGTTGGTCACGCGTTGTCTCCGTCGTCTCATGGTTTCGGGGGACACCCTTGCGCCTGCGCCCCCCCGCTGGCTTGACCTTCAGAAGAGGTCAGGTGCTGCAACCCTATTCGAGCGTTCAGCTTTTGGTCAGGATTCACTCAGATTCGGGAGGACGACCCAGCGGACCCCAGCCGCTTCCTCCCGCGACGAGCAGCGCAGGGGTTCGCCTGGTCGCGTCAGGCCGGGCTGGCGTCGTAGGGAGAAGCCCGGCTTCCCGACTGGCAGCGGCCTCCACCCAGCAAGGCGAGTCTCCGCAGGTCACCCGATCCCCCGTCGGTGCGTCCGGTGTTGGTCGGAGCCATGAGCTGCGTTCGCGGTGCTGACGCCGTGCACCTGGCGACGCCCCTCGCCTCGGGTCACACGACGGGAAGTTCGCGTCGCGGGACCAACGCCAGCGCGACGCTGTCGCCGGGTCGGCCCGTCTGACCCCGGTCTCGATCGGCTGAGAGGGCTACGACGCCTGGGGCGGGGCCCCACGCTGCACGAAGTCCTGCTGCCGGATGAAGACGAGGCTGACGACTCCGCACACGAAGGCGATCACCGCGCCGATCAAGATGATGTGGTTGAGCGAGTCGACGACTGCCGTCGTCCCGACAGCCTGCACGAGGTCGTGCGCCTGGGCCCCGAGTGACGCTCCGCCCTGGGCCGTCGCTGCTGACCGCGCTCCCTCGGCCGCGGCCTGCACCTGACCGCCGGAGAGCGCCGCGGTCAGCCCGTCGAGGGCCTGCGCCGGCACCTTGCCCTCCAGCGCGGGTCGGGCGCTGTCGGCGACCTGATGGCTGAAGATCGAGCCCAGCGCCGCGATGCCGGTGGCGATACCCACCTGCCGGAAGGTCGAGTTGACTCCGCTCGCCATGCCCGAGCGCTCCACCGTCACCACCCCGACCGCGGTGGAGGCGAGCGGCGGGTTGATCAGGCCGATCGCGAGGCCGCACACGACGAGCCCGGGGATCAGGTGGGTCCATGACGAGTCCTCCCGGATGCCGAGCAGCAGCACGAGCCCCACGCCCAGCAGCAGGAAGCCGGGGCCGATCAGCCACCGCACCGGCACCCGCTCGGTGAGGCGACCGGCGACGGCCGCGGTGAAGAAGGAGGCCACGGAGAGGAAGAGCAGGCGCACGCCGGCGCCGACGGCGGAGTAGCCGAGCACGTTCTGCACGTAGATCACGAGGTAGGCCAGCAGCGAGAAGATCGAGGCGGAGATGCCGAAGGACGCCACCAGCCCGGCGTCGAAGGTCGGCTTGCGCAGCAGTGACAGGTCGAACATCGGCTGCGCCTGCCGGGCCTGGCTGACGACGAAGACGGCGAGCAGTACGGCGGCCACGACGAAGAGCACGACGACCTGCTGGTCACCCCAGCTGCGCTGACCCGCCTGGATGAGGCCGACGACCAAGGCACCGAGGGCCACCGAGAAGGTGACGAACCCGATCCAGTCGGGCCGTCCGGCGCGCGGGTCCTTCGACTCCTCCACCCGGCCCGTGGTGACGACCAGGGCGACCAGGCAGATGGGGATGTTGACAAAGAAGATCCAGCGCCAGGACAGGCCACTGGTCAGCACCCCGCCCAGCACCGGGCCGATCGCGACCGCGATCCCCGTGGTGGCACCGAAGACCGCGAACGCCGTCCCCCGGTCCCTCCCACGGAAGGCGCTGGCCAGCAGCGCGAGGCCGGTGGCGAACATCGCTGCCCCGCCGATCCCCTGGAAGGCCCGCGCCATCTGCAGCTGGAAGACGCTCTGCGCCGCACCGCATGCGATCGAGCCCACCGTGAAGACCACCAGGCCGATGGCGAAGACCCGCCTGCGGCCGTAGAGGTCGGCGAGCGACCCGGCCGTCAGCAGCAGCGCGGCGAGGCTGAGGGCGTAGGCGTCGATGACCCACTGCAGGTCGGAGAGTGACGCCTTCAGCTCGCTCTGGATGTCGGGGAGGGCGACGTTGACGATCGTGACGTCGAGCAGCAGCATGAAGATGCCGGTGCAGACGGCCACGAGGGTCCACCACTTGGGATCGCGGTGGCTCGTGGTCGACTCCGGAGCGTCGGTGGAGGTCTGGTCGGTGGTCACGGCTGCTACCCATCGGTTGATCGCGCACACAAGAGTTCGAGGTCGAAGTGACCGGTTACAACGATGACACAGGCCACCGACAGGCGCAGGCGTGGTTAGCTGCCAGGCATGGCGTCGCGCGACCGGGGGATGATCGAGGGGCTCTACGAGAGCCTCGTGACCCGCGAGCTGCTGACCCGCCTCTCGGGCCGGGCCGACCTCGAGCCGGCCTGGGGTGACGTCGACGACGCCGACCAGCCCGAGGTGCTCGCCCGCCACGTGCGCGACGTCGTCCGCCGCGCCCTCACCACCAGCAGGCGCGCGGACGCGCGCCTCGAGCTGGTCAACCGCGTGCTCGCGGTGGTCGACTCCGACGACGAGACGGTCGTACGGGCCAGCCAGCTGCTGTCGGCGGCGCTCCCTGCGAGACCGGGGCACGCGGCCTACGACACGCGACGGCCGGCCACCCCCCTGTCGGACGCGTCGCTGCTGACCAACGCCGCGGGTGAGCCGGGAGTCGGCGCCGAGATCCGTGCCGAGCTGCCGAGCGCCGACTCCGTCGACGCGATCATCGCCTTCGTCAAGTGGCACGGCCTGCGGGTCATCGAGCCGGAGCTGCGGCTGCTGGCCGCGCGGGGGGTGCCGCTGCGCATCATCACCACGACCTACATGGGAGCGACCGAGCGGGTCGCCCTCGACCGGCTCGTGCGCGAGCTGGGGGCGAGCGTCAAGATCCAGTACGACTCGCAGCGCACCCGGCTGCACGCGAAGGCGTGGCTCTTCCGTCGCGACACCGGCTTCGACACGGCGTACGTCGGGTCGTCGAACCTGTCGCGCGCCGCGATGCTCGACGGGGTCGAGTGGAACGTGAGGCTGTCGGCGATCGCGACACCGTCGATCCTGGCGAAGTTCAGCGCGACCTTCGACAGCTACTGGGCCGACCCCACCTTCGAGACCTATCACCCGGACCGTGACCGTGACCGGCTCGACGACGCGCTGGCGCACACCGCCGCGGACAAGCCCCTGACCCTGTCGGGGCTGCAGGTGCGTCCCTACCCCTACCAGGCCGAGATGCTCGAGCAGCTCGACGTGGAGCGGGTCGTGCACGACCGGCACCGCAACCTCGTCGTCGCCGCGACCGGCACGGGCAAGACCGTCGTCGCGGCGCTCGACTACCGCGACCTGTGCGAGCGAGCCGGGCGCCGGCTGCCGCTGCTCTTCGTGGCCCACCGCAAGGAGATCCTCACGCAGTCGAGGCGCACCTACCAAGAGGTGCTCGGCGACGCAGGCTTCGGTGAGCTCTACGTCGACGGCGCGCGACCCGAGCGCTGGGAGCACGTCTTCGCGTCGGTGCAGTCGCTGTCGGCCTACGGGCTGGGCTCCATCCCCGCCGACGCCTTCGACGTCGTGGTCATCGACGAGTTCCACCACGCGCAGGCCGGCACCTACCGCGGCCTCCTCGAGCACCTGCGTCCCACCGAGCTGCTGGGTCTGACTGCCACCCCCGAGCGGGGTGACGGCATCGACGTGCGCGACCTCTTCGGGGGGCACGTCGCGGTCGAGCTGCGCTTGTGGGACGCACTCAAGGCCGACCTGCTCACACCGTTCCACTACTTCGCCGTTGCCGACGGCACCGACCTGCGCCGGGTCGACTGGTCGTCGGGGTCCTACGACGCCACCGGGCTGTCGCAGGTCTACACGGGCAACGACGTGCGCGCGCGCATCGTGCTGACGGCGTTGCGCGACAAGGTTGCCGACCTCGAGTCGATGAGGGCTCTCTGCTTCTGCGTCTCGGTCGAGCATGCGCAGTTCATGGCGGATCGCTTCACCACGAGCGGGATTCGCTCCGCGACGATCACGGGCCACACCCCGTCGGCCGAGAGGGAACGACACGTAGATAATCTGCGGTCTGGTCGGCTGCAGGCCATCATGGCCGTCGACGTCTTCAACGAGGGCATCGACGTGCCGTCGATCGCCACGGTGCTCTTCCTGCGGCCGACCGAGAGCTCGACCATCTTCCTGCAGCAGCTCGGTCGCGGGCTGCGACGGGCGCAGGGCAAGGCCGTGCTGACGGCGCTCGACTTCGTCGGCCACCACCGACAGGAGTTCCGCTTCGACCGCCGCTTCCGCGCGATGACGGGCAGCACCCGCAAGCAGCTCGAGCGCGACGTGCAGCACGGCTTTCCCTTCCTGCCGGCGGGGACCCAGATCGTGCTCGACCGCACGAGCCAGGACCTCGTGCTGGCCAACATCCGATCGCAGGTCACGACCCGGTGGGCAGGCATCCTGGCCGAGCTGAGGGCGCACCCCACCACCGATCTCGGGCGGTTCCTCGACGAGTCGGGGGTCGACCTCGCCGACGTCGTGCGCGACGGCCGGTCGTGGACCCGGCTCCGGCGTGAGGCCGGGGTCGTCGTGCCTGAAGGCGGAGGGCGAGAAGCCCTGCTGCTGCGACGAGTTCGCGCTCTCGCTCACGTCGACGACCCCGGCCGGGCGGCCGCCTACCTGACCTGGCTCGACGACGACGCCCCGTCGTACGACGACGCACCCGCGGCACTCCAGGCCTACGGCCGGATGCTGCTCTTCTCGCTCTGGCCCGACGGTGGCGGCTTCACCTCGTATGCCGCGGGCCTGGCCGCGCTGCGCGACGAGCAAGCGGTGCGGCAGGACCTTGCGGCGGTGATCCGGCTCGGGATCGGCGGGGCGCAGCGACTGACCACCCTCCTGCAGGGTGCGCTGGCGGAGCGACCGCTGCGCGTGCACGGGCGCTACACGCGCGAGGAGATCGTGGCGGCGCTCGGCTACGTCAGCCTCGAGGGACGCAAGGCCAACAGCGTGCGCGAGGGCGTCATGTACTCCCCCGAGGCGGCCGCCGACGCCTTCTTCGTGACGCTCCACAAGTCGGAGGCCGACTACTCGCCGACGACGATGTACCACGACTACGCGCTGAGCCGTGAGCTCTTCCACTGGGAGTCGCAGTCGGGCACGACGCTGGCGTCGCCGACGGGGCAGCGCTACCTGCACCATGACGAGCAGGGCTCGCACGTGCTGCTCTTCGCCCGCCCGAGCAAGGTCACCGAGCTCGGTGGCGGCGCGCCCTACCTCTTCCTCGGGGAAGCCAGCTACGCCAGTCACCGCGGTGAGCGGCCCATCGCCATCACGTGGCGGCTCCATACGCCCATGCCCGTCATGGACTTCGAGGTCGCCAAGGTCGTCGCCTGACGCACCGGGACGACTGACGATGGCACGATGAGCTGGTGCGCGAGCTGCTCATCGCCAGGAACCCCGACCCCGAGTCGTCGCTGGGCTTCCTGATGCGCCTGCCCCTCGGTGACGGGATGGTCTTCCGCACCTCGGGCACCTGGCCGCGCGAGAAGGCGCTCTACTGCCACCCCGTCCACCTGCGGGAGTGGCCCGACGAGCCTGAAGTCGTCGAGCGGATCGCCGTGCGCTCGTGCGAGCGGCGGGGTGCCGCCATCGACCTGGTGGTCGACCGCGGGCGCGAGCACCGCTCTCAGATCGTCTACACGACGGCCCGTGGTCGGCAGATGGTGTTCTGGCAGTCACCGAAGACACGCAAGCAGTCGAAGCCACGGGTGACCCTGCCGACCGCACGCGCGGCCGGCCTCGCCGACCTGCAGATCGTGGTCGACAGCCACGAGCAGTACCCGTATCGCTTCCCGGGACAGCAGGTGAGCACGGAGCGGGGCCCGTTGCGCTGTGGTGACTACGGGCTCGTCGTCGACGGCGAGCTCGTGGGCTCGGTGGAGCGCAAGTCGGTGACCGACCTGGTCTCGACCATCTCGGGCGGACGCATGGGTTTCGCCATGGGCGAGCTGGCCTCACTTCCCCGGGCGGCCGTGGTCGTCGAGGAGCGCTACTCGGCCCTGCTCACCCAGACCTGGATGCGGGCGGCGACGGCGGCCGACGCGGTCGCCGAGCTGCAGGTGCGCTACCCCAACGTGCCGATCGTGTTCTGCGACAACAGGAAGCTCGCCGAGGAGTGGACCTTCCGCTTCCTCGGCGCGGTGCGGGTCTGGTGGGAGACCGAGCAGGTCCTCGTCCACGCTGTCGGTGGCACCGAGCCGACCCTGCTCACTCAGCCGCGTCGGGTAGCGTCTTCGGGGGACGGTGAGCCGACGACCGCGCAGGTGCGCGCATGGGCCCGCGGCACCGGGGTCGAGGTGCCCGCGCGCGGGCGGCTGCGGCCCGAGGTGTGGGCCGCCTGGCGGGCGGCCAACCCGCCCACCTCCTGACCGCCCAGCCGCTGATGCGCGCGCTGGCGCTCGATGCGTACTTGCTGTCCCTCGTGGACAGCTCAGGACCGTTCAGGCCGCTGACGCCGCTTTGCCGCAGACGACGTAGGCGCTCACCCCGACAGGGCCGTCCGAGCCGTTGTTCTGGTAGGAGCGCCAGCCCGTGCCGAGCGGTCCTGTCGAGTTGAGGTTGACCTTGACCGAGTGCGACCCCGAGAAGTGGCCACCGCCGAAGGGCACGGTGCCGGCGGGACAGGTGGCCGTCGACGAAGCCTGGGTCGAGGGGTTGTGCAGGGTGGTCGTGCCGGCCACGATGAGGTACTTGCCCGGCTTCTTGCCACAGACGATATAGGCCGTCACTGTCGTGTCGCTTGCGGTCGCGTTGTTCGCGTCGACGCGCCACCCGGTGGATGTGGGGATGCTGCTGTTGAGGTTTGCCGCCGTGGAGCTGGAGCCCACGATTCCGCCGCCGCCGAGAGCCACCGTGCCGATGGGGCAGGTCACCGACGCGGCCGTCTGGACGCCCGCCGCGCTGAGGATCGCGGCGCCGGGGACGACCGTGTAGAGAACGATGCCCGCAGCGCAGTTGGCGAAGACGACGAAGGTGCCATTGGTCGAACCGGCGTTGTTGACCCAGACGCGCCAGCTCTTGCCGTCGACCGCCGGAGCCGAGCTGTTGATGCTCTCGCTCAGGGAAGAGCCGGCGACGACCGCGCCGCCACCGATCACCTTCGTGCCCGGGGGGCAGGCGACGCTGGCGAAGCTCTCCTGGCCGGCTGCATCGGTGAAGGAGGCCGACGAGACCTTGGTGTAGGCGGTGACGAGCGCGTGCACCGTCGACGGCGTCTTGGCCGTCGCAGGCGGTGCTGGCGCGGTCAGCGCCGGGAGGCCCTTGCCGAGGGAGCCGGGGTTGGTGGCAGCGGAGGCACTGGGCACCACGGCCAGGCCAGCCACGAGGGTCGCGGTGGCGAGCAGGCCGGTAGCGGCGAGAGTGCGACGGCGGGACGAGATGGTGATGGGGTGCTCCGATCAGGGGCGTGGCGCGACGTGGCACCGGTGGGTGTCACGGCAGAGGAGCCCACAGGGAGCCCCCTGATACATCGCCGTCGAGACCCATACGACCTCGCTCCTCTGCGTCAGTCGGCCGGCATCCCGGGCGTCAGCCCGCTGCCGCCGACTCGAGATCGAGGTCGACCAGGAGCTCGTCGGCCAGCCGCTCGAGCTCGCTGCGCACCTGCTCGACGTCGACGTCGAGCGAGACCGACAGCCGGGCTCTCGCCTCGAAGAGCACCCCACCGGCCATCGGCGCGTCGCGCACCTGCGTCTCGAGCTCGTCGATGCTGACCCCTGCGCGAGCCAGCGCACCAGACACCTCGGCGACGATGCCGGGCCGGTCGGAGCCGATCAGGTGGAGCAGCCACACGCGCTGGGCGCGGGTCTCCTCGTCGGTCCGGGCCACGGTGACCTGCAGACCCTCGGCCGCGAGAGCGGTCAGGTCGCGCTCGAGGTCGGCGACCCGGTCGTCGGGCACGCTCACCTGCACGATGCCGGCGAACTTGCCCGCCAGCCGGGCCAGCTGACTGCGGTGCCAGCTGCCTCCGTGGCTCTCCACCGGGGCAGAGACCGCCCGCACGAGTCCGGGTCGGTCGTCTCCGATGACGGTCAGCACGAGGCCACGCGGACAGGCTACCCGCCGTCGCGCGCCCTGGGCGCCCGGCGCGAAGCTGGCCCCCCCTGTGGATAACGTCGGGGACCACTGCCGCGACTTCGGTTGACTTGCCCCATGACCACAGGGGTGATCACCGGCACCGACGAGCAGATCCTGGCCACCGGCGGCGGCCCCGAGGCCCTCGTGCCCGGCTATCCCTGGCAAGCCCACCAGCTCGCCCACACGCTCACCACGTATGCCACCACCCTCACCGACACCGCCCACACCCTCGCCCGCGTCGAGATCACCGGCTGGACCGGTCAGGCCTCCGACGCCGCACACACCCGCCTCGGGCAGGAACCCACCCGCTGGGCCACCGCCGCCGCCGCCTTCGACACCGCCGCCAACGCCCTGACGCGGTACGCCGACGCCTTCACCCCCGCCCGACGCCTCGCCGCCGAGGCGGCCGCGCTCTACGACGCCTACCTCCACACCTGCCACCTCATCGCCTCGACCCTGAGCGGCAGCCCGGTGCCCACCGAGACCGAGACCACCACCAGCATCGGCCAACGGATCAGCCTGCTCCAGACCGCCGACCGCGACCCCACCACGCAGAGTGCCGCCTGGGACGCCGAGCACCTGCGCCGCGCCGCGATCGAGACCCTTACCCGCGCCCGCACCATCCTCCAGGTCGCCGGCGACGACGCCGCCGACGCCCTCGTCCGAGCACTCAGCAACGCCCCGCACGCCCGCACCTTCTGGCAGGCCACGATTCGACCCCCCGGCGCCGAAGGCGCCGCTCACGCCGGCCTCGACGCCTTCTCCCTCATCCCCGGCTGGGCGGGCGCCACCGCCACCCTCCTCAACGCCAGCTGGCTCTACACCGAGGGACGACACACCGACGCCGGCACCACCCTCGCCGCCGGCATGGTCCCCTTCGTCGGCAAAGGCCTCAAAGAAGGCCTGGCCACCCGAGACGTGCTGCCCACGGCGGCACCAGCAGTGGTGGGTCGCATCGCCGAGGCGAGCGCCACACGGATCGCCGACGGACACGCATGGGCCAAGCACGTGATCGACAAGGGCGAGTTTCCCGAGATCACGACACGGCAGCAGTTCGCCGACCTCGTTCAGGACGTGATGCTCACCGGTGAGGCCCGCCCGAGCACGGCCTACCCCGGAAAGACCTACTACTGGAAGGACGACACCTTCGTGGTCATCGACCCCAAGAATCCCGACGGGGGCACCGCCTTCAGACCCACGCAGGGTCGCGAGTACTTCGACGACCAGGAGTAGGTTCCATCAGTGCGCACCATCGACCTCACCCTCATCGTCCCTGGGCCGGGTTGGCTGAGCCTACGCAGCTGCGTGACCGAAGCCTTGGAGATCGTCGACCCGGGGGCGTTCTTCGATCGGGTCGGCTTCCCCCGCGACAGGGCGTTTGCCCTCCGGTCAGCGTTGCGCACGCAGTCGCTGTCCACTCGATCGCTGTCCGACGACGACCTCGCCCTAGCCATCGCCTGCATCGACCTGGCCTGCGAGCTCGTCGACGACGTGGAGTTCGAGACCCGGGTCGGCATCGACAAGCCTGCCGCACGCCGGCTGGCCGCGACCCTTCATACGGCCGCAGCACGCTGACCCCGAAGGTCCAACTACCCGCGCGACCCTCGCCTGACGTCTGCAAACCCTCCGGCCCACTTGACGCAGCGTCGAGTCAGTCCTGGGTGCGCGCCGGGTCCAGGAGCTGCGCGAGGTGGAGTGACGGCCGGTCGCGCAGGTCGGCGACCTGGGTGCGGCAGGAGAAGCCGTCGGCCAGCACGACCGCCGACGCGTCCGCGTCCAGCGCGGGCAGCAGCTGCTGCTGTGCGACGGCGACGGACACCTCGTAGTGCCCTTGCTCGACCCCGAAGTTGCCGGCCAGACCGCAGCACCCGGACAGCCGTCGGACAGCGACCCCCGTGCGACGCAGCAGCGCCTCGTCGGCAGCCCAGCCCAGCACCGCGTGGTGGTGGCAGTGGGGCTGGGCGATGACGCTCGTCCCCGCCAGCTGCGGGGGCTCCCAGCCCTCGGTCTGGGTCAGCAGCTCGGCGAGGGTGCGGGTCGCGTCGGCCACGAGCCGGGCGTCGGCCTCCAGGGGCGTGCCGGCGAAGAGCTCGACCGCGTCGGAGCGCAGCACCGCGGTGCACGAAGGCTCGATCCCCACGATCGACATCCCCTGTCGCACATGGGCAGCCAGCTCTCGCACGGTCTTTCCCAGGATACGACGTGCACCGTCGAGCTGACCCGTGGTGATCCACGTGAGCCCGCAGCAGAGCGACGAGCCGGGCAGCCTCGGCGCGTAGCCGGCACCCTCCAGCACCCTCACTGTCGCCGCGGCGACCTCGGGGTCGAAGGCATCGCTGAAGCTGTCGGCGAAGAGGACGACCGGCACCCCCCCGCTGTCGCTGCTCTGCCAGGCGGAATGGAAGGGAGTGGCCGCGAACGCCGGCACCGAGCGCCGGTGGTCGACCCCGGCCCCCGCCTTGGCCAACCGGCCCAGCCCAGGAGCCCGCAGCGACGCGTTGGCGACGGCGGCGAGGCCCGGCACGCGCCCCACGAGTCGCGCCCAGCGCGGCAGCCACCCGAGGGCGTAGTGCGACCGCGGCCGCAGCCGGCGCCGGTAGGTCTGGTTCAGCACCTCCGCCTTGTAGGTCGCCATGTCGACGCCGGTGGGGCAGTCGGAGGCGCAGCCCTTGCACGACAGGCACAGGTCGAGGGCGTCGTGCACGGCGTCGTCGCGCCACGACAGGTCGCCGCGCACGACGTCCTGCAGCACCCGTGCACGCCCGCGGGTCGAGTCCTTCTCCTCCCGCGTTGCGAGGTAGGACGGGCACATGACCCCGTTGGAGCCGGCGTTGTCGGCGCGGCACTTGCCGACGCCGGTGCACCGGTGCACGGCCTGAGCCAGGTCGCCCCCGTCGTGCGGGTAGGCGAAGCCGAGTGCACGAGCACCGTTGCTGCGCAATGGCTTCACACCGTCGAGGCGCACATGGGCGTCGACCGCGTCCGGGTCGACCAGCACCCCCGGGTTGAGCAGGTGGTCGGGGTCGAACGCCCGCTTGACGGCCCCGAAGAGCGCGATCGCGTCCGGGGAGTACATCCTCGGGAGCAGCTCACTGCGGGCCCGTCCGTCGCCGTGCTCCCCCGACAGCGAGCCGCCGTAGCGGCCGACCAGGTCGGCCGCGTCGGTGAGGAACGCGCGCAGCACCTTCGTCCCGTCGGGCCGGTCGAGGGGGTAGTCGAGCCGCACGTGTAGGCACCCGTCGCCGAAGTGCCCGTAGGGCGCCGAGGTCATGTCGTAGGACGAGACCAGCGCGTCGAAGTCGGCGAGGTAGGCGCCCAGCATCTCGGGTGGCACCGCGGCGTCCTCCCACCCGGGCCACGCGGGCCGGCCGGACGGGGCGCGCCCGGCGAGACCGGCACCGTCCTCGCGGATACGCCACAACCGCGCCTGCGTCGCAGGGTCCTCGACCACGAGGGACTCGATCCCGAGCCCGGCACCGGCCAGCCGCTGGGCCCGGTCGAGCAGCTCGCCACGCTCGTTGCCCGCCATCTCGACGAAGAGCCACGCCTCCCCGCGGGGCAGCGGCGGGACGGCACCTGCGCCGCGCTGCGCGAGCAGCACGTTGACCAGCCGGCGGTCGAGCCCCTCGCAGGACGTCGGCCCGTGCGCGACGACCGCGGGCGCGGCCTCGCCGGCGGCGACGATGGTCGGGAAGCCGATCGCGACGACGACGCGGAGCGGCGGGTCGGTCACGAGCCGCACCGTCACCTCGGTGAGCACGCCGAGGGTGCCCTCCGACCCGACGAGCGCCTTGGTCAGGTCGAAACGCTCGGGCAGCAGGTGGTGCGAGGCGTAGCCCGAGACCTGACGACCGAAGCGGCCGAGCTCGGTGCGGGCCGTGGCAAGGTAGGGAGCCACCGCCTCGCGGGCGGCGACCACGACGCCGTCGGCGCCGCGCGCGAAGGGCACACCGGCGGCGTCGTAGCCGGTGTGCAGGGTCTGTCCTGCGGCGGTCAGCAGCCGCAGGCCGGCGACGTTGTCGTCGGTGCGGCCGTAGGCGAGGGAGTGCGACCCGCAGGCGTTGTTGCCGACCATTCCGCCGATCGTGCACCGCGGGTGGGTCGAGGGGTCAGGACCGAAGCGCAGGCCGTGCTGCATGGCCTGCTTCTGCAGGACGGCGTGGACCACGCCCGGCTGCACGACCGCCGTGCGCGCCCCCGGGTCGAGGGACAGCACCCGGCCGAGGTGTCGGGAGAAGTCGACCACGATGCCCGGGCCGACCGCGTTGCCTGCCACGGAGGTGCCGGCGCCACGCGACGTCAGCGGCGTGCCCGTCTCCCGCGCGACCGCGAGGGTGGCCACTACCTCGTCGATGTCACGCGGGCGCACGACGACCAGCGGAGGGATGCGGTAGAGCGAGGCGTCGGTGGAGTACATCGCGCGCGTCCCGGCGTCGTCGTGTGCCTCGAGCCCGTGGGCCCGCAGGGCTGCGACGACGTCTGCGGAGGCGCTCGCCCCGGGACGCAGCGTGGGGGTGGCGAGGTCCGTCATGAGTAACATGTTACTCATGACCAGTGACTCCGTCCGTCTCGGCCTCCAGCTGCCGGCGCAGGCGCCGTCCCTGGCCGACGGGGTCGCCGCAGCGGTCCGAGACGGGGTGGCCCGCGGGCTGCTCGTCCCGGGCACCACCTACTCCGTCTACCGTCTCGCCGAGGAGCTGGGCGTCTCGCGGAGTCCCGCTCGCGAGGCCCTCGTGCGCCTCGGCGACGCCGGCCTGGTCACCATCGTGCGCAACCGCGGCTTCCACGTCGTGCGACCCACGGCGCACGACGTGGAGGAGATCTTCGAGGTCCGCCTCGCGCTCGAGCCCGCCGCCGCCCGCCGGCTCTGCGAGCGCGCCCACGACGACGCGGTGGCCGCCGTCGGCGCGGCATACGACGACCTCGCCGCTGCCGCTGCGTGTGGCGACGAGCCAGCCTTCTGGCGCGCTGATCGCGCGGTGCACGACCTCATCCTGCGGGGGGCCGGCAACGCGCGCGCCGCGGTCATCGTCGAGCAGCTGCGCGCCGCCATCGTCCTGCTCAGCGCGCCGACCACCACGACCGGGCGGTCGCTGCGCGAGGTCGGCGCGGAGCACGAGCCGGTCGTGCGGGCGGTCCTGGCCCGCGACGGAGCCGCCGCCGAGTCCGCGATGCGCGAGCACCTGACGCGCACCGGCGAGCTGCTTGCGGCGGCGGCCGGCTGACACCCGCACCGCCCGGTGGACGTCCTCGACCACTGGCCGACTCAACCCAGCCCGGTGGTCACGGTGCAACGGGAGCATCCAGCGGCAAGGCGCGCCCCTCGACTGCGGCGGCACCCAGAGCGGGATCGCGGACGCGACGGATCCCCGCCACACCGAAAAGCATTGCGCCGAGACCCGCCCACGCGGCCAGGGCCAGCCACGGACCACGCGTACCGGCACCACCGAACCCGGAGATGCCGCGCAGCAGGTCGACAGTGGACCCGAGGGGCATCCAGTGCCCGATCGCCCCCCACGGCTGGGGCAAGAGCTCGGGAGCACTGGTCGCTGCCGAGAACGGGTTGCCGACCATGATCAGCACCAGGTCGATCCCGACCAGAGCGGCCCGGCCCCCGAGCGCATACGCCCCGATGATGACGAGCCCGATCGCGCCCACACCCGACGACGCGGCGGCCCATTCGACCCAGGGGTTGCCTACCAACGAGCCGAACACGCCGTGGAGCACCGCGACGAGAACGGCGCCCATCGTCAACGAGCTCGTCACGACGACGCCGACCCTCGCCGACGTCCTGGAGACGAGCAGGGCGGCGAGCGCCCCGGTGAGGATGCCGCCGATGGTGATCGGGAGCGCACCCCCGGCCAACCCCGCCCCGCGAGGGTCGTCCCGCGGGGCCGCGACGACGTCGCGGACGGCGACGCCCTCGAGCTGGCCGGCGAGCCCGGTCAGCACCTGCGCGACGGCCGGGGCGGCGGCCGACGCGACGAGCACCTCTGCCACGGCAGGCCCCCGCGTCACCAGCGCGCCGTAGACGGCGCGGTCGCGGATGAGAGCCTCCGCGCCGGCCGTGTCGGCCACGGCGACGACGGTGAACCCACCGGGGACCTGCGACTGCAGGCGTGCCGAGACCGCGCCCGCCGCCTGCTCTCCCCCGGTGACCGCCAGTGGGAGATCTCGTGGCGCGACCTTGGTGCCGGAGCCGGCGAAGGCGACCACGAGCAGTGCGACCAGGGCTGCGGCAGCCGCGATGGCGCCGACGACCCTGACCCGAGCAGTCCAACCAATCGAAGTGGAACGTTCGTTATCCATAGAAGGGAGTGTGGGAGCAGTCCAGCGACTTGTCAACAACGAACGTTCATTCCATGCTGGGGTCATGCCATCGTCACCCCAGGCCGCCAGTTCCCTGCCCCCTGCGCTCCGCTCGGCAGCCGCTGCCGCCCGCAGCCCGCGCGGCGGTCGACGGCAGCTCGTGCTCCGCGCCGCCCTGCGCTGCTTCGAGCGCGAGGGCTTCCACCGCACGAGCATGGCCACGGTCATCGAGGAGGCGGGCGTCTCCGCCGGCACGGTCTACCGCTACTTCCCCTCGAAGACCGACCTGATCCGGGCCTGTGCCGACGAGGTGTCGGTCAGCGTGGCCGAGGTCGTCGAGGGCTTCCGCGGTCGCGAGACACCGCCCGGCCCGCAGGAGGTGGTGGGTCGCCTCCTCGAGGCCGCCTTCGACGTGGGTAGGCGATACGACGTCGACCTCACCCGCATCGTCGTCAGCATCTGGGCCGAGGCGTTGCGCGACCCGCCGCTGCTCGAGAGCGTGCGGGAGCTCTATCTCGACCTCCGGACGGCCATGGCCGACCTCGCCCGCACCTGGATCGCGCAGGCCCCACCGGCATCGGCATCCGAGCTGCCCGTCGACCCCGATCTCGTGGCCCAGGCCCTCTTCGGCGCGGTGCCGGGCTACATCGTGCAGCACCTGCTGCTCGGTGGCATGGACGTCGCGAGCTACACCCGCGGCCTCGCCGACCTCGCGCGGTTCGCCGACCCGCGATGAGCCCGTGGGCCGGATCCGGTGGCGCGCGAGCCGTGCTCAGTGCTGCCGGTAGGCCGCGTCCGGCACGTCGCTGACGAACATGAAGCCCGGCGCGTGGGTGATGGCAAACGGTGGCCTGGACGCCATCAGGGCGGCTTGCGGGGTCACCCCACAGGCCCAGAAGACCGGCACGTCGCCGGGCTGGAGGTCGACGGCGTCACCGAAGTCGGGCGTCGCCAGGTCGGCGATGCCGAGCACCTCGGGAGCCCCGACGTGCACCGGAGCCCCGTGCACCTGCGGCATCCGACCGGTCACCTGCACGGCGGTCACGACCTGCGCCGCGGGCACCGGCCGCATCGACACCACGAGCGGTCCGGACAGGCGACCGGCGGGACGGCAGTCGACGGTGGTGCGATACATCGAGACGTTGCGTCCCTGCTCGATGTTGCGCACGGGCACGCCGGCGTCGAGCAGCGCCGTCTCGAAGCTGAAGCTGCACCCAATGAGAAAGCTGACGAGGTCGTCGCGCCACAGGTCGACCACGTCGGTCGGCTCGTCGACGAGCAGGCCATCACGCCAGACCCGGTAGCGGGGCAGGTCGGTGCGCAGGTCGGCTCCAGGCGCCAGGACGGTCTCGGTCGTGCCCGGCTCGGTGACGTCGAGCAGCGGCACCGGCCGCGGGTTGCGCTGACCGAAGAGCAGCATGTCGAAGGCCCAGTCCTTGGGCAGCACAACGAGATTGGCCTGAGTGAACCCTGGCGCCCAGCCCGAGGTCGGCACCGACAGCCCGTCACGGTAGCGGCCGCGAGCCTGCGCCGGTGACGACCCGGATGCCTCCGTCGCCTCGGTCGCCTCGGTGGTCATGCTTGCTCCGTCAGTGCGTCGAGCAGCTCGGCGAGCGAGTCACGCAGGTAGTCCTCGAGCAGGTGGGCGGCGGGCTCGTACTCCCCCGCCACCAGCAGGTCGAGCAGCTCTCGGTTGCGGTCGACGTACTTGCCGTGCAACCGCTCCGGGCTCGCGGCCGCGTGGAAGGCCAGGCGCACCTCGGCCAGCAGCCGCTGCATCGTCTGATCGGTGCGGGGGCTCTTCGCGAGCGCGACGAGGTCGTGGTGGAACGCCATGTTGGCCGTGCCGACCGCGACCCAGTCGCCACGCGACGACGCCGAGACCGCCAGCGAAAGATCGGTGTGCAGCGCGCCCAGGTCACCCGGCGCACCCTGCGCGAGCGACCGGATGACGCCGCACTCGATCATCAGCCGCAGCCGGTAGAGGTCGCGCAGGTCGGCCTCGTCGACCTCGCGGACGAACACGCCCCGGTGCAGCTCGTGCACCAGCAGCCCCTCGTGCGACAGCATCCGGAAGGCCTCGCGCAAGGTGTTGCGCGAGACCCTGAGCGCCGCGATCAGCTGCTCCTCGGGCAGGTGCGCGCGCGGCGCGAGGTCACCCTCGGTGATCCGGCGCCGCAGCACGTCGGCCACTCTCTCGGCCGTGCTGCTGCGCTCGAGGGCCCCGACGTCGCGAGCGACCCTCTGCACCCACGCGGGCGAGGGGGTCGGCTCAGCGGCATCCGGGGCGCGGTGGTGGGAGGTCGACATGCCACCCATGATCCCTCGTGCCGGCTCAGACCTCAACAGATCGTCCTACGAAACTCTTGTGGGATTGTTGAACGATCGCTACCTTGAGGTGATCCAAGGCCCCCGAGACATCGGATCATGCGGCCTCGTCGACCCCCTTTGGAGCGCACATGTCGCCCAGCTCGTCGGACCTCCCAGCAGGCGCCCCCCTCAGTGGGCGCAGCAAGTTCCTCGGAGCCATGTTCCTCATGGCCACGTCGGCGATCGGCCCGGGGTTCATCACCCAGACCGTGACGTTCACCGACTCGATGAAGGCCGCCTTCGCCTTCGCCATCGCCGTCTCGATCCTCTTCGACGTCGCCATCCAGCTCAACGTCTGGCGGGTCATCGGCGTCTCCGGCCGCCGTGCCCAGGACCTCGCCAACAGTGTGGTGCCCGGTGCCGGCTACGCCCTCTCGGCCCTCGACGTGCTCGGCGGCCTCGTCTTCAACATCGGCAACATCGCGGGGACGTCGCTCGGGCTCAACGCCATCTTCGGTCTCGACGTGCGCATCGGTGGAGGCCTGTCGGCCCTCGTCGCCATCGCCATCTTCCTGGTCCGCCGGGCCGGGGTCGCCATGGACCGCGTCGTCGTGCTGCTCGGCGCCGTCATGATCGCGCTGACGACGTTCGTCGCGATCAAGACTCAGCCCCCGCTCGGTGAGGCGCTGCGCCAGACCGTCTCCCCCGACACCGCGAGCTTCCTCGTGATCACCACCCTCATCGGCGGCACCGTCGGCGGCTACATCGTGTATGCCGGTGCGCACCGGTTGGTGGACAACGGGATCCAGGGCGAGCGCTACGTCAAGCAGATCACCAGGAGCTCGATCACCGGCGTGGCCATCACGGCGGTGATGCGGGTGCTGCTCTTCCTCGCCGTGCTCGGCGTGGTCTCCGGTGGCGCGCCGCTCGACAAGCTCAACCCGGCCGCCGACGCCTTCTCGCAGGCCCTCGGCGAGGGCGGCAAGGTCGTCTTCGGCGTCATCATGTGGTCGGCGGCCGTCACCTCGGTGGTCGGCGCTTCCTACACCTCGACGTCGTTCCTGAAGGTGATGGGGCCGTGGGTGACGCGCTACGAGCGGTGGGTGGTCTGCGGGTTCATCGTGGTCTCGACCACCGTCTTCCTGATCGCGGCCACGACCCCGGTCAAGCTGCTTGTCTTCGCCGGCGCCTTCAACGGTCTCATCCTGCCCTTCGGGCTCGGGATCCTGCTGTGGATCGCCGCCCGGCGGCGCGACCTGATGGGCGGCTACCGTTACCCCGTGTGGCTCATCGTCATCGGCGCGATCGCCTGGGTCGTGACCATCTATCTCGGGTGGAACTCGCTGACCGGCATCAAGGCGCTGTTCTGATGACCGCGACGACGACGATCGACCTCAACAGCGACCTCGGCGAGGGCTTCGGCCAGTGGCAGCTCGGCGACGACGAGGCCCTGCTCGAGGTGGTCACGAGCGCCAACGTCGCGTGCGGGTTCCACGCCGGCGACGCGTCGATCATGCGGGCCGTCTGCGACCGGGCAGCCTCGCGTGGGGTGGCGATCGGTGCGCAGGTCGGCTATCACGACCTGCTCGGCTTCGGCCGCCGCTTCATCGACATCGAGCCGGCGGCCCTGACCCAGGACGTGGTCTACCAGGTGGGCGCGCTGCAGGCGTTCGCCCGCATCGCCGGGGCGCGGGTGGCCTACGTCAAGCCGCACGGCGCGCTCTACAACGCGATCGTGCACCACGAGGAGCAGGCGGCGGCCGTCGTCGCCGCGATCGTCGACCTCGACCCGAGCCTCCCGGTCCTCGGCCTCCCGGGGTCGGTGTGGTTGGGGGCGGCGCAGGAGGCCGGGCTGACGACGGTGTGCGAGGCCTTCGCCGACCGCGCCTACACCCCCGAGGGCACCCTGGTGTCGCGGCGGCTCCCGGGGGCGGTGCTGACCGACCCCGACGAGATCGCCCGACGCTGCGTGGCCATCGCCACCGGTCAGCCGATCACCGACGTCGACGGTGGCTCGCTCCAGCTGGCCGCGGACTCGATCTGCGTGCACGGCGACACCGCCGGTGCGGTCGAGATCGCTCACCGCGTCAAGGCCGCCCTGCACGCGTCCGGTGTCACCGTCACCTCGTTCGCGCCCTGATGCGCGTCCTGCCCAGCGGCTCGACGGCCCTCCTCGTCGAGGTCGACGACCTCGACGAGGTCATGGCGCTGTATGCCGCGCTCGTCGACGACCCGCCCCCGGGTGTCGTCGAACTCGTGCCGGCCGCCCGCACCCTGCTGCTGGTCACCGACCCGGGCGCCACGTCGCTCGCCGAGGTGGAGCGGGCGGTGCGGACGGCGAGCCCGCGTGCCGACCAGCGCAACCACGGCGAGCTCGTCGAGATCCCGGTGACCTACGACGGGGAGGACCTCGCCGAGACTGCAGACCTGTTGGGCAGCAACGCTGCTGACCTCGTCCGACGCCACACGTCGGTTGAGTGGACCGTCGCCTTCTGCGGCTTCATACCGGGCTTCGGCTATCTGACGTCGTCGTCGTGGACGGTGTCGATGGCGCCGGTGCCACGCCGGGCGACCCCTCGCACCAAGGTGCCGGCCGGAGCGGTGGCGCTGGCGGGAGAGTTCAGCGGGGTCTACCCGCGCGAGTCGCCCGGCGGCTGGCAGCTGCTCGGGCGCACGTCGCTGACGATGTTCGACCCCACCCGGTCGGAGCCGGCGATCCTGCGCCCCGGGGTGCGAGTGCGCTTCGTCGACGAGCAGGCGTCGTCATGACGCCGCCTGCGACGGTGACGGTGACGGTGCTCGAGACCGGCCCGCTGACGACCGTGCAGGACGCCGGCCGGTCGGGCCGGGCCGCGCTCGGTGTCGGTCGATCGGGCGCCTGCGACAGGGCGTCATGCCGTCTGGCCAACCGGCTGGTTGGCAACGCTGCCAACGCTGCTGCGCTCGAGGTAACGTATGGGGGCCTTGCGCTGCGGGCCGACGTCGATGTCGTCGTCGTGACGACCGGTGCCCGGTGCGCGGGCGGCACGGCGCACAACGCACCCCTGCTCCTGCGGGCGGGGCAGGTGCTGAGGCTCGGGCCACCGGCCAGTGGGCTGCGCACCTACGTCGCCGTGCGGGGCGGCTTCGACGTCGAGCCGGTGCTGGGGTCGCGGGCGACCGACGTGCTCAGCGGGCTGGGGCCACCCGTGGTGACGCCGGGTCTCGTTCTGTCCGTGGGTTTCTCCGAGCTGCCGCACCCCGGCGTCGACCTGGCTCCGGCACTCGACCCGGAGTCGGGTGACCTGGCGGTGCGGGTGACCCCGGGCCCGCGGCGCGACTGGTTCTCCGACGAAGCGTGGGCCTCGCTGCTCGGGCAGCCGTGGGGCGTGACCTCCGACAGCAACCGGGTGGGGCTGCGGCTCGAGGGGCAGGCGCTCGTGCGCGGTCGTGAGGGCGAGCTGCCCAGCGAGGGGATGGTGCGCGGGGCCCTGCAGGTGCCCGCGTCCGGCCAGCCCGTGCTCTTCCTCGCCGATCACCCGGTAACGGGCGGCTACCCGGTGATCGGCTACGTCGACGACGTCGACGTCGACCGGTGCGGGCAGCTGCGGCCGGGGCAGCGGCTGCTGCTGCGGGACGGCCGGGCGAGCGGTCGCTGAGGCGCCGCCTTCCCCGCTGACACCGCCGGGGCAGACCCGTCCTGACGACCTGAGAGGGTTCCCGCCCGCAGCGGTCGCAAGACGGACGCTACTCGACCGCCATCTCCCCCAGCGCCGACCACCCGTCGACCGTCGTGTTGATGATGTCCGGGGTCCGCGACAGGTACTGCGGCAGCTGCTGCGTCGCCTTGATGAAGTGTGCCGACTGCACGTGCGCCCCGCCGGCCGCGTCGTCAGCGAACGCCTCGATGAGCACGTACTCGTTCGGGTCAGCCAACGAACGGGCCCACTGGAAGAACAGGCACCCCTGCTCTGCGTTGCAGGCGTCGGTGAACTCGCGTGACAGCTCCGGCCACGCATCGGCGTGCTCGGGCTTCACGGGGAACTTCGCGGTGATGAAGATCAACGTCTCTCTCCTTGTGTGGTGGTTGGTCGCGGTGACGTCACTCTGCCGACGCGTCACCCTCGGGCATCTCGTCGTAGTCCGATGGCACGTCGACAACCTCGGTGGCCGGCACGAAGGACGGATCCATCCGCACAAGGTCCCACTCGTTGATCCACGCCCGCACGTACTGCCGCATCCGCGTGGCGCCGAGCCGCTCGAGACCGGCGACCTCGGTCGGCTTCCACCCGTAGGCCGCGCCGTGCAGCCTCTTGAGGGTGGAGTAGGCCCGGTCGAGCTCCGCCGTGTCTGGCGGCACCAGCCGCACGAGGTCACGCTCGATGTGCCGCATGCCGGCCTCGGCGAGCGAGGCCATCTCGGCGTACTCGTCGGTCTGCTTGCCGCGCAGTCGAGTCGGGAGCACCTCACGGTCGTTCTTGCCGATCAGCACCGCGGCCTCGAAGTCGTCGGTCATCGCCCCGACCACGACGACCGGCTCGCCGGTGTCGTCGCGCTCGCCGTCGAGCCACCGGGCCAGCTCGGCATAGGCCCGGCCGCGTTGCAGCAGGGAGTATCGACCCATGAGCTCGACCTCGTCGAGCAGGATGACCCACCCTGGCCGACCGGCAGCACGCAGCAGCCGCGGCAGGAAGCGCAGCCGCTGCCGGGCGAGCTCGCGCGCTCGCACGGGCGAGAAGGTGAAGGTGTTGCCCTCGCCGATGGCCTTGAGCTGGCGCCGGACGTCGGGCACCGGCAGCGGGTCGCCTGACCAGAACCGCACGATGGAGTCGACGAACTCCTCGTCGCCGCCGGCCGCGTCGGTACCGAGCCTCTGGTGCAGCAGGAGCGTGGCCTCGAAGCGCTCGTTGAGGTCGCGACCGGGGCCGCGCAGCCAGCGCAGCAGGTCGGCGTAGGCGAGGCTGTCGGGGTCGAGCGCGGCCGCGGCCTCCGCGACGACGTCTCGGCCACCATCAGGGGCAGTGGCCGAGGCGACCGCGGCCTGCAGGATCTTGGCCGGGTCGTAGAGCGGGGTCTCCTTGCTGATGACCACCGGTGAGACGACGTAGCCGGCCGACCTGGCCAGGTGGCCGAGGTGGGTCAGCAGGTGGCTCTTGCCCTCACCGAAGCCCCCGCCCAGCAGCAGCGACGCCCGGGGACGCGAGCCGTCCCTCCCGGCCGCGACCTGCTCGAGCAGGGCGCTGAAGCGGTCCTCGATGGCGCTCTGACCGGAGCCCAGGGCGGTGACCGCGTCCGCGTTCGGCACGCCGCTGCGCAGGGCCTCGACCGCTCGGCGGCGGCTGAGCCGCTCGGCGTCCCAGACGTCCACCGGATTCTGCTTCGGCTTGGGCTTCTTGGCTGCAGGGCTCATCGCACGGCCTCCAGCCGGACCTCGAGGCGGACCAGGGACGCAAAGGGGTTGGCCCGGCGGGCGTCGCGCACCTCGTCGGCGACGCGCAGCTGCAGCGCGGCATACGAGGGGAGGCCGCGGGCCTCGTCGGTCACGAGCTGCGGGGGGACGACGGCGACCACGAGGATGCCCTCGAGGTCGTCGGTGGCGTCGATGAGCTGCCGGAGCAGCTCGTAGGCGTCGAGCACCGCCGCCTTGCTGTAGTAGATGCCGGTGCGGTCGTCCAGCGGGGGGCGACGCGCCTCGGCGAGGCGGCTGAGGTCGAGGTGGAGCACCAGACCGCCGTGGCCCGCCTGCAGGAGCAGCCGCCCGACGCAGGTGAGCAGGTCGCGGGCGTTGTGCCGACCGACCCGGCTGTAGATGAGTGCCTCCTTGAGGTCACGCAGCGCAGCGGGCTCTCCGACCAGCCAGTCGCGCACGACCTGCGCCTCGTGGGGGGTGACGTCACCGTGACCGAGGGCGGCCTGCGCGAGGCGCAGCAGTGCGCGCCGCAGCTCGCGCGGCAGGCTGGTGTCGTGCAGCAGCGTGCGCTCGAGCTGGCGCCGCACGCTGCGGTAGAGCTCGCGCGGGTCGATGTCGTGGTCCTGCGCGACCTCGGCGACCGACAGCCGACCGTCGCTGGCCGGGAAGGCGATCGCGTCGTAGGCGGCGACGACGATGGCGGCCGCCACCTGGTCCCAGTCGACCTGGCGCGCGACGGCGAAGAACACCTGGTCGACGAGGTGCGCCTTGGTCGACTCGGCCGAGACGAGCACGGGCAGGCACGAGGCCGAGAGCGCCGCAGCGTGCAGCGCCTGCGCGAAGCGGTCGGCGACGTCGGGGTCACCGGCGACCACGAGCTTCACCGAGCCGCCGCCGGCGGGCAGGTAGCCCGCGAGGTACTCGTCGGCAAGGAACTGTGCGTAGTCGTCGGAGGCCATCACTCCCCCACCAAGCACCGCGAGACCGTCGCGTGAGTCGCTCACGACGCCTCCGCGAAGGACAGGCCCCAGTAGAGCTGCTGCTGACCGCTCTGGGCGACGGTGACCAGCGTGCCGCTGCCCTTGGTGCCGGTGCTGGCGTGCCATCGCATGACGCGGCCCGCCCTGGTCGTCGCGACGCCGCTGGCGTCGAGCAGGTAGAGGTCGCGGGCGAACTCGGGCCTGGTGTACTCGCTGCGCTGGCTGGGCAGCAGGGTGAGCACCGACCACAGGTCGACCAGCGGCAGCACCACGCCGTCGCGGTGGCCCTGCTTGCTGCGCACCAGCTCGTAGGCGGTCTCGAGACTCTCGAGGAAGGGCTCGGCGCGGAAGCGCGGCGGCTTCTTCTGAGCCGTCGCCAGCAGGTCGACGAGCACGGAGGGCCGCAGGCGCTTCTCGCGGCGGCGGTCGATCTCGACCGCGGCGTCACCCGCCAGGACCTTGATCAGGGAGGGGTAGCACAGCAGGCGCTGGTCTCGCTCGACCATCGTCACGTCGCTGGCCGCGGCCGCCGCGACGAGCTCCTGCGCGAAGGCGCCCGACTCGAGGTGGCCCTTCTCGTCGAAGTCGAACGACGCCTGCGCGGTGGTGGCGGCCGCTGAGGCCTGCTCGGCGGCGTCGACCGCCGCCGACAGGGCCTTCCGCAGGTCGCGCACCTGCCCCCTGGCCGCCCCGGCCTTGGCCTTGCGCAGCTCACGGGTGACCGCTGCGGCCGCCTTCAGGGCGGCATCCACCTCGTCCTCGGTCGCCGACAGGGCGCCCTCGAGTCCTCCACCAATACTCACTGCGGCTGCTCCTTCGTGGTCGTCGTCCCGGCCTACGCGCTGGACCCGGGGATCGTGGGCACGAGGCTATCCGGTGGGGGTGACACCGAGATCCGTCGAAGAACTGTGGATAACTTCGCGGGCCTGATCCGCGGATTCGGTTGACTTGCCCACATGGCACCAGGGGTGATCGACGGCACCGAAGAGCGGGCCCTTGCCCTGGGCGGCGGCCCCGACACGCTCGTCCCCGGTTACCCCTGGCAGGTCCAGTCCGTCGCCGACACCCTCACCGCGTATGCCGCCGCCCTCGACGACACCGCCAGCTGCCTGGCCCGCATCGAGGTCACCGACTGGATCGGCCCGACCGCGACCGTCGCCCACACCCGCCTCGGGCAAGAACCCACCCGGTGGGCCCGCGCCGCCACCAGCCTCGCCACCGCAGCCAACGCGCTGAGCCGGTATGCCGCCGCCTTCCCACCGGCCCGCGACCTCGCCACACGGGCCCAACAGCTCTACGACGACTACGTCGCCGCCTGCCTGGGCATCGCCCAGACCTTCGCGGTCGCCTCCCCCACCAGCATCGGCGAGCGCATCAGCCTGCTCCTCGCCGCCGATGCGCACCCCACGACGCACGAGGCCGTGTGGGCCGCAGAAGCCCTGCGCCACAGCGCCGTCGACGACCTCGCCCGCGCCCGCGACCTCCTGCGCACCGCTGGAGACGACACCGCCGCCGTGCTCGCCGGCGCCATGACCGACGCACCCGAGGCCCGCACGTTCTGGCAAGGCACCATCCGACCACCCGGCGCCGAGGGCGCTGCTCACGCAGCCCTCGACGCGCTGTCGACGGTCCCCGGCTACGTCGGCCCGCTCGCTGCCAGTGTCAACACCCTGTGGTTCCTGTCCGAAGGACGCCGCACCGAGGCCGGCTGGGCTGCTGCCGGCGCAGTGCCGTTCGGCAGGGTGGCTCACGGCGTGCAGGACGGGGCCGAGGCCCTGCAGCGGGCGCGGACCTTCGCCACCAAGCCCGACCTGCTCGCCCGGGAACGCACCGACCTCGACCGCCTGGCCACCGACTTCGGCCTTACGAAGATCGGCGACCAGACCTATCGAAGTGACTCCGGGCTGGTGCTCCGGCCCATCCCGGGATCGGCCTACGACGAGGGTCACCGGCTCACCCACCTCCTGGCGCACGGTCTAGCGAACGAGGCCAAACCGAGTCACAGTGTCTTCCTCATGGGCACCACCGACATCATGGAGCTGATCGACCGAGCGTGGGCGCGCCATCCCCCGCCCACGCCGGGTGACCCGCTCCGTTTTGAGGTTGACATGGGTGCCCAGATCGGCACTCTGGGCGAACGGCGCGTCGCACTCATCGTCAAGCCCGGGCCTCCGGCCTACCTGATCAGCGCATATCCCATCCCCTGAGAGGATTCAGCCATGACGACGGCCGCCCTGTGTCCGCGCTGTCAGCAGGACGACCTGCGTTTCTGGACTCTGGTGTCGACGAACGAACAGATCGCGCTGTGCCCGGAGTGCGACGCGACCTGGCTGGCCGAGCAGACGCCCACACTGTCGACCTATACCGACTTCGAGGACTTCCTCGCGACTCGAGGGCTTCCCTACAGCTTTGACACCCTGCGGGCCGACACGTGAGCGACTGAGGTCTCCCTGACACCCACCTGTCCGCTTCGCCCCACCTTTCGTATGCGCATACCGGACAGCTGGGTGTCGCGGAGACCATCGGTGCACCGACGGACCGGCGCCACTCCGACTCCTACCGCCCAGCACCCGTCAAACCGGACTCCTGCCGCTCTGTCGGTGCACCACCGAACCACCGAACCACCGGACCTACGAGTCAGCGCCGCGACAGCTCGACCACCGGGATGACGCGCGTCGTCTTCTCCTGATAGGACCGGAACCCCTCCGACGCGGCCTCGAACCGCGCCCACGCAGCGTCGCGCTCGTCGCCCGCGAGGACCCGGGCCCGCACCTCGACGGACCCCTGTCCCGGCGCCTCGAGGCTGACCTCGGGGTGGGCGAGCAGGTTGTGGTACCAGTCAGGGTTGTCGGGTGCGCCGGCCTTCGAGGCCGCGATGAGCCAGACCCCCTCATCGGTCGCGATGGCGGCGAGCGGGGCGATCCGCTCGGTCCCGCTCTTGGCCCCGATGTGGTGGAGCAGCACGAGCCCGCGGCCGAAGCCCATCGTGGCGACCGTCCCGTCGTTCGCCCGGAACTCCTCGATGATCTGCTGGTTCCAGTCGGACATCAGCTGTTCTCCACTTCGGTGTGGTGGCGACGGAAAATCGTCGCGCCAACTCTAGTGTCGCGTGTCGTTGAAGACTTTCTGGTCGTGGGTTGAGACAATGGCTCATGTCACGTGTGGAGCCGTTGGTGTTACGGGTCGGGGACGAGAAGGTCCTGCGGGGGTGGCTGCGGTCCTCGACGGTGTCGGCGGGGTTGGCGCAGCGGGCACGGATCCTCGTTTTGGCGGCCGAGGGTCACAGCAACGCCGAGATCAGTCGGCGGGTCGGAGTGAGCCTGCCGACCGTGCGGCTGTGGCGGAACCGTTACACCGCAGGCGGGTTGGAGCAGCTGGACGACCTGCCCCGGCCGGGACGCCAGCCGGTGCACGACGAGCAGACGATCATCGCGGCCACGTTGGAGCCGCCGCCGGACCGTCTCGGGGTGACGCACTGGTCGGCCCGGCTGCTGGGCGACCACCTGGGGGTCAGCTTCGCGACGATCGCGCGCATCTGGCGCCGGTGGGGCCTCAAGCCGTGGAAGGCCGAGACGTTCAAGTTCTCCACCGACCCCGAGCTCGAGGCGAAGATCCGCGACGTCGTCGGCCTCTACCTCGACCCGCCCGCCAAGGCCGTCGTGGTCTGCATCGACGAGAAGACCCAGATCCAGGCATTGGACCGGACCGCGCCAATCCTGCCCCTGCGGCCGGGCATCCCGGAGAAGCAGACGCACGACTACAAGCGGAACGGGACGACCACGCTCTTCGCGGCGCTCGAGGTCGCGACCGGGCTGGTGACCGACCGGTGCTTCCAGCAGCACACCAACGTCGAGTTCCTGACCTTCCTGAAGCAGGTCGCGAAGGCCTACCCCCGAGTCCCGCTGCACGTGGTGTGCGACAACTACGCCACCCACAAGCACCCCAACGTGCGTGCCTGGCTGGCGAAGAACCCCCGCGTCCACCTGCACTTCACCCCCACGTCCGGGTCGTGGCTGAACATGGTCGAGATCTTCTTCGGGATCATCACCCGACAGGCGATCCGCCGCGGCACGTACCACTCCGTCGCCGACCTCGAGGCCGCGATCGGCACGTACATCGACGGCTGGAACGAGCGAGCCCACCCGTTCACGTGGACCAAGAACGCCGACGAGATCATCGCCCACGCCAAGCCCTCACCCCACCGGAAGAAGTCCTACGACACGCGACACTAGTAGCGGAACGTGCCGACGAGCTGGGTGAGATCCGCGGCAAGTCCGGAGAGGTTGGCCGCCGCGTGCTGGGTGGTCGTGGCACTGCCGGCGGTGGAGGCCGCGACGTCGGCCACGCCGTTGATGGTGTCGGCGACCCCCGCGCTGCTGGCGGCGACCTCCGCCACGGTGCGGCTCATCTCGCTGGTCGTGGCGGTCTGCTCCTCCACGGCCGACGCGATGGTCATGGTGAAGTCGCTGATCCTGGTGATGACCTCGGCGATCTCGGTGATGGCGGTCGCTGCCGAGACGCTGGAGAGCTGGATGGCCCCGATCCGGTCGCTGATCATCTGGGTCGCCTGCGCGGTCTGGTGCGCGAGCTCCTTGACCTCGGAGGCGACCACGGCGAAGCCCTTGCCGAACTCGCCCGCACGGGCCGCCTCGATCGTCGCGTTGAGGGCGAGCAGGTTGGTCTGCTCGGCGATGGTGCTGATGAGCTTGACGACGTCGCCGATCTCGGCGCTGGCCACGCCGAGAGCGCCGACCTGCTCGTTGGTGCGCTGAGCCACGGCCATGGCCTCGGAGGCGACCTGGGCGGCCTGGGTGGCGTTGGAGGCGATCTCGGTGATCGAGGCCCCCATCTGGTCGGCGCCGGCGGCGATCGACTGCACCCCGGCACTGACCTGCTCACTCGCCGAGCTGGCCGTCCCCACCTGGTGGGAGGCGTCGGCGGCCCCGGACTGCAGCTGAGCACTCACGGTGTCGAGCTGCTGCGCCGCGCTGGTCAGCTGCGCCGTCGACTCGGCGATGCCCCGGATGGTGGTGGCGACCTTCTCGATGAAGCGGTTGAACGCGTCGGCCAGGTCGCCCGCCTCGTCGTCGCTGACCACGGCGCGCTGGGTCAGGTCTCCCTCGCCGTCGGCGATCTCAGCCATGCGGTCGCGCAGCCGCACGATCGGCCGCACGATCGTGCGGGCCAGGAAGTAGGCCACCAGGGCGGCGATCAGCACCGCGGCCAGCGCGATGAGGATGCCGGTGGTGCGGGTGCTGTTCGCCGCGGCGACGATGGTGGCTGTCGGCACGGAGATGACGAGCGACCAGGTGTCACCCGCCCCCAACCGCACGGGGACGGCGACCTGCAGCGTCTCGGCGCCGCTGACGTCGAGGGTGCGTTCGGCGCTCTTCCCGGTCTTGACCGAGCTGGCCGCGAGGGCCCGCAGACCCTCGTCAGCCGGCTTGCCGACATCCTGGCTGCTCCCGCCACCGACCACGTTGCCGGACGTGCTGAGCAGCGTCGCACTGCCGGTGCCCAGGGGGCGGATGCCACTGATCACCGCTTGCAGGCTGGCCAGCGTCAGGTCGACCCCCGACACCCCGACGACCTTCCCGCCCCGGATCATGGGCACCGCCACCGACGTCATGAGCACGTCCTTGCCGCCGATCTGGTAGACGTACGGCTCGAGGACCTTCTCCCTGCGGCTGGTCGCGGCGATGGCATACCAGTCGTTGGCACCGGCCTTGGTGTAGTCGACGAGCGGGGTCTGGCTGATGGCGCCGGCGTCGCGCACCCAGTAGGGGATCAGCCGACCCGTCGCGTCGTCGCCGGCGCCGGCGTTGCGGAAGCTCGCGTCGCGTCCGTCGAACGCGTTGGGCTCCCAGCAGGTCCACGTGCCGAGGTATTCGGGGTGGGTCGAAAGCACCGACCGCAGCTCGGCGTTGACCACCCGCCGGTCCCGACCCGTGGCTGAGTTCGCCAGCAGCATCGGCGCGAGGTTCTCCGCGGTGTCGAGGGCGCCCTGCATCACTCGCTGCGCCGCCGCCGCGTTGCGCTGGGCGACCTCGTCGGCATACGCGAAGCCGGCCCGTCGGGCCTCGTCGGCACTGCGACCGGTGATGTAGGAGACCACTCCCACCATCGAGACCACCAGCATGAGCACCATGGCCGCGACGATGCGCGCCTTGATCGTGAACCGGAACCTGCGCACCACACACCCCACGAGGACGACTGACTGACGGCGGAAGATGCCTCCCACTCCCCGATCGGCAGGGCCGACCCGATCCATGAGCCGTTCGGCCGCCGAGCTTCCCGCGCCGATCCCGACGGGGTTGGCTAGGGTCACTGCTGTACACGCGGCCCGACGGGCTTCCTCCGGGACACGCCCCCACCCGCACGATGACATCGTGCTGTCTGGGGACCCGACCTGTGACACTCTTCCGCACCACCGCCGGTGCCTTCTCACCCGTCGAGCAAGGCCTCGTCGCACGACTGGTGACCGAGATGCGAGTCAAGGCAGGACGCACCCCCAGCCCCGGTGAGCGGTTGTCGTGGGAGCGAAGCCTGCCCGCCCTCGCGGCCGACCTGCTGACCGCGGGCCTGGGTGACGTCGAGATGCTCATCGAGTACCAGCTGCCACTCACCAGCAAGCGCGCCGATGTCGTGCTCTCCGGGCAGCACCCGACGACGGGCGGCGCGTCATACCTCGTCGTCGAGCTCAAGCAGTGGAGCGACGCCGAGCTCTTCGAGGGCGACGACTCCCTCGTCACCATCAAGGCGTATGGAGCCCGCCCGGTCACCCACCCCGTGCTGCAGGTCCGGGGCTACTGCGACTACCTGCGTGACTTCACCGCCGCTCTCGCCGAGGAGCCCGCGGCCCTCGCCGGAGTCGCCTACCTGCACAACGCCACCGACTCCGGGGTCTCCGAGCTGCTGCGGATGGCACCGGACCAGCACGGGCGCCTCTTCACCGGGCAGCGCCGCGGAGACTTCGTCGAGTTCCTCCGCTCGCGCTTCGCGAGCGGGGTCGACGGCACGCCGTACGGCGACGCGTTGCTCGGCAGTCGCATCACCCCGTCCCGGCAGCTGCTGCAGGTCGCGGCCGAGGAGGTGCAGCGGCGGGAGGTGTTCGTGTTGCTGGGGGAGCAGATGGACGCCTTCCACCACGTGCTGCACGCGGTCGACCGGGCACGACGCGAGGACTCGAAGTCGGCCGTCGTCATCACCGGTGGGCCGGGCAGCGGCAAGAGCGTCATCGCGCTGTCGCTGCTCGGTGAGCTGTCACGCGAGGGGCGGTCGGTGCTGCACGCCACGGGCTCGCGCTCCTTCACCCAGACCCTGCGCAAGGTGGCCGGCGCGCGGGCGCCGAGGGTGCAGAGGATGTTTCAGTACTTCAACTCGTTCATCACCGCTGAGCCCAACGACCTCGACGTGCTCATCCTCGACGAGGCCCACCGCATCCGCGAGACCTCCGTCAACCGGTGGACCAAAGCCGAGCAGCGCACGGGACGCCCGCAGATCGACGAGCTCTTCGCGGCCGCACGGGTGCCCGTCTTCCTGCTCGACGAGCACCAGGTCGTGCGCCCGGGCGAGCTCGGCACGGTGGACGACATCGAGAAGCACGCAGCGCAGCTCGGGATCATGGTGGAGCGGATCAGCCTCGACGAGCAGTTCCGCTGTGGCGGGTCGCAGGCCTACGTCGCGTGGGTGCAGCGGCTGCTCGGGCTCGAGCCCGGCGGCCCCATCCCCTGGTCGGGCGACGACCACTTCGCCGTCGAGGTCGTCGACTCCCCCGCCGAGCTGGAGCACGGGCTGGCCACCACGCACCAGCAGGGGTATGGCGCCCGGATGGCCGCCGGATACTGCTGGCCCTGGAGCGATCCGGGCCGCGACGGCACGCTCGTGCCCGACGTGTCGATCGGCGGGTGGTCGCGGCCGTGGAACCTCAAGGGCGACCGGTCGGTCGGCGGCGCTCCCGCCGCCGCGCTGTGGGCGACGGACCCGGCCGGGTTCGGGCAGGTCGGGTGCGTCTACACCGCGCAGGGGTTCGAGTACGACTACGCCGGCGTCATCATCGGGCCCGATCTCGTGTGGCGAGAGGGGCGCTGGGTGTCGGTGCGGAGCGCCAACCGCGACCCTGACTTCAGGAACCGCAGCACGGTCTCGGACGCCGACTTCGACCGGCTGGTGCGCAACGTCTACAAGGTGCTGCTCACGCGCGGGATGCAGGGGGTGAGCATCCACTCGACCGACGGGCCGACCAACGACTTCCTGCGCCACCTCACGGCGTAGTCACCACGCGACACCGACTGGCTTCCTCGGGAAACGCTACCGTCGCGCCTCTGAGAATGGGGGCACTGTGAGGCGCCCGCACGACGGCCGGCGCCCACACGCGAAGATGGGTCCATGGCGCTGGTCATCGACGGTCTGCTCAGCGAAGCGGCCCTGCTCACCCACTCCTCCCCTGACGAGTACGCCGCGGGGCAGGAGGCGGCCGACCTCGTCGAGGACGTCTTCGTCGAGCCGGGTCGGGCCGGTGGCGTCCACCCGCACCTGGCTCCGGCGATCGTGGTGCTCGAGTGGTCACGTGGCCGGCTGACCAACAGCTGCCCGTCCCGGCGGCGCGGGGTGAGCAGCCTGTGCGAGCACACGGTCGCGGTCGGCCTGGCGGCCCTCGACTACGCCCGCCCGCTCGCCTTCCTGCCCCGACCGCCCGAGCCCACGGCGACCGAGCAGTGGCTGGCCTCGCTGGACGCTGACGAGCTGCGCACAGCCTGCTTTTGACCGACGACCTCCCTCCCTTGGAGGGCGAGCTGGCGATCAGTGCCGCCAGCCTGGCGGAACTCAGTTTCGGAGTGTTGGTCGCGCAGCACCTCGAGGTGCGGACGGAACGACTGCGCCGCCTGTCCATCCTGCAGGCCAGCTTCTCACCGCTGCCCGTGGATGCGGCGGTCGCGACCACTTACGGTGCGCTGGCTTCGGCCGTGGTGGCGGTCGGTCGCCAACCCCCGCAGCCGGGTCTTGGACCTGCTCATCGCCGCTACGGCGCACGTCCACTCGGCCAGGCTCTACACCCGCAACTCCAGGGACCTGCGTGGGTTGGAAAACCTGGTCGAGATCGTGTCCGTCTGACAACGAACGGCGCATAAGCCCGCATAAGCCCGCATAAGCCCCGCTCCGGCCCCAAGGACCATGGGCGGGGCCGATCACGAGTCGCCAGCAGTCAGCTGCTTGACCGCCGGCTCCCCCAGCCCAGACCAGCCGTCCACCTTCACGTTGACGATGTCGGCCGACCGCGACAGGTAGCCCGGCGGCTCCTCCCCCGCCCGGACGGATCGTGCAGGGCATACGCTGGGCCATGAAGGGAGGGGCGATGACGCCACCCGATGACCCGCTGCTGCCCCTGCGGGCGAGATCGCCGTACGGTGTGCCGACGGCCGTCTCCCGGCGCCTGCTCGCGTCGTGGCAGCGCAGTGAGGACTACGGGGTGGACCTCGACGAGGTCGACCCGATCTGGGCGGGCACTTCGGCGGCTGACTCGCTCTTCTTCGAGTGCGGTGATGAGGTGCTCAGCGGGCTGCACCAGACGCTGGCCAACGAGCCGATCGCCCTGATGCTCACCGACGCCGACGGGCTGGTGCTCAACCGGCTCAGCGGTGACACCTCACTGCTGCGGGCGCTCGACCGCGTTCACCTCGCCCCGGGGTTCGCCTACTCCGAGCGGGCTGCCGGCACCAACGGGCTCGGGCTTGCGCTGGCCGACCGGGCGCCGACGCTGGTGCGCGCCGACGAGCACTACTCGGCGAGCTTGTGCACCTACACGTGCGCCGCCGTCCCGGTGCTCGACCCCCATTCCGGCCGGCTCGAGGGCTGCGTCAACATCACCACCTGGGCGCGCTCGTCGACCGATCTGCTCCTGGCGCTCGCCCAGTCGGCCGCCGGCACCACCTCGGCCCTGATGCTGGCCCGCTCGCACGGCCACGTCGCCCGCCCCCAGCCGCGTGGTGGGGTCTTCCGCGCGCAGACGGCGCGGCTAGAGCCCGGCTCGGGCACGCTCGGGGCGATGTCGACCGCCTGGACCGACGCGCTGCACCTCGCCGTGCTCGCCCTCGAGGCGGGCCGGGTCGTCGCCGCGGTCGGCGAGCCGGGGTGCGGCCGGGCGACGTTGCTGGCGCAGGCGATGCGGCGCACCCGTCCGCACGACCGCATCCTCAGCGCGGCCACCCCCGCGCCCGACGACGTAGAGGCCTGGCTGTCGCTGTGGACCCCTGAGCTCGGCAAGGAGCGCACCGGCGTCATCGTCGAGGGCGTCGACAGCCTCACCGCGTGGGGGGCGCGCACTCTGCATGACCGGGCGGTGGCCGCTCGCCTATCGATGCCGAGGACCTCGTCCGGGACGGTACCGGCCCTGCCGTGGGCGGTGACCACCGAGCGGCTGGATGCCGTGCCCGAACCGCTGCGGGCGTTGGTCGACGCGGTCATCGAGGTGCCGCCACTGCGCGAGCGGCCTTCTGACGTCATGCCGCTCGCGCGCTACGCCGCCCACCACACCCGCTCTCGAGAGGTCGCGTTCACCGCGGCCGCAGAGCGGGCCCTGACCAGCCACGGCTGGCCCGGCAACGTCGACGAGCTCATGGGTGTGGTGCACGATGCGGCCCTGCGGACCGAGGTCGTCGACGTCCGCCACCTGCCGGCTGACATCGTTGGTCACCACCGCACCCGACTCACCCGAATGGAGCAGGTCGAGCGCAACGAGATCCAGCGTCACTTGTCCCGCCCCGCGGTCTCCGTCACGGCCGTCGCCGCGGAGCTGGGCATCAGCCGGGCCACGCTCTACCGCAAGATCGCGCACTACGGTCTCCAGCGCCCCCGGTAGCGCCGTGCCGTCGCCAGCAGCCCGCTACCTGACCGCCAGCTCCCCCAGCTCAGACCACCCGTCGACCTTGACGTTGACGATGTCCGGCGTCCGCGACAGGTAGCCCGGCAGCTCCTCCCCCGCCCGCTTGAACGCGGCCGATCCCACGTGCGCCGCCGCGGCATCGTCGTCGCGGAAGGCCTCGAGCAGCACGTACTCGTTGGGGTCGGCGACCGAGCGGGACCACTGGAAGAACAGGCAGCCCTCCTCGGCGTTGCACGCGTCGGTGAACCACTGCGAGATCTGCGGCCAGTCGTCGGCGTGCTCGGGCTTCACGGGGAACTTGGCGGTGATGAAGATCAACGTCTCTCCTAGATCGAGGTGGTGGGGCGGCCACCCTCGGCCGCCCCACGACAGGGGATACCCCAGTCGGGGCAGACGGTGGTCGCGGCCCCCACACGGGATGCCGCGACCACCCTCCCGGGTCAGGCCACCGTGGCCGACGGCCCGACAGAGCTGGTGGGCACCGGCGGTGACAGCCGGGCCTGGATGGCGCCGCCGAGGAGCCCCGAGGCATGGCCGAAGAGCCCCCCGATGACGAGCGCGACGACGGTGGGCCAGAAGGAGAACGTCGTCCCGAAGTAGGACGCCGCCCCGATGAACGCGCCGGGGATGAAGCTCAGCACCGAGATGCTGGCCTGCAGGCACATCAGCAGGGCGATGACGGCCACCGCGATGGCGAGATTGCCCTTGAAGGCCACCGCGCCGACGAAGGCGACGACGAGCCACCCGTAGACGGCTCCCGAGACGTTCGACGCCACCGACTTGGTCAGCCCGGTGATCCCAGCCCCGGCAGCGAAGTAGGTCGCCCAAGCGGCGAAGCCGACCCAGGTGATGAGCGGCATGCTGGTCATGATGATGTTCGTGCTGAGAGCGGTCCAGATGCCGGCGAGGACGCCGATCGAGATCCCGATCCCCAGGTAGTTCTTCACAGGGACTCCTTTGTCCGAGAAGGAAAGCAGGGTGTGGATGAAGCCCGCCCTCACCGGGCCGGATGCACCTCGGCTCAGGGCACGAGGATGGCGCGACCCCGCACCTTGCCGGCGTCGAGGTCGGAGATCGCCGACTGGAAGTCGTCGAGAGCGTACTTCTGGGTGTGCAGGGTGACCGCCCCGGATGCGGCGAGGGCCATGAGGTCCTGCAGGTCGTTGTAGGACCCGACGAGGTTGCCGATGACGTTCTTCTCCGAGGACACGAGGTCGATGGTCGGCACGTCGACGTTCTCCCCGTAGCCGACGACGTGGTAGTCGCCTCCCTGCCGCGTCATCGCGATGCCCTCCGACGTGGAGCCGTTCTCCCCGACGAAGTCGACGACCACCTCGGCGCCGAAGCCGTGGGTGAGGTCGAGCACCGCCTCCACCTGCGACCCGTCGCCGAGCACGCCGACGTCGGCGCCGATCGACTTCGCGAGCTCGAGCGCATCCGGGTTGCGGTCGATGACGACGAGCCGGGCCGGTGACAGCGCCTTGAGCACCTGGATCCCGATGTGCCCCAACCCTCCTGCGCCGATGACGACGCAGGTGTCCCGCGGGGTCAGCCGCTTGGCCGCCTTCGCGGCCGCGTGATACGCGGTCAGCCCGGCGTCGGCGAGAGCCGCCACGTCGGCCGGCTCGAGCGAGTCATCGATCTTGACGACCGAGCGTGCCGACGTGAGGAGGTACTCGGCATACCCGCCGTTGTGGCTGATCCCCGGGAACTGGTTGTTCTCGCAGTGCACGTCGTCGCCCGAGCGGCACGCGCGGCACAGGCCGCAGGTGATGAGCGGGTGGAGGATGACCTTGTCGCCCTCGGCGACGTTGGTGACGGCCGAGCCGATGGCGTGCACCCACCCGGCGTTCTCGTGGCCGATCGTGTAGGGCAGCGTGACCTGCGACTTCTCGGCCCACTGCCCCTCGAGGATGTGCAGGTCGGTGCGGCACACGCCGGCCCCACCGATCCTCACGACGACGTCCCACGGGCTGGACGCCTGCGGGATCGGGACCTCGGCCATCTTGAGGTCCTGGTGGTAGCCGACCACCTGGACGGCTCGCATGGTGCTCATGCGCGGGTCTCCTTCACTGTCAACGAAAGTAGCTGGTGGTGGGTGGCAGGCTCCGCACCGTCGGGCCGAGCGACCTGGTCGCCGTCCGCCCCGGGGTAGCGGGTGGCGAGCAGCCCCCGACAGAAGTGCGCGTTGCCGTCGATCGAGATGCGCGTCGAACGCGCCCGCCGCAGCGCCATGGGCACCGCGTCGGGGGCGTAGCCGTGCCCCTCGTGGTCGACCATGACGAGCGCCTCGGGGTCGTCGGTCAGCCCGAGGGCCGCCCGCCGCCGGAGCAAGGCGTCCGTATGCCGCGCCGCTGGCAGCTCACCAAGCCGCACCTGCCCCACGCTGGCCTCAGCCAGCGTGGGGTCGGAGCGGAGCAGCCCCGTAAGGCACCGCTCCATCGCGGCTGTGTGGGCCTTGCGCTGGAAGGTCGCCCGCAGCTCCTCGAGGTCGTGCTCGGCCTCGTGCCGGAACGTGCCCTTGTAGCCCGCGTCGGCCGCGAGCCCAGTGTTGATGAGGTCGGAGTCGTGGTGGTCGTCGAGCTCGACGACCACGTGCCCCACCCCCTCCATACCGGTGATCGCGTCCTTGGCGTCCGAGGCCATGAGATAGGCGAAGTTGGGCGAGCAGAACGACGTCGGCAGCCGCAGGTGCACGCGCACCTCCGCCTCCGACACCTCGATCGACCGCACGAAGCCGAGGTCGGTGATGGGCTCGTCGAGCTCGGGGTCGATGACGACGTCCAGCGCCCGCCGGACGTCGTCCTCCCCCACCTGCCCGTGGTCAACCCGTTCCCTGGTGAGGACGGTCATCGCTCAGGCGTTCACAAGCTGGGCGTCGGCCTGCGCCTCGCGCGGGCCGGTCTCTGTCTCGTTGGCGTCGGGCAGCTGCAGCTCGGCCGGCACCTCGAGGCCGTACATCTTGGCCGCGTTGAGCCCGAGGATCTTCTTCTTCTGGTTGGTCGTGATGGGGGCGTACTCCGTCAGCTCGGCGGGGATCTGGAAGTCGACGAACTGCTCGACCAGCCACTTGGGCGTCCAGATGGCGTAGTCGCTGGAGAAGAAGATGCGGTCCTCCCCGATCCAGTAGAGGAGCTCGCCGAGGATCTGGCCGAAGTACTTCGGGCGGGTGTGCATGAAGGGCATCGCGACCGCGAGCCCGCCGTAGACGTTGGGCTCCTGCGTGGCGATCCAGCAGAAGTCCTCCAGGCGCGGCAGGCCGACGTGCTCGACGATGAAGTTGAGGTCGGTGAAGTCGCTGGCCGCCCCGTCGATGTCGGCGACGTCGAAGGCGTCGCGGTCGAGCGGGCGGATCGTCGGGCCCTTGTGGACGTGGATGTTGGTGATGCCGAGCTCGCGGCAGACCTCGAAGTAGCGGTAGGACCACGGGTCGGTGAGCTTCCACCCGCGTGAGTCGCCGTGCCACTCCGCGGTGTAGAGCTTGACCCCCTTGAACCCCATCGCCTCGTGGTCGGCCCGCAGCTGGTCGAGGCCGGCCTCGCCGTTTCGCGGGTCGAAGTGGTGGTTGTAGGTCAGCTTGGTGGGGTTGGCCTTGGCCAGCTGGTAGGCCTCGTCGGTCTGGCCGAAGCCGGTCTTGTAGAACTCGCCGAGGTGGGCCGGCTGGAAGATCGCGTGGTCGACGTAGCCGTCCTCGAAGAGGTCCTTCTTCAGCCGCTCCCCACCCTGGTAGAGGTAGTCCTCGTAGGACCAGACCTCGGACTCGGGGCTGAGGTTGCGGTGGTAGTCGTAGAAGCAGTCGATGAACTGCTTGCCGTGGATGTTGAGCTGGTTCTCCGGCCGGGCATCCCAGAGCGCGATGTGCGCGTCCACGATGTAGTAGCTCTCGCCGTCCTTGCTGTACATGCGGTGTCTCCTCCACTCGCGACGCCGTCGTCGCGGACACCACTCACCGTATGGAGCCGCAACCGGCCGTGGCAGGGGCCGCTCGTCTCAGTCTGAGACACCTGAGAGATGGGCCTGCAGACGGCCGACTCGACGCACCAAGGGCGTCCTGACCACGGTTGAGCCACTCCTGACAACTGACACAGCACCCTCGCCCTTCAGCCCGGATCCACCGTCCCTGATTTCGGGGGTGTCCGCTGACATCGTCGGCCGGTGATCCCGGGCCTTGCCGGACGGTGGCGCGGTGGAGCCGCCGGTCTGTCCGGCTCTTCCACGTCGGGTCGTTCCTCGGGGGCCAGGTGGCCGGATGGTCAGGTAGCGGTAGCGGTGGCGGTGGCCCAGAGGTTGTCCCATGCATTCGCCCAGGGCCAGTTCGTCGGTAGGTGCAGCATTAACCGTCGGGCCGAGGACGCGACCCTGCCCGGGACCGCGACCAGGTGGGTGCGCAGGGTGGCCCACCTCGCTTTAGCGTGGCGGGTCGAGGCGGCGACTCCCGCGGCGCGCAGGAGGTTGAACGCGAGGCAGGCCAGGGCGAGCCACGCTGCGTTGGCGTCGAACTTGCCTGACGGTGCGTGGGCCATGGCCCCGCTCTTGAGCTCGGCGATGACCTGCTCCACGATCGCGTGGTCCCGGTGGGTCTCGTCCGCGGCGATCGCGGTCAGGGTGGAGTTGGTGACGAACCCGTGATGACGCCAGCTGGCGAACAGCTCGTCTTGACCCGCAGCGACGGCGACCTTGTTGAGCCGCTGCACGCGGCGGACCACGAGTCGGCAGGGGACCTGCTGGTCCTTGCGGGCGGACGTGAACGCGATGAACTCGGTTTCGGCGACCTGCGCTTCGGAGATCCACCGCTGCTCGTCGTCGTCCCAGATCGCCCGGGGGTACTTGATCGTGGTCCACGCATCCTCGGGGATGGCGCCGATCGCCCGCACCACAGCAGGATTCATCCGCACGGTGACCGAGAACCAGGCCTTGGCCTTGAGGGCGGCGGTGACCAGGTCGCGGCGGTAGTACCCGGAGTCAGCCCGGACCATCACCTGCCCGCACGCCCCCGCGCGGCGGGCGGTGGCGACGGCGTCCCCGACCAGCTTCGCGCCGCCCTGCCCGGAGATCGTGTTGCCCTTGCGCAGCCGGCACGCTGCGATGACCGGTGCGCAGGTCGGCGACGACAGCACGGCCAGCTGCGCGTTCAGCCCCTTGACGCCGGAGTACCCGTACGCGACGCCCTGCTTCTTGTACCCGTGGACCTCGCGGATCGTGTCGTCGATGTCGACGAACGCCATCGCGTCGGTCCCGGCCAGGAGCCGCGGGACCACACCCGCGAGCCCGGCCAGGACCTGGGAGGAGATCGCGTCGAGCTGCCGGACGTGTCCGAACGTGAAGGTGCGTAGGAACGTCCCGACCGTCGAGGGGGCCCGCACCCCGGTCACGACCTTGCTCATGCCGCCGTGGCGCAGCACGTCGAGGTCGTCGATGCTGTCGGCGCCGGCGATCATCCCCGCGACCACGCACCCGGCCTTGACCGCCGCGTTGGGCGACGACACGGTCAACCGCTGCGTCAGCAGGCGCTGCAGCCCGGCGCGTTCGGCCAACCGCATCACCGGGACCAAACCCGCCACACCGATCAGGTTGGGGTCATCGAAAACTGCGTCGATCGTGTGGAATGCTTGCATCTGTCGGATGCCCCTTCGGAGCCGGTGATCTTGGACCTTCGCAAGCCCAATTCTCCTGCACCACAGGGGCATTCGCGTGTCACGACCCGCCGTTACCGCTCACACGTCGGTGGATCCGGGCTCAGGAGTGGAGTACTCGGGCGGGATGATCACCGGCATCACTGACCTCCAGATCGTCAACGGGGGCCAGACAACCGCGTCGCTCTTCTATGCCACACAGGGAGGTCGTGACGCCGACCTGGCCGACGTCTTCGTGCAGATGAAGCTGGTCGTGGTCACGGTGGACGATGCCGTGGCGATGGTACCCCTGATCAGCCGATACGCCAACAGTCAGAATGCCGTGAGAGAGGACGACTTCTTCTCCAACAGCCCGTTCCACGTGCGGATGGAGGAGCTCTCGAAGCGTGTGCTAGTCCCAACGAGATCAGGAGTGAGCTTCCAGACCAAGTGGTACTACGAAAGGACCCGCGGGCAGTACCTCAACGATCGCAACCGACGGTCCACTTCTGAGCAGAAGAAATTCGAAGCCGAGTTCCCCCGGGCACAGGTCATCACCAAGGTCGACGCGGCGAAGTACGTCGTGGCATGGGAGAGGCAGCCCCACCTAGTTAGTGGCGGGGCCCAGAAGAACTTCAAGGCGTTTGCCGCGTTGGTCTCCGAGCAGTACTCCAAGCAGCCCGAGGCCTTCAACGAGAACTACTTCCGACGGCTCGTCGCCAAGACCATCCTTTTCAACTCCATCCGAACGGCGATCTCCAAGGCCGACTGGTACGAAGCCGGCTACCTCGCGAACCTAACCGCCTACGCGATGGCTAAACTGTCACTGGAAATGTCGAGGGACGCACGGGTGTCAGGGTTCGACCTACTGCGAATATGGGACAATCAATGTGTGGGCGAGGCCATGCTGGCAGAGGCGGTCACCGTCGCACGCCTAGCACTCGACGTCCTCACTAGCGACGACCGGCTCGTCGTGAACGTCACCGAATGGGCAAAGCGTGACTCCGCATGGAAGCGGCTCGCGGAGACGCCCCATGAGTTGAGCTCCGGCTTCGTCCGCGAGTGCATCCCCATCACCTTGAATGCCGTCGGCGAGAGGACGGTCACGGTCAACTCGCGCTTCCCCCATGATGTCCCCGAGATGATGCACCTTGAGGAGATCGAGGAGGGCACGTGGCGCAAGATCAGAACCTTCCTCAGCGGGCAGTCACAACTAAGCAGCGCGGATGACCGCCGCCTTCGCGAGGTCATCCCCATGCGGCGCGGCTGGTTTGAGCGCGACGCCGCTCGAGAACTTCTGGCGATCTACGTTAAGGCACTTAACAGCGGATGGCGGGAGGAGTTGTAGCGTTTCACGTGGTGCGAGTTCTCTCCGTGGGGCGGGCATTCGTCGGGGCGATAAAAATCATCGTCCTTTTGATCCGGCACGTTGAGGGGCTTGGTACTTATGACCGATAGGGGTGACAGCTGGGCGTCAGGTACCGCGAAACACGCGAGAAGGTTCTGGTACTGCCTAAAGGTCTGGGAATGCCTCTCGCAGTACGTCTGATAACTTCCGAGCCATCGCTTGATCAACCTGCAGGGACTGGCTACTTTTGGGCTTACTGTCGCGCTGATCTGAACCCGGATCCACCGACGTGTGAGCGGTAACGGCGGGTCGTGACACGCGAATGCCCCTGTGGTGCAGGAGAATTGGGCTTGCGAAGGTCCAAGATCACCGGCTCCGAAGGGGCATCCGACAGATGCAAGCATTCCACACGATCGACGCAGTTTTCGATGACCCCAACCTGATCGGTGTGGCGGGTTTGGTCCCGGTGATGCGGTTGGCCGAACGCGCCGGGCTGCAGCGCCTGCTGACGCAGCGGTTGACCGTGTCGTCGCCCAACGCGGCGGTCAAGGCCGGGTGCGTGGTCGCGGGGATGATCGCCGGCGCCGACAGCATCGACGACCTCGACGTGCTGCGCCACGGCGGCATGAGCAAGGTCGTGACCGGGGTGCGGGCCCCCTCGACGGTCGGGACGTTCCTACGCACCTTCACGTTCGGACACGTCCGGCAGCTCGACGCGATCTCCTCCCAGGTCCTGGCCGGGCTCGCGGGTGTGGTCCCGCGGCTCCTGGCCGGGACCGACGCGATGGCGTTCGTCGACATCGACGACACGATCCGCGAGGTCCACGGGTACAAGAAGCAGGGCGTCGCGTACGGGTACTCCGGCGTCAAGGGGCTGAACGCGCAGCTGGCCGTGCTGTCGTCGCCGACCTGCGCACCGGTCATCGCAGCGTGCCGGCTGCGCAAGGGCAACACGATCTCCGGGCAGGGCGGCGCGAAGCTGGTCGGGGACGCCGTCGCCACCGCCCGCCGCGCGGGGGCGTGCGGGCAGGTGATGGTCCGGGCTGACTCCGGGTACTACCGCCGCGACCTGGTCACCGCCGCCCTCAAGGCCAAGGCCTGGTTCTCGGTCACCGTGCGGATGAATCCTGCTGTGGTGCGGGCGATCGGCGCCATCCCCGAGGATGCGTGGACCACGATCAAGTACCCCCGGGCGATCTGGGACGACGACGAGCAGCGGTGGATCTCCGAAGCGCAGGTCGCCGAAACCGAGTTCATCGCGTTCACGTCCGCCCGCAAGGACCAGCAGGTCCCCTGCCGACTCGTGGTCCGCCGCGTGCAGCGGCTCAACAAGGTCGCCGTCGCTGCGGGTCAAGACGAGCTGTTCGCCAGCTGGCGTCATCACGGGTTCGTCACCAACTCCACCCTGACCGCGATCGCCGCGGACGAGACCCACCGGGACCACGCGATCGTGGAGCAGGTCATCGCCGAGCTCAAGAGCGGGGCCATGGCCCACGCACCGTCAGGCAAGTTCGACGCCAACGCAGCGTGGCTCGCCCTGGCCTGCCTCGCGTTCAACCTCCTGCGCGCCGCGGGAGTCGCCGCCTCGACCCGCCACGCTAAAGCGAGGTGGGCCACCCTGCGCACCCACCTGGTCGCGGTCCCGGGCAGGGTCGCGTCCTCGGCCCGACGGTTAATGCTGCACCTACCGACGAACTGGCCCTGGGCGAATGCATGGGACAACCTCTGGGCCACCGCCACCGCTACCGCTACCTGACCATCCGGCCACCTGGCCCCCGAGGAACGACCCGACGTGGAAGAGCCGGACAGACCGGCGGCTCCACCGCGCCACCGTCCGGCAAGGCCCGGGATCACCGGCCGACGATGTCAGCGGACACCCCCGAAATCAGGGACGGTGGATCCGGGCTGAACCAAACGTCGAGAGATGTACGAACTTTTCTCCTGATGGTCCCACAACGATCTGGTGGAAACAGTCCACCTCCGATGGGTGAACCGCTACGTTCTGAATACCCAGTTCAAGAGAGCGAACTCGCGCCATCAATATCACCTTAGTTAGTGGTAGTTGCTGGAGAATTCCAGGGATGCTCACAAGGGGAAGGCGCGGGGCCATGGCTGCAGACCCCGCACCTCACTGTCGGGCCCTCAGCTGCAGCCGCTGGTGCTCCCGCACCCCTCGCACACGTAGCAGGACCCCGCCGGGCGCATCTTCGTCCCGCAGGTCATGCACATGGGGGCGTCGGCCGACTTGCCCTGGAACTTCTCCATGAGCTCGGCGGATGAGTGGATCTCGCTGCTGACGACCCGGGCCGAGGCCGCACCGGCGCCCGACTTCACGTCGTCGGCGGCGACCGTCGCGGACGACTCCGCCTCGGCCGGCTTGGCCTTGGTGACGGGGGCGGACTGGGAGTAGGACTCCAGCTCGTCCTCGAGGTCGTCGCTGTCGCCGTCGTCGGCCTGGTAGGAGCCGGTCTCGAGCTGGAGGGCCCGCTCCGCAGCGGTGTGGATGCCCATGTAGCCGCGGGTCTCGAAGTCCATGTAGTCCAGCGCCAGGCGACGGAACACGTAGTCCATGATCGACTGCGCCATCCGCACGTCGGGGTCGTCCGTGAGGCCGGCCGGCTCGAAGCGCAGGTTGGTGAACTTCTCGACGAAGGTCTCCAGCGGCACGCCGTACTGCAGGCCGATGCTGACGGCGATGGAGAAGGCGTCCATGACGCCGGCGAGGGTCGAGCCCTGCTTGCCGAACTTGAGGAAGATCTCCCCCAGCTCACCGGTGTCGTAGGTGCCGGCCGTGAGGTAGCCCTCCGCTCCCCCGACGGCGAACGACGTCGTCTGCGAGCCGCGACGCTTGGGCAGGCGACGACGGACGGGGCGGTACTCGATGACCTTCTCGACCTTGACGGCGCCGGCCGAGGCCGCCGCGGCAGCCTTGTCGGTGGCCTTGTCCTTGGCGGTGGACCCGCCGTCGGAGAGGGGCTGGCCGACCTTGCAGTTGTCGCGGTAGACCGCGAGCGCCTTGAGGCCCATCTTCCAGCCCTGGAAGTAGACGTCGGCGATCTCGTCGACCGTGGCGTCCTCGGGCAGGTTGACCGTCTTGCTGATCGCGCCGGAGAGGAAGGGCTGCGTGGCGGCCATCATCTTGACGTGGCCCATTGCCGAGATGGAGCGGGCGCCCATCGCAGTGTCGAAGACCTCGTAGTGCTCGCGCTTGAGGCCGGGGGCGTCGATGACGTGACCCTTGTCGGCGATGTACTCCACGATCGCCTCGACGGTCTCGCCGGTGTAGCCCATCTTCTTCAGCGCACGCGGGATGGTGAGGTTGACGATCTGCATCGACCCGCCACCGACGAGCTTCTTGAACTTCACGAGCGAGAAGTCGGGCTCGATGCCGGTGGTGTCGCAGTCCATCATGAAGCCGATGGTGCCGGTCGGGGCGAGCACCGACGCCTGGGCGTTGCGGTAGCCGTGCTTGTCACCCAGCTCGACGACGTCGGTCCAGGCCTTGGTCGCCAGCTGGTGGACGTCGCGGTCCATGACGTCGAAGGTCTTGATCTCGTCGTTGGCGGACCGGTGCTTGCGCATGACCCGCTTGTGGGCGGCCTCGTTGCGGGCGTACCCGGCATACGGGCCGACGACCGACGCGATCTCGGCGGAGCGCTTGTAGGCGGCGCCGGTCAGCAGCGAGGTGATGGAGGCGGCGAGGCTGCGGCCTCCGGGCGAGTCGTAGCCGTGGCCGGTGGCCATGAGCAGCGCGCCGAGGTTGGCGTAGCCGATGCCGAGCTGGCGGTAGTCACGCGTGGTCTGGCCGATGGGCTCGGTCGGGAAGTCGGCGAAGCAGATCGAGATGTCCATCGCGGTGATGACCAGCTCGGCGACCTTCTGGAAGGTCTCGCCGTCGAAGGTGTCGTCGTCGCGCAGGAACTTGAGGAGGTTGAGCGAGGCGAGGTTGCACGAGGAGTTGTCGAGCGACATGTACTCCGAGCAGGGGTTGGACGCGGTGATGCGGCCGGTCTCGGGGTTGGTGTGCCAGTCGTTGATCGTGTCGTCATACTGCATGCCGGGGTCGGCGCACTCCCAGGCGGCCGTGGCGATCTTGCCCCAGAGGGTGCGGGCATCGACGGTGTCGATGACGGAGTTGTCGGTGCGGCTGCGCAGACCGAAGTCGGTGCCTGCCTCGACTGCGCGCATGAACTCGTCGTTGACCCGCACGGAGTTGTTGGCGTTCTGGTACTGCACGGACACGATGTCCTTGCCACCGAGGTCCATGTCGAAGCCGGCGTCACGCAGCGCGCGGATCTTGTCCTCCTCGCGCGCCTTCGTCTCGACGAACTCCACGATGTCGGGGTGGTCGACGTCGAGCACAACCATCTTCGCCGCGCGGCGGGTCGCGCCGCCCGACTTGATGGTGCCCGCGGACGCGTCGGCGCCACGCATGAAGGAGACCGGGCCGGAGGCCGTGCCACCGGAGGACAAAAGCTCCTTGGAGGAGCGGATGCGCGAGAGGTTGAGGCCGGCGCCGGAGCCGCCCTGGAAGATCTTGCCCTCCTCGCGGTACCAGTTGAGGATCGAGTCCATCGAGTCGTCGACCGAGAGGATGAAGCAGGCGCTGACCTGCTGCGGGCTCTTGGTGCCGACGTTGAACCAGACGGGCGAGTTGAACGAGAAGACCTGGTGGAGCAGGGCGTAGGTCAGCTCGTGCTCGAAGAGCTCGGCGTCGTCGTCGGTGGCGAAGTAGCCGTGGCTCTTGCCGGCCTTGACGTAGGTGAGCACGACGCGGTCGATGAGCTGCTTGAGACTGGTCTCGCGCTGCGGGGTGCCGACGGCGCCGCGGAAGTACTTCGTGGTAACGATGGTGGAGGCGTTGACCGACCAGAAGTCGGGGAAGTCGACACCGCGCTGCTCGAAGATCGTCGCGCCCGTCTTCCAGTTCTGCTGGACGACGTCGCGCTTCTCCCAGGTCACCTCGTCGTAGGGGTGCACCCCGGCGGTGGTGAAGATGCGCTCGATCTGCACGCCCTTGCCGCGGGGGCCCTTGCGGGTGGCGGCGCGGTTCGCGGTCTCGGTCATGGTGGTTCCCCTTAACCCCGGGCCCGGCCCGGGTCTTCTGGTGGTGGAGGTGAGGTGCAGTCTTGCTGGGGGGTCTGACAGAGCCGGCCGAACGGCATACGGGCTCTGTCGTGCTGTGAGACGGGTGAAGGCTCTACTGGGTGCGGCGGGCGGGCTCGAGGCCCGTGGCGTCGCGCTCGGCGCGGAGCAGGGTGATCGCCGACTCGAAGTCGTCGAGGGTGGAGAAGGCCTGGTAGACGGAGGCGAAGCGCAGGTAGGCGACCTCGTCGAGCTCGCGCAGCGGCTCGAGCACGGCCAGGCCCACCTCGTGGGCCTCGATCTCGGCGCTGCCCTGTTGGCGCACCGTCTCCTCGACCCGCTGGGCGAGGACGGCGAGCTGGTCTTCGGTGACCGGGCGGCCCTGACAGGCCTTGCGGACGCCGACGAGGACCTTGGAGCGGCTGAACGGCTCGCTCGCGCCGCTGCGCTTGACGACCGACAGGCTCGCGCTCTCGAGGGTCGTGAAGCGGCGGCCGCACTCCGGGCACTGACGGCGGCGGCGGATCGCGGTGCCGTCGTCGGTCGTGCGGGAGTCGATGACCCGGGAGTCCGTGTGGCGGCAGAACGGGCAGTGCATGGTCTGTCTCCTTCGGGGCTCTGGGGTGGTCTGGACGCTGCGAAACCAGGCCTCTTGTGGACGACCCGGGGGACATCGTGTGAACAACCTGGGGAGAACTGCTCATCCCGTGTGGACTACATGTGGATGACTTACAGGTGTGTAACTACTAGATGTAGGGGTGACAGTACGCCGGGTGTGACGTGGGATGCAAGGCGGCTCGACGGATGATTTCGGGCTTTTCGGCTCGCATTGTGGTTGGTCGTGGCGCGGACGAGGCAACGGTGCAGGTCAGGGGCGGTGCTGTGACTCGTGGGGCTGGTGGGACTGGATTGGGGCGTCGGCGTGTCGTGGGTGGCGTCGGCGTGTCGCGGGTTGGGCGCGGAACAGAACCGTCAGAAGAGTCCCAGGGTCGGGAGCAGCTGACGAGCGGCGTCGACGATGTCGGCGGCGTCCTCGATCGCCTCACGAGCCTCAGCGAGCGTGGTGGTCTCGTGCACGGCGCTTGGGTACTCGAGCTCGTTTCTGCGGCGGCGCAGCGCACCGAACGCTCGGAACCCCGAGCCGAACTGAGCGCGGAGCGCAACTTCGACGGCGTAGTGCCCGCCGGCGGTGGTCGGCCTCAGTCCTTGGTGCGCCAATAGAGCCGTTGCGGCGTAGCGCGCGGCGTCATACGCCAAGACGAAGGCGCTGTCCGGGTCGTCGGCGCAGATCGTCCTCGAGGTCGCCAGGGTGCGACTCGCCTTCTCCATGAGGTGACCACCGTTGGCCTGACCGCCCTGCACCTTCTGCAGACCTGGCTGTCGGGCCGCGATGAGCTGCTCGATATCGGCCTCCCCGATCGGCCAGCGACTCACCGCGCACCCTCTCCCTCGTCCGCCGTCACGTCGACGGAGTCGGATGCCTTGATCTGGACGACGAGAGGATCAGTGGCCTTGTCCCACTGCTCGACGGAGCGCAACACAGGATTGACCGGCAGGCCCAACCGGGCCTGGGCGCGGTCGGCGGCTTCATACAGGTCGGCTCGTATGGGGGTGCCGAGCACGAGGACGTCGACGTCGCGAGGGGCCTTGCCGACCGTTCCGTGGAAGCGCTCGGCCCAGGAGCCGAAGATCAGCACGCGCTCGGCGCCTGGGATGACGAACTCCTCCCCCACCACCACCTGCGGGCCGAAGCTGAGCTCGAGCAGCTGCGTCAGGGGTGCGGCGGCGCGGTGGTCGGTGTTGGCGCGCAGGAGGCGGGCTCGACCGACCGAGCGGTCCCGGAGGAGGCCGGCGTCGACGAGGCGGCCCGCTTCCCGCTGCACGGTGGTGAGCGGTGCGCTGAGCCGTCGGGCGAGGTCGGTAAGGGTGTACTCGTCGTCGGGGTGCATGAGGAGGCACGCCAGCAATGCCGCTTGGTGCTGGGAGCGGAAGATCGGCATGAGGGGAGGCGCTTCACTACGCATAGATGGAAGATATCATCTGTCTAACGGAAACTAGGGTAAATGACGTTGACGTCGATCCGTGCAGCCTGTCTGACAGGTCCGGAAGGACTTCGGGTGTCAGCGGGCTCGGTTCCAGATGGGCGTCTCTCGCATCTCGGTGAGGGTCGTCCGCTCAAGGTCGCGAGCGCTGCCGCTGACCCTGCTCGGCTCTCTTGACGGCATCGAGGCCGGCCTCCGACAGCTGCGACGCACCCGCCCGCTCGAGGTCGAGGAGGTCACGGTCGGCGAGGGCCAGATCCTGTGGGTGCCGACGCTCGAGGAGATGTTGCGGGTCAAGGCCTACCTGGTGGTGCAACGCAACCAGGTCCGCGACTACCTCGACGTCGTCGCGCTCGCCGACCGGCTCGGGTCTCAGGCACCCCTGATGCTCCTAGGCCTGGACCGCTACTACCGAGACCGCTCAGGTGACGACGACTCGGTGCAGACCGTTCTCGTGCAACGCCTGTCGCAACCCCTCCCCCGCGACACCCGCGTGACGCAGCAGCTGTCGGCCTACAAGGGGCTCGACCCCCGGTGGCACACCTGGTCGTCGGTCGTCGGCGCGTGCACCGACCTGGCCGACGCGATGGTCGACCGTCTGGAGCACCCGTGACCACGTCGTTCCGCAACGTCGACGTCGCCGTCGACGCCCCCCTGGAGACCTCGCCCTACGAAGCCCTGGTCACCCTCATCGAGCGCGGGACCCTGCGCGACTGGGTGCGGATCACCAGCGCCGTCGACGACGACCCGTGGGGCACGGTCGCGCACCAGATCGAGGACCACCTGACCCACGAGCAGCCGCAGGGCGTCGCACCCCTCATGACCCGGGCCATTGCCCGCGCCCGCACGAAGGCTGAGGTCGGCGAGCGCAACGAGGTCGCGCAGGAGATCGCCCGGCTCATCAAGCAGTCGGGCCTGACCATCGCCGAGCTCGCCACTCGGGTGGGCACCTCCCGCCCGCGCGTGTCGACCTACCGCACCGGATCTGTCATCCCCTGCGCCGCCTTCCTGGTGCGGCTGCGGCGGGTCGTCGGTCAGCTCTCGTGAGGCTGAGGGCTCGAAGGTCGTCGTAGCGCGGCGAGCAGGTCACGGGCGTCGACGAGGTGGACGCTGGGCGTCGCCGCCGCGAGATCCTTCAGCCCGCGGGTGAAGCCGCTGCGAGAGGCGAGGACGATCTCGGTGTCGACGGTCGTGAAGCCGGCTTGGTCGAGAGCCGGCAGCTTGTAGTCGATCAGGTCGGTGAGCACGTCGGCGCCCATCGGCTTGCTGGTCCACTTCGCCTCGGCGACCGCGGCGACGGTCTTGCCGCGCAGGACGACGGTGTCGATCTCCTCGGTGAAGCGTTCCTTCTTGGCGCGCAACGGGTTGAGTGCGCTCCCCCACCACGGGCCGACCTCGGTCGCGCCCGAGTAGCGGTTGCGCATCCAGGTGGTGACGACCTCCTCGAAGACCGGCGCCGTGTGCTCGGCCAGGTGGGGCAGGACGTTGGCCTTGACGTGGGCGACGGGGTCGGCGCCGGACTCCAGCTCGGACTGGTAGCGCTGGACGAAGCGGAACCAGAAGCGGATGAAGTGGTCGGTGCACCTCCACTGGCTCACTCGGGACGAGGGGCCTGCGCCCACGGGTCGGTGGCGGGCGACGAGGCGTAGCGACTCGAGGGTCGCGAGGTACATGGCGAGCTGCTTGGGCTCCATACGCAGAGCTGCGGCGACGGAGGCGACGTCCTGCGGGTTGCCGGCGAGCTGCGACAGGATGGAGAAGTAGACGGCTGGCTCGCGCAGCTCGCTGTAGAGCAGGTTGCGGGGCTCGGAGAACAGCTGACTGTGCGGGTCGACGACCGTGCGGGCGATCGTCGTCGCCAGGACGCCGCCGGCGAGCGCCTCGAGGTAGTGCGGCATCCCTCCGGCGATGGAGTAGCGGGTCAGCTGGTCGAGCACGTCGGAGTCGTGCAACAGCAGGGTTGCTGGCGCGAAGGGCATCGGCCAGAGCGACAGCGGGCGGAGCCGGCCGTGGAGCGGGTTCTTCTCGGCCTGGAGGTCTTCCATCTGGGAGATCGTGGAGCCGGTGAGGATGAGCTTGAGCTTGGAGCCGTCACGCTTGCGCTCCATGACGGCCTGGATGGAGGTCAGGGTGCGCTGCTGCTCGGCGGTGGTCGTGCCGAGCAGATAGGGGAACTCGTCGATGACCACGAGCACCTTGCGACGGGCGGCCAGGTCGTAGAGGACGGTGAAGAGATCGGCCACGGTGTCGAGCTGGGGGCGCACGTCGAGGACAGCGGCGAGCTCCGCGGCCATCTGGGTCAGCTGCTGCCCGGGGACGGCTCGCTCGGCGACGAGGATGACCGCCGGCTTGCCGTGGGCGAACCGGCGGCACAGCCAGGACTTGCCGACCCGGCGGCGCCCGTAGAGGCTGATGGGATCGCGACTGGTCGAGACCCACCAGGCCTCGAGCTCGGCGGTCTCCTTGGTGCGGTCACGGAACTCGCCCAGGGCTGGCCATCGGTAGGTCCTGACCGGCACGCTCTCCTCCTTGGCCTCATCTAGATTAGCCTAATCTAGATGAGGCTATCGTCCCAGCGATGCCAGGCGGGCGATGACCGCGAGACTTCCTACCTACAGCGTCGTCACTCAGGCTGGGGGGTATGCCGACACCTATGACCTCCACCCCCGAGGACCCCTACCCCGGCATCCAGTCCGAGCGCGTGCAACACCTCCAGGAGGGCGAGCCCTCCGGGGACGGTGCGTACGTCCTCTACTGGATGCAGCAGTCGGTGAGAGCCGAGCTCAACCACGCGCTGGAGTATGCGGTCCACCGGGCCAACGACCTCGGGCTGCCGCTGCTGGTCGCCTTCGGCCTCATGGACGACTACCCCGACGCCAACGCGCGGCACTACGCCTTCCTGCTCGAGGGGCTCGCCGACGTCTCGAAGGCCCTGCACACGCGGAAGATCCCCTTCGTGGTGCAGCGGGGGGCTCCATACGACGTGGCGGTCGAGCTGGCCGGCGACGCCGCGCTCGTGGTGGTCGACCGGGGCTACCTGCGTCACCAGCGGCAGTGGCGCGATCAGGTGGTCGCGCGCGTCGACGTGCCGGTCGTGCAGGTCGAGTCCGACGTCGTCGTGCCCGTCGAGCTCGTCTCCGACAAGCGCGAGCACGCCGCACGCACCATCCGGCCGCGGATCACCAAGCACCTCGGGCGCTTCGTGGTGCCGCTGAAGAGCGCGAAGCTCAAGCACACGAGCGTGCCCGACGTCGACGGTGAGGACGTCTCCGACCCCGCCGCCTACCTCGCCGGTCTCGACGTCGACGGGTCGGTGCCACCGGTGCCGCTCTTCGAGGGCGGCACGTCCGCCGCCACGCGCACCCTGCGGGGCTTCCTCCGGGACGGGTTCGCCGACTACTCCGACCACCGCAACCAGCCGCAGACCGACGACGTATCGTACATGAGCATGTACCTCCACTACGGGCACATCTCCCCCGTCGCGATCGCCCTGGCGATCGACGAGGCCGGTGGGCCGAACGCCGCTGACTACCTCGAGGAGCTCATCGTGCGGCGGGAGCTGCCGATGAACTTCGTCTACTACGAGAAGGACTACGACAGGTACTCCGCTCTGCCCGACTACGCGAAGAAGACGCTCGCCGAGCACAAGGACGACCCGCGCGAGCACACCTACACCCGGGCGCAGCTGGAGAGGGCGCAGACGCACGACGACTACTGGAACGCCGCGATGCGCGAGATGGTGCACACCGGCTACATGCACAACTACATGCGGATGTACTGGGCCAAGAAGATCATCGAGTGGTCAGCCACCCCGGAGGGCGCCTACCGCACCGTGCTCCACCTCAACAACCGGTACTTCCTCGACGGCCGCGACGCCAACTCGTATTCCAACGTCTCGTGGGCCTTCGGCAACCAGGACCGCGGCTGGACCGAGAGGCCAGTGATCGGCGAGGTGAGGTGGATGTCGGCGGGTGGGCTCGAGCGCAAGTCCAAGCCGAAGGAGTACGTCACCAAGGTGGACGCGCTCGTCGAGCAGGTGGAGCGGCTGCGTCGGGAGGGCTGACGCACTCGAGCTGATCGGGCCGCGGCCAGGCGCCTCCTGTTGCCGGGACGCAACACCAAAGGGGGGTCGGCGTCGGTGACACCCGGTCACGACGAACGCCATCCCCGCCACCGCCACCGCAGGAAGGCGAGGGAGTCCTCGCCATTCCGGGCAGCTGCAGCCGCCGACGGCGAGGAAGGCCACCTCCGGACCACTCCCGACCCATCACACCGGCGGGCCCACCCACGACGGATCCCGCCCGATGAAGGCGATCAGCCGGTCCTGCGGGCCGGCGTCCACCGGCACCAGCACGCGCGGGCCGTACTGCCCGGACGAGCGGAGCAGCTCGTCAAGGGGCTCCATACCGGTCAGCAGGTCTGCGCAGAGCTGTGGGTCGAGGCGGTCGTCCTGACCTGTCGCGCGGGCCAGGTCCCAGCTGTGCAGGAAGACGTCGGTCGTGTAGAACCGGTCGACCGCCTGGTCCACTGGCAGCCGCCCGAGGTGGGGGTTCTCGAGCATCCGCCCGGCAGTGGCCGGGTCGTCCAGCAGGGCCTGCACCGCGGCCGCGTGGGCCAACCAGGAGGCCGTCGGGTCGTCGTCGCTGACGACAGTAGCCAGCTCGATCCCCGCTCCCCCAGCCAGCAGCGGCGGGAGCCAATCGACGAGGTGCGCCACCACGTCGCGGGCCTGCCACCCCTCCACTGGGGCCGGCGCGTCCCAGTCGACGGTGCCGAGCACTCGCTCGGTGAATCCCCCAGCCAGGTGCCGGTGCCGCTCGGCGGGCTGGTCAGAGCTCGCCACGGGTCACCAGCCCGGCCCGCTTGTCGTAGCCCTCGTTGATCCCCGACTCCATGACCCATCGCAAGCAGAGCTCGGAGTCGGTGTGGGCGCCGGTGGTCGTGAAGGGGGTGATCATCATGCTGGCTCCTCGTCGGGGTGGCTGGTGCTCTGGGTGTCGTCGGTCTGCGCGGGCGGTGTCCGGCTCGGTCAGTCCCCGCGCAGCTCGCTCGCCGTCCTGGCGCCGAGACCGTGCAGCCAGGTCACCACGTCATGGGCGCCGCTGCGGGCGGCCGCGTCGAGCGGGGTCAGCTCCTCCCACCCGGGGAGCCGGCTCAGCTCGGCGCCGTGGTCGAGCAGGTAGGCCGCGGCGGCGAGCTGGCCGCCGTGGCAGGCGGCCCAGAAGGCGTCGCTGACCCGATCGGGGTCGGCTGGGTCTGTTCCCGAGACATGAGCCAGCTCGGGCATCAGCCCCAGTGACGCGGCGGCAAAGAGGTTGACCCGGGCACCGCGCTCGACCAGTCGTCGCGCCGCGTCCCACTGGGCGAACGCGGTCGCGTCGTCCAGCGGGGTACCGCCCGCGATCACCGCACCCGACGCGTCGATGTCGGCACCCGCGTCGAGCAGCGCGTCGAGCACGGAGACGTCGTTGCTGCTGGCCGCCCAGTGCAGGGGCGTCTCACCGTGGCGGCCCCGGAACCGGGCATCGACCTCGGCCCCGGCCGCTACCAGTGCCGCCACCGACTCGGCCCCGCACGGGAAGTGGCCTGGCCAGTCCGTCGCCACGTGGAGCAGCGTGCGCGACATCCCGACTCGGTCGTCGTCTCCGATCCTCGACGCGGCCAGACCAGCATTCTCGGCCAGCAGCAGTCGCAGCGCCGTCACGTCGCCGCGGTGGATCGCGGTCACCACCGCGATCGCGAGCGGGTCCTCCGTGCTGATGGTCGCCATGTCGGTCACCTTCCTCGGGCCCCGGCACCCTCCCGAGGAACAGCCCCATCACCAGTATGGAGTCGCCCAGTGCGGTGATGGTCTGGTGATGGTCGGTCGTCTAACGCCGGACACCGGTGGGTGACGCGCTCATGAGGGGCGCGCGGTGTGACGACGGCGAGCCCACAGCGGTCCGCACCCGCCTACGGTGGGCGCATGTACCTCGAGAACCTCGTCGTCGACGCCCTCGACCCGCAGCGACTGGGCCGCTTCTGGAGCGCAGCGCTGGGGGCCGAACCCCTGACCGACGAGCCCGGTATCTACGAGACGCGGCTCAGCGTCGAGGGCGGGCCGGAGCTCGACCTGTGCTTCCAGCCCGTCTCCGAGCCACCCTCTGTATCGCCGCGGCTGCATCTCGACCTCCTCGGCGGGGCTCGTCAGGGCGAAGAGGGCGACCGGCTGGTCGCACTGGGCGCCCGCCCCCTCGACATCGGCCGAGGGTTTAGACGCGTCTGCTGTCCTGGTCTCCCCGTTCGTCACCTCGGCGGAGGCGGGACGACTGCTCAGCCATGCTGCTGCCGACAGATCCGCTGGCGAGCCCGGAGGCGCCGGCCCCTCACATCCTCCGACGCAGCCGCAGGTCGAGCGGTCGCCCGTCGGGGTCGTAGACCAGCCGGTAGAGCGGGGTCGCCCAGGCCAGAGTTCGTTTCCCGAGATCGGGTTCGTCGAGCGGACGCAGCTGGCCCGGCGGGCGGGGGCCCCGGCGGCCGGCGCGGCTCCATACGTCGAGGGCGTCGGCGCTCTGGGCGAAGAGCAGGGGCAGCTCGTCGATGCCCACCTCCTCGTCGGCCTCGATCCCGAGGTGCTCGCGCACCAGCTCGTGGCGCAGCGCCCGGGCGTAGCCCGGGTGCACGACGGCCGCGGAGACCTCGGAGTCGTGGGTCCACGAGCGCCGGTTGAAGTTGTCGGAGCCCACCGACGCCCACTCGTCGTCGATGACGCACACCTTGGAGTGGACGTAGATCGGTGTGCCCGCAGCGTTCTCGAGGCCGTAGACCCCCACCCGTCCCGGCCCGGCCGCATGCAGGTCGCGCAGCAGCTGCTGGCGCCCGACGAGGTTGGGCGGCTGGCTGAGGCGGCCGTCCTGGTCGGGCACCCGGGGCAGCACGGCGACCAGCCGCAGCCGCGGGTTGTCGCGCAGCGCCTCGGCAAGGAGCGAGGAGACCTCGGGCGACCAGAGGTACTGGTCCTCGAGGTAGATCAGCCGACGGGCCCGCCGCAGCGCCTTGGCGTAACCGCGGGCCACGCTGCGCTCCCCCCGTGGGGCGAAGGGGTAGCCGCCGAGCCGCCGCCCGTAGGTGCGCAGGAGCTGCACCGGGTGCTCCCCGGTGGGCGCCGGGTCGGGCAGCTGTGGGGGCAACGGCGAGCAGTCGGTGTCGCTTGCCCGGATCCGGTCGACGACCCGCCGGTACGGCGAGCGGCTGAGCGGTTGGCGGTCGTCCCACCGCTCGCGGAAGACGGTCTCGACGTCGCCCACGGCCGGCCCGGCGATGGCCAGCTGCACGTCGTGCCAGGGCGGACGCGACCCGAACGCCTTGGCCATGGGCTGCTTCTGCGGGTCGCCCCCGTGGTGGGCGTCGTCGCGGCGGCTGTGGCACAGGTCGATCCCGCCGAGGAAGGCGACGTCGCGATGTGGTTGGCCGGGGTGGCGCAGCACCACGAACTTCTGGTGGTGCGAGCCGCCCGTGCGCACCCGCATGTCGAGCACGACCTCCCCTCCGGCCTCGTTGACCACGTCACAGAGGTTGCGGTTCTGCTCGCCCGAGAAGGCGAGCTTGTCCCAGTGCGATCGCCAGACCAGGCCCCGGACGTCGACCCCCCGACGGGCGGCGCCGGCCAGCAGGGTGCCGACCTCGCTGCCCGCCTCGCGGAGCAGGCGCTCGTCGGGGTCACCGCGCCAGTCGACGAACATCAGCAGGTCACCGGGCGCCATCGCGCTCACGCACCGGTGCAGCTCGGCGAAGTACGTCACCCCGTGCACGAGCGGGCGCACCGTGTTGCCCTCTGTCCAGGACCGGCCGTCGGCGTGGCGCGAGTCGAGCACGGTGTGGCGGTTCCCGCGCTCTCGGGGCGATAGGAACCAGTCGGTTGCGGACATCACGCGAGCGACAGTGGAGTCGAGGCAGGGTCGGAGCGGTAGCCGTCGTGGTCAGGGGAGGTGAGGGCACCTTGAGCGTTTTGGCGCACCTCGCCGATCGGGACCCCGTCGAGGTAGGTGTGCAGGATCCGAACCGATCTCGCCATCAGTGCTGGGTCAAGTAGGCAAAGGGGTCGGTGTCGAGGGGGGTCGTCGATGGCCCACCGCCCGCAGGCGGGTCGCCGTGTGCGGTGAGGTCGAGGGTCACCCCTAGGGCGACGAGCGCGTCGAGCACCCGTTGGGCTTCGAGGCGCGGGTGACCCTGCTCGAGGCGGATGACCCAGTCGCGAGAGACCTCGAGTCGGTCGGCGAGAGCTGCCTGGGTGAGGCCCTGCGCCTGCCGCTGGGCGCGCACGAAGGACCCCAGTGCATAGACGGTGTCGACCAGCACAGGTGGCCTCCTGATCTGAGCAAGGTGTTGCCGTACGACAACATCTCTCATGCTAATCGTTCGACGACCTTTCGAGAAGCAGTAGATCACTGACATCGATCTCGCCAACCGCCGATTCCGGCACAGCCAGCCGTCCTGACGTCGCCACCGGATGAACGTGCTGAGCGGCTGACCAACCGAACCCTGGGACCAGGCGGACCGGGCAGACCGGGCGGACCGCAGAACGTCGAAGATCTTCGAGCTAAGGCGACCGGATCAGCCCGAGGGCCGCCATTCCCCGAAGATCTTCTAGTTCCGGCGACTGGCGACGACCGGGGACAACTGCGGACGACCGCGGTCACCGTCACAGGAGGGCCGGACCCACGCGCTCGGTCCGGCCCTCCCGCCCCTCCCGCCCTCGCCGGGCGCTGCAGATCAGGTGCAGGTCAGCGTCGGCACCGCCCAGTCGCCGGGGTCGATGCCGTTCCCGTCTCCGCCGTCGCCGCCGTCGCCGACGACGAGCTCGACGACCTGGGCGCCCGTGACGTCGACGTCGAGCGGCACAGCGGTCGCACCGCCCTTGAGGGTCGGAGTGGTGACGAGGGTCCTGCCGTCGGCGACGACCGAGAAGGTCACCGATCCCGCGCCGCGCGTCTCGTCGCCCACGCCCACCTGCGCGGTGAGACGGGTGCAGTGACCCGCGAGGTAGAGGCTGACGTCGCTGTCCGCGTTGGTGCCGAGCCCCTTCGCGTAGGTCGTGCCGGCGATGGTGAGGGTCGCACCGTCACCCGGCTTGTTGTCACCGTTGCTGGTGTCGCGCTCGACCGGGCCCCAGCCGTTGGTCGCCGACAGGAACGTCAGTGAGCTGACGGGCACCGACCCCGACCCGGTCACCGGAGGCACGGCGTTCACCACCCGCTCGTCGGTCGCGCTCCGATGCACCGACCCCTGGATGAAGCCCACCTTGGTAGACAACGTCACCGCGGAGGGCAGCGTCCCGGAGGGCACCGTCACCCGCGAGCTGACCGTGAAGGTCTGGCCGGCCCGGAGTCGGCCCGCCGTGACCGGCGTCAGCGCCGTTGCCGTCCAGCCGTCGGGCACGGCCAGACTGGAGCGAAGGGACGCGTCGGCCGGCGACCCGGCCCGCACCGTCGTGACGCTCGTCGCCGTGAAGCTCTCGCCGGCGGCGAACTGACCGGGCACGGGGGTGATGAGACATGCGTCCGCCAGGATCGGTCTTCCTCGACAGATATCCACCGAAACGCACCGAATCTAACGCCTCTGGATGGACCACACCACAGGTCCCTGCCACCCGCCACCCCAGAGGGAAAACTTTCTCGCCTGGACCTCCGGCGACGTCGATTCCTCCCCAGGTCAGCCGACGACGGTGACCGAGTAGCCCCCCGTCTCGTCCCGCTCCGGGTCGGTGTGCGAGAACCGCAGCAGGTGGGCGAACGGGCCACCGTCGGTCAGCGCGGCCGCCAGGTCGGTCGCGGCGAGCCCGTCGAGGCCCCACAACCGGCCGAGTCCCTCGAGGAGCGCCTCGCCGGGGTCCCCGCTGGTCAGGACCCCCACCTTCCCCACCCCGTCGAAGCCGACCCGCTCGATGACCCGCTCGATCACCTGCCGGCTCCCGAGCGGCATCCCGAAGGGGTGACCGCCGCCCTTCTCACCCCCGCGCTCGACGACGCCGAGCTCGACGGCGAGGCTCCATGCGCGCGCGCTGTCGGCCACGAGCCAGCCCTTGTCGGTGAGGAACATCGTCATCAGGTGCTGCCCCGACTCGGTCGACACACCGTGCCGGAGTCGCTCGGCCGGCGGCGCCAGCACCGTTGTCGCCGTGCCGAACTCGGTCTTCGTCTCGCCGACCACGCCTTGGAGGAGCGCCGTGACGGCGTCACCTCCGTGCCGCAGCTCGAGCGTTCCCGTCCCGGTCACGAGCTGGCCGAGGGTGAAGAACAGCTCCTTCGCGTCGTCCGTGCCCGCGAGGATGGTGAGGTTGCGCTGCCCGACGTGCCGGTCGTTGTTGGCGTCGAGCACCCCACCCCACTCGTCGAGCGGGCAGCTCGCCGTCACCATCAGGCACTCGTGCCCGGTCAGCGTCAGCGGGATGTCCCAGGTGTGGTCGAGCTCGACGACCTGCATCGCGCCGGGCTTGGTCCGCTCGTCGAGCTCAGGCACCACGACCATGCCGATGGGCTGCGGCGCGTAGGCCGGGTTGTGGGGGTCGCCCCCGAAGAAGCCGGGGTTGACGTACCACCCACGCACGAAGACGCCGACCGCCGGCAGCAGCCCGAGGTTCCACACCCGCACGAAGACGCGGTAGCGGCGGCCCGCCGTCGGGCTGCCCACCAGCTGCGAGAGGGAGAACGGGCCGGTGTAGGCCGCGTCGATCAGCAGGACATCGGGTGACTCCCAGCAGGGGGTGCTCGGCCAGATCGGCCGGGCCGCACGGTCGCCCGGGCTGGAGGCGCGGACGAGGAGGTAGGGGTAGACGTCCTCGCGGCGCGGTCGGCGGTCGCCGCCGATCTTCTTGATCAGGCCCTCGGCGGCGTCCCTGACGTCGTTGCTGGGAGCCCAGCCCGGGTCGAGGTCACCGCTCGGCACGTCGGTGTGACCGAACGAGCCGGGCGAGCTGCCGCCGCGCTGCTGAGAATCCTCCTTCTCGGTGAGGACGGGGTGCTGCGGGCCGTCGTGGTCGAGTGGCATGGCTCAGCCCTTCTTGTGGTCGAGGCGCAGGCGCCAGTCGGGGTCGGTGTTGCGGTCGTGCGTGTGCGGCGGATCGCACTGTGCGGGGCCGGCGCCGGGCAGGTAGTGGACCGCGAGGTCCTCACCCTCCTCGTACCAGCGACCGGGCGCCGACGGGCAGTCGTGGTCGGCGTGGAAGAGCTGCGGCGACGTGCACGGCTGCGGGTAGCCGTAGTCCTCCGAGCCGACCGGGTTGATGTCCGGGACACATCGCACGGCGTTGCGGTCCCAGTCCCAGGTGCGCCAGGCGTAGCCCCGGTCGGAGTCGAGGTTGAAGTCGGGGACACCGAAGTCCTTCTGCCCCACCTCGTTCGCCATCCGCCCGATCAGGTAGAGCCCGTAGTCGACCGGTCCACCGAGGTGCTGGTCGGCGGCCAGTCGGGTGTCGAGGACCTTCTCGGTCTCGGCGGGCGACGACGCCTTCTCCAGCTCGTGCCTCGCCCCGTCGTCACCAACGACACCGGAGAGCAGGACCGTGGAGCTGGACCCGACCTCATACGGACCAGCATGGGTGGGAGCGCCCTCCTGGGCGACGCCGTCACCGGCCTGGTTGGTCAGTGGATAGCGCCATGGCGCAACCCATTCCGACGGTTTGAGCTCATCGCTCGCCGCGTCGCCGGCGTATCGCAGCGGTGACGTCAGACCCAGTGCACCGGCGAGGTCGAAGCGGCCGATCGCCGACGGCAGGTCTCGCACGATGCCTCGAGGGTAGGCGTGGTCGAGCCCCTGGGTGTCGGTCGCGGTGAAGCGCCCCGATGGCTCGGTGATGGCCGTCAGCGCCGTCGGGAGGCCGATGGGGCTGTCGAGGGCGGACGCGACGTCGTAGGTGCCGGTGCGGCCGAGCGTCGTGAGTCCGGTGTTGATCTCGCCCGGCTTGGGCACCGCGAAGCCCGACATCACCAGAGCCCGACGGGACAGCAGGTAGAGGTTCCACGCTGGCACGATGACTGCCCAGTAGATGACTTCCCGGGCAGGGAACGTGGTGACGTCGAGGATCAGACCCGGCAGGATGGTCGCGAGCCAGATGACCACCTGGGCGAGGTAGACCACCCACGCAAAGAGCGCGAGCAGCAGGTCGAGCAGGGTGAACGAGTCGTCGTCGTCGACATCGGCCCCCCGAGAGGGGTCGTCGTCGATGCCGGATCCACCGCCCCCCGGAGGCGTCGGGAAGGAGTGGTCGGTGAAGACCGACGGAGGTGGCGGCAGACGCAGGCTGATGGCGTCGCTGCTCGTCATCTTGAGGTAGCGGTAGACGATCTCCCACATCTCCCCCAGCGCCGCGTCGTTGGGGCGCCCGTCGGGTTGCCCGGTCACGGGGTCGGTGGCAGAGAAGGGAGGGTCCTGCAGCAGGATGTGCGGGCCGTCCGTGCCGTAGACGTCGCGCATCGCGTCGAGCAGTCCCTCGACGAGGTGCTCCGGCAGCGGCCCGGTGTCGAGGTCGAAGAAGGTGTGACGGAATGCCGTTGCGGTGGGCCCGTCCCCGTTGTCGTAGGCGGGGAAGCCACTCCAGTAGTCGTAGGCCGGCGCGTCGTCCCGCCCGTTATAGGGCGCGTCGGTGCGGTGCCGGAAGGCGAGACGGAAGTGCAGCGCCGACGTGCCGTACTCGCCGTAGAGGGGGCCGGCGTTGCGGGCCCCGTAGTTCTCGGCATCCATGTGGTTCTCGACGAGGTGGTGGCGCTGCCAGTGGTCGCGGTAGGGCCCACCCGCCTTCGCGTTGGTGAAGGGGTGCCCGGTGACGTCGGTGGCGCAGTGCGACATCCAGCCCACGGCGAAGGCGACCCTCGCCTCGGCGTCCTGTCGTTCGTCGTCCGTCGTCGCCGCCGCGAGCGCGGCCTGGGCCTGCTGGAAGAGCACGAAGGGGAACTGGTAGGTCTTGCGGTAGTGGAACATGTCCGACCAGTAGAAGGCGTCGTCCCCGAAGCCCTGCGGCACGCCGGAGGTCAGCACGCCGAACCAGTCGCCCATCTCGGCGAGCAGCCCCTTGAAGGCGTTCATGATCGCCGACGTCAGCGAGTCGAGCACCTGGGCGAGCTGCGTCGACAGGCCCCCGGTCAGCTGCGAGGCGAGCTGGGCGTTGTTGGTCGACATCGGGCCGATCCACTTCTCCCACTTGCTGACGAACTCCGCGTCGACGACCTCCCAGACGTCGAGCGCCCACTTGACGACCTGACGGATCACCTGCCCCGTCGTGTTCTTGAAGTCGGGCAGCAGGTAGAAGAGGTCGGGGCCGAGGGAGCCGAGCGCGAGGTAGTTGCGCCACGTGTGGCACAGCTCGCCGATGACGGTGGCCTGCGCCGGGTCGATGGCGAGGCTCGGCGGCACGTTGCCGTCGCGCAGGTCGCGGGCGGTGTCGTGGGCCGCCTCGAGGTGGACGTACCAACCGGGCATGACTGACTCCTTCGCCGTATGAGGACCGGGTGGTCCGTCCCGAGGAGGAGGCCGTGGCCGGCAACCTGATACGCCTGTGGACAACCTGGAGGGAGTGTCCGGGGGCTGGCCGAGGCTGGCTCTCGCACCGGAGGGGCAGGCAAGCCGTCACCTTCGACCGTGAGTTCTGTTGCCACCACACGTCTTCGAAGGTGGCTCGGCTCTGCGTGTCACGTCGGAGGGAAGGCGTCATGGACCACTCGCCCGCTACCAGCCACGTCAGCAAGATCGCCTGCCCCCGGTGCGGACGCGACTGGCTGCGCCTGTGGGCCCTACCCGACGATCGTCAGGTCTACGTCTGTGACGAGTGCCGGGCGGTCTGTCTGGCCACCGACCCGCTGGTCAGCACCACCCACACCTGTTGCGCCGACTTCCTGCAGGACCTGGGGCTGGACCCCACCGCCGACGTCTTCAGGCCCGTCGAGGTGGCCGGGTCGCCGTGGAGCGTCGACCCGCATCCGACGTGAGGTCAGGACGCGTGCCCGGCCGGAGTCGGAGGCCTCAGACCCCGACGCGCGCAGCCAGGAAGTCCTCCCACGTGCGCGTACCGGTCTCGGTGACCGGGGAGAGGTTGTCACCCGCTCGGTAGGCCCGGCCGATGGCGCCGGGCAGCCGCAGCGGGACGACGAGCCTGCGCTTCCCCACTGCGGTCAGGTAGCTGCGCACGAGGTCGACGAGCGGATAGGTCACGGGGCCCGGCAGGTCGGGCACGATCCCTGTCGACGGCCCCGACGCGATCTCGACGAGGCGCGCTGCGACGTCGTCGGCGTCGACCGGCTGCAGCTGCACGCCCGTCGGGATGGCGAGCACCGGTGAGGCCGCGACCTTTAGCGTTAGCGTCAGCACGAGGTCGTGGAACTGCGCCGCCCGCACGATGGTGAACGGCACTCCCGACTCGAGCAGCTCGCGCTCGGCCCTGACCTTGGTGCGGTAGAACCCGAGGGGGAGCTTGTCGGCGCCGATGATCGAGATGAGGACCAGGTGCGAGACCCCGGCTCGGGCGGCCGCCTGTGCGAGGTGCCGGGTCGCGACGTCATCGCCTCGGGGCCCGCCGGCCAGGTGCAGCACCGTCGAGATGCCGGCGACCGCCTCGTCGAGACCGACGTCCTGCACGAGGTCACCGACGACGGGCTCGACGTCGGCACTGGTCCCCGGTCGGCGGCTGAGCACCCGCACCGGCTCCCCCGCCGCGAGCAGACGAGCGACGACGAGACGGCCCAAGGTGCCCGTCCCGCCGGTGACGAGCACAGAGGTCGTCATGCGAGCCCTCCTCCTTCGTAGGTGTCGGTGGTGCGGATGCTCCCACTTTGTCACCCCCACGTCGAAACGGGCCTGGGGACAACTTCCAGCGCCTACTCACCTTCGGGCCATAATTGGCCGCGACACGCCCCCACGGGGCGCACGCACCAGATGAGGGGCCGACCGATGCCACACCTTCCGTATGCCGCCGGGCTCGCGGGCGTCGCCGCTTTGCTCCTCAGTGCCTGCAGCGGGGGGTCGGCCGCCCCGACGCCGTCGAGCACGGCGGTCGGCTCTGCGTCGACGGGAAGCGGGACGAGCACGACGAGCTCACCCACGTCGAGCGCGTCCACCGGGTCGGCGACGACGAGTGCTGGCGGGGACCCGAACGTGCCCGCTGCTGCGCGCGCGAACACAGCGGCGGGAGCAGAGGCCTTCACGACCTACTTCATGGCGCAGGCAAACTCTGCCTACAGAACGGCGCGACCAGAAATATTCGACCAACTGGTCACGACAGGTTGCAAAACCTGTACCGGACTTCGCGAAGCGGTCGAAGAAATGTCTCAGAAGTCTCAGCACTACGACGGAGACTTCGGAACGCCGACCTCGATTAATGTGGCAACCTTTTCAAGCTCCACCGCTAAAACCTTTGTGACCACCAAGACGGCTCAATGTAATGTTCGGGGTGCTTCAGATCAAATCGTCAACACAGTTCCGGCAGATGACTCGAGTCTCTCTTTCTTCATGAAATTTGATGGAGCCTGGCGTATCACGGAAATAAAGCTCGCCGCATGAGAAGGCCATTTCTCAAAGTGCTGATGGCGACCTGTCTCATTTCGTTTTCGGTTCCTAGTCTTGCGAATGCGGATTCAAGTCATTGTGGCCGCTACAATTGCAGTGGAGACAGAGGGGGAATTGACACCTCCAGCAGTCGCGAGACCGTCACCAACCTCCCCGACCGTCCGGACAGCGACGGAAGCCCGGTGCCCGCCGGCTACAAGGGACCACGATACGAATACTCCACCACCACCGCCTGCACGACGAGCGAACCCGGCGGCCCCGGAGCCGAGACGCTGTGCACCCGCGCCATCACCGCCTGCACCGACCCTGCACGAGGACTCGGACCCCTGACCCGCATCTGGCGCCGGACCCTGACCGACGGCAAACCCCCGAGCAACTGGACCCTGCTCGGGGTCACCTGCTGGGCCGACGCCATTCCCGGCAGCAAACCGACCTTGACCATGGCCGACATCATCAAGGCCTTCCACACCACCCCCTGGTCCCAACCCCAGATCACCACCCAACCCGTCGGCGGCACCACCCTCATCGGCCTCCCCGTCTACTACCAGATCAACTGGACCCCGAAGGGCTACCAACCCGGCGAAGCCGACTCCATCACCCTTCTCGGCTTCCCGGTCCAGATCCGCCCCCGCCTCGACCACTTCACCTACACCTTCGGCGACGGCGACACCTTCGGACCCACCACCGAAACCGGCGGCGTCTACCCCACCGGCACCATCACCCACCCCTACCTCAAGGCCGGCAGTTACGGAACACGCGTCGACACCACCTTCGCCGCCGACTTCCGCGTCGGCAATGGCCAGTGGGCCCCCATCCCCGACACCGTCACCGTCCCCGGACCCACCACCACCATCACCGTCCGCACCGCCGACAACCACCTCGTCAGCAACTGACCGAACAGTGCCATCGGGTTGCGTCGGCCCCGGACGATCTGGTTGTGACAGCGGCCGGCAGCGGCACGATGTCCGGGTGGCCAGATTCGAGCCGGCGTCGCCCTCACCGTCCCCGCCGCCCCGGGTTCTGAGCCTGCACCCCCGCCCCCGGCCGAGCTGTACAGGTCGGCTTCGGTCACTCACTACGCCCGTCCGTACTCTCACGGGACGATGCAGCCGTACGCCGTCGACGGCTACGCATTCGAGCAGGAGGATGAGCCCGGCCCCGGGTCAGGCCCGCACCTCCTCCACCCCTATGGCTCCGGGGCCTTCATGTGGATCTTTCGGGCCACGGGCACAAGTGGGGAACAGCCCAGATCGACGTCATGGTGACGGACGCCATCGACGAGGACCCCGGGCTCGACGTCACTGAATGGGAGGACGTCGACCGAACCGTCATGACGCTTCCCGGAGGCGGGCTGCTGCTGACTCAGTTCATGCAACATGAGCCACCCCCACTGATAGACGACGACGTGGCGGGTACAGGCCGGGCCCGCGTTCGGGTCGCCGGGCGGCTGCGGGGGCCGAGCGAGGGGGACGACGAGCCCCTGACGAGGAGTACCTGATTCAGATCTGGCCGACGCCGTCGTGACCACCTGCACCGAGGGGGGCTGGCGGGCGGGCGCGGCACATCCGAGCGGGCCGAGGCTCGGGGACTCACCGAGTCAGGTCTTGAGGACATCGTCGACGAGGTGCACGAATGTGCAGTGGAGAAGCGGACCTTACCCCCGCCCCCACGATCGCCAGCGGGCGGCCGTGCGTCACCATCGCCGGATCCTCCACCCCTGTGGCGCGGCACCCTGAACACCACTCCGCAACCCCGGGGTCCGCACCCTCAGGCCAGCGCGCGCCCGACCGCCCGACGCCTCATGTCCGGTGCCACCAACCGCTCGGCGTTCGCCTCCTGGTCCTCCTGCGCGCGCTGCGAGTCGCGCTCTGCGGTGACACGGGCCTGATAGGCCTCCACCTCGTCGCGCACCCGCTCCTCGTCCCAGCCCAGCACCGGCGCGACGATGGCCGCGACCTCCGGGGCGCTGTCGGAACCGCGGTCCGGTGTCTCGATCGAGATGCGGGTCCGTCGGGCGAGCACGTCGTCGAGGTGCAGCGCCCCCTCGTGCGTGACGGCGTAGCGAGCCTCCACCCTCAGGTACTCCGCTGCCTTCTCGAGCGGCTGCCACAGCCCCGGCTCCTGCTCCGCCAGCGCGACGAGCTCGGAGAAGAGCGACCCGTAGCGGTCGAGCAGCCGCTGCACCCGCCACTGCGGGATGCCGTGCTTCACCGCGAGCCGCGGCACCTGGTTGACCAGCGCCTGGTAGCCCTCGGCCCCGACCAGCGGGATGTCCTCGGTCACGCTGTCGGGCACACCGCTCGGCAGGTCCTGGCGCGCCGCGTCGACGGCGTCCTGTGCCATCACCCGGTAGGTCGTGTACTTCCCACCGGCGATCGAGATCAGCCCCGGCTGCGGTCGCGCCACCGCGTGCTCGCGTGAGAGCTGAGACGTCGAGTCGTCCTCGCCGGAGAGCAGGGGCCGGAGCCCGGCATACACGCCCTGGATGTCGTCGTGCGTCAGCGGCGTCGAGAGCACGCGGTTGACCTGCTCGAGGACGTAGTCGATGTCGGTGCGGCTCGCGGCCGGGTGGGCGAGGTCGAGGCTCCAGTCGGTGTCGGTCGTGCCCACGATCCAGTGCGTGTTCCACGGGATGACGAAGAGCACCGAGGTCTCCGTGCGCAGGATCATCCCCACCTCGGAGTTGATCCGGTCGCGCGCCACCACGAGGTGCACGCCCTTCGACGCGCGCACGTGGAAGCGCCCGCGGCCCCCGGCCAGCGTCTGGATCTCGTCGGTCCACACCCCGGTCGAGTTGATGACGACGCTCGCCGCGATCGTGTGCTCCTGCCCCGACTCGACGTCGAGCACCCGTGCCCCCACGACGCGCTCACCCGCGTGCTCGAGCCCGATGACCCGGGCCGAGGTGAGCACCGACGCCCCGTAGGACGCCGCCGTCCGCGCCACCATCATCGTGTGGCGCGCGTCGTCGGCCTGCGCGTCGTAGTAGGCCAACGCCCCCGCGAGCGCGTCCCCCCTGAGCCCCGGCGCGAGCCGCAGCGCCTGGGTGCGGGTCAGCTGCTTGTGCCGCGGCAGCGAGCTCTTGCCCCCCATGGCGTCGTAGAGCGTGAGCCCGGCAGTCACGTAGGGCCGCTCCCACACCCGGTGCTGCAGCGGATAGAGGAAGCGCACCGGCTTGACCAGGTGAGGCGCCAGCCGGGTGAGCATCAGCTCACGCTCGCGAAGAGCCTCGCGCACGAGCGAGAAGTTCAGCTGCTCGAGGTAGCGCAGCCCCCCGTGGAAGAGCTTCGAGCTGCGGGACGAGGTGCCCGCCGCGAGGTCCGACTGCTCGACCAGCACCACCTTCAGCCCGCGCGTGGCGGCGTCGAGGGCGATACCCGCACCGGTCACCCCTCCCCCGATGACCAGCAGGTCGGCGGGCTCGGCCGTGACCCGGCTCCAGGTGTCGGCGCGGTAGACGGGGTCGAGGGCGACGGGACCAGACATCAGGTGGATCCTCCTTGGGGGAAACAGGACTTCAGTGACTCATCACAAGCATCGGGTACGACGTGGCGCGCCGCCCGGGCGGGCGGCTCCGGCGGGCAGCTCGGGCGGGCGGGTCACGCGGGCGGATCAGACGACGTCGTCGTCCATCCAGTCAAGCGTCTTCGTCACCGCCTTCTTCCAGTTGCGGTAGAGCCGGTCGCTCTCCTCCTGCGGCATCTGGGGGCTCCAGCGCTTGTCCTCGCCGCAGTTGGCCCGCACCTCGGCCTCGTCGGCCGAGTATCCGACGGCCAGCCCGGCGGCATACGCGGCCCCGAGGGCCGTGGTCTCGGCCACCTTGGGGCGCACGACGTCGACGCCGAGCAGGTCGGCCTGGAACTGCGTCAGCGTCTCGTTGACGACCATGCCCCCGTCGACGCGCAGCTCTCGCAGCGGCACCCCGGAGTCGGCGTTCATCGCGTCGAGCACCTCGCGCGTCTGGAAGGCGGTCGCCTCGATCACGGCCCGCGCGATGTGGCCCTTGTTGACGAATCGGGTCAGGCCCACGAGCGCACCGCGGGCGTCGGCCCGCCAGTGCGGGGCGAAGAGGCCGGAGAAGGCGGGCACGAAGTGGGCGCCGCCGTTGTCGTCGACGGTCGCCGCCAGGGTCTCGATCTCGGCCGCCGACCCGATCAGGCCCAGGTTGTCGCGCACCCACTGCACGAGTGAGCCCGTCACCGCGATCGAGCCCTCGAGCGCGTAGACGGCTGGCTGCTCGCCGAGCTTGTCGCAGACCGGCGTCAGCAGCCCGTTCTCCGACGGCACCGGCTCCTCACCGGTGTTGAGGAGCATGAAGTTCCGGTGCCGTAGGTGTTCTTGGCCTCGCCCTTGCTCAGGCATGCCTGGCCGAAGGTCGGCGCCTGCTGGTCGCCGAGGATGCCGGCGACGGGCGTGCCGTTGAGGATGCCGGGCCGGCACACCCCGTAGACCTCGGACGAGCTGCGGATCTCGGGCAGCATCGACATCGGGATGCCCATGTCTGCGGCGATCGACTCGTCCCACGCCAGGGTCGACAGGTCCATCAGCAGGGTGCGGCTGGCGTTGGTGACGTCGGTGACGTGCACCCCCTCGTGCTGCGCACCGCCCGTCAAGTTCCACAGCACCCAGGTGTCGGTGTTGCCGAAGAGCAGGTGGCCTGCCTCGGCCTTCTCGCGCGCCCCGTCGACGTCGTCGAGGATCCACGCCACCTTCGGGCCGGAGAAGTAGGTGGCGAGCAGTAGGCCGACGGTGGCCTTGTACCTCTCGGCCCCCTCGTCGCCGGCGAGGCGCTCGACCATGCCCTGCGTGCGCGTGTCCTGCCACACGATCGCGTGCTAGACCGGCTGGCCGTCTCGCTTGTCCCAGACCACCGCGGTCTCGCGCTGGTTGGTGATCCCGACAGCAGCGATGTTCTTGCTGTTGAGGTTGGCGTGGGTCAGGGCGCCGCCGATGCCGTCGCGGGTGTTGCTCCAGATCTCGAGGGCATCGTGCTCGACCCATCCGGCCCGCGGCAGGATCTGCTCGTGCTCGGTCTGGTCGACCGCGACCACCGAGCCGGAGTGGTCGAAGATCATCGCGCGGGTCGAGGTGGTGCCCTGGTCGATGGCCAGGATGTAGGTGTCAGTCATGGTGCGGTCCTCTCGTCGGTGAGCGGGATCGTGGTCACAGGGCTCGGTATGCCGTGGGGTCAGCCGGACAGCGGCTGCCCGTCGAAGAGGGTGGCGTCGTCAGCGGCCGCCAGCCCGGCCGACCACCCCTCGGCGTCGGTCACCGACCCGGCCGAGCGGGTCACCATCCCCGGGAAGAGCGACTCGACGCGCGCATCGACCTCTGAGTCGCGCTCCGCGAGCACCTGCACGAGCGCCCTCGACGGCCCGGCGCTGCCACGCGACGCCTGCGCCTCCTCACGGGTCGCGGCCGACGTCTCCTCCTGCGTCACCTCGGCCAGGCGCTGTCCGATGCGGTGGGCGAAGGCGGTGAGGAACGACTTGCGGAAAGCTGTCGTGCGTGACTGCCCGGCCCTGGTCGCTCGCGACCCGTGCCCCGACATCGCGTGCGTCGACTGCACGAGCAGCGACGTGAAGATCGTCTCGGTCGCGTCGATGTCGTCGTCGAAGCCCACGACCGTCACGAAGCCGAAGCCCTTCGACCACACCGTGCGACACCGGTTGGCTGAGGCGACGACATCGAGCAGGAGCACCTTGGGTGCTTCGTACGGGCGCTCGATGCCGACCCGGCGGGCCGACGGGGCGGACGCGCCGCCGATGCTGGTGGCGGCCAGCATGGCCCGGTCGATGCTGTGCCGCGCCATGAGCTTCTGAGCGGCCGCGGTGAAGGTGTCGGCCTCAGCCTCGTAGGGAGTGTTCTCGGCCTTGGCCAGCAGGGCGCGCACCCGGTCGAGCAAGCGCCCGTCGAGCGGCTCGACCGCCCGAGCGGCCCTGGCGCGCGACGGTCTCCACGTGCCCGGCAGCGGGTCGATGACCTGCAGCTGCGGCAGGTCCGCGAGCCGGTCGAGCGCGCTCATGGCCCCGGCCAGGAGCCCCCGCCACCCCCGGTCGTCGATCCGGGCCCGCGCCGTGAGGGGGTCGCTCTCACGGGGCCACCAGGTCGAGACCTCGGCCTGCGCGAGCTGCTCGTGCCACGACGGCGCGACCGTCGACACGGCATACGTGCTGAGCTGTCTCGCGATCGCGTCGCCGACCACCGCGGCCCCCGTCGGTCGCAGGTCGCGCGACGCCACGCGCACCAGGTCAGCCGGCTGCCAGCCGCCGCGCCACAGGGACTCGACCATGCCGGCCAGCGCGAGGTTGAGGTGCCCGACCAGCGCACGTCGGCCCGTCGGCGACGCAAGGGTCGCCTCGACGTCGAACCACGCCTCCTCGGCCCGCTCGTGCTGCCCCTCGGCGTCGAGCCTCAGGGCCCGGCGCAGGAAGGTCAGGCCGAGGTCGAGCTCACGGCGCTCACGGTCGTGAGGGTCCCGGGCGCCCATCGACCCGGCGAAGATCCCGGCGGCCCACTCGCCGACCGGCGGCCCACCGAAGGCCGACCCCCCGTGCGCCGCGTGCCGCCTGGCCCTCTCCTTGGCCTTCGCTGCCCGTCGCTGCTGGTTGTTGCGCCCCACGTGCCACCTCCGATCCGTCCTCGTGCCGCTGCCCGCTCAGCCTGTCACGAGTCACTGACAGGGTGCCGCGACAAGTCCACACGCACGGTCTCGGCCGTGTCCTCCGAGGTGGACGTACCGCCTCATCCGACAACCCGGGGGTGCCGCGCACACCCACCCCGGCGGTCCAGGGATCGTGCCATGCGGCCGTGGCTGGAACCCCACACAGGGAGCTCGTCGCCAATCGCCCTGCTAGGTACCGTTTACACCGTTTTGCGAAGCTCCTCTCGGCGGCGGCCCGCTCCGCGCGGTACTCGTTGGTGAATCCGAGCCCCACCCTCGCGACGAGGATGAGGCCGATGATGACCGGCTCGGTGTCGTTTCCCAGGAATGCCGAGAGCAGGCGGGCCCGGGCGGCGGACCGGACGCCGACGCGGTGACTGCCATGCCCTCAGGCTCGCCGAGCCGGTCTCGTCCCGGGAGGACCTAGGTCCCGCCGTCCATCGTCACCCGTCAGACTCAGGCGAAGGCCGACTGCCCCGTCAGCGCCCGCCCGATCGTCAGCTGGTGCACCTCGCTCGTGCCCTCGTAGGTGAGCACGGACTCGAGGTTGGCCGCGTGGCGGATCGGGCTGTACTCCAACGAGATCCCGTTGGCACCGAGGATGGTGCGGCACTCACGGGCGATGGCGATGGACTCGCGCACGTTGTTGAGCTTGCCCAGGCTGATCTGCTCGGGCCGCAGCGTGCCAGCGTCCTTGAGTCGGCCCAGGTGCAGCGCCAGCAGCATCCCCTTGCCCAGCTCGAGGGTCATGTCGGCGAGCTTCGCCTGGGTCAGCTGAAAGCTGGAGAGGGGCCGGTCGAAGACGATGCGGTCCGCGGCATACGACAGGGCGGTCTCGAGGCTGTCGCGGGCGGCGCCCAGCGCGCCGAAGACGATGCCGTAGCGCGCCTCGTCGAGGCACGACAGCGGGCCGCGCAACCCGGCGACATCGGGCAGCAGCGCCGAGGACGGCACGCGCACCCCTTCGAGCACCAGCTCACCGGTGACCGACGCGCGCAGCGAGAGCTTGTGGTGCACCTCGCGCGACGAGAAGCCGGGCGTGCCGGTCGGCACCACGAAGCCGCGGATCTTGTCATCTGTCTGGGCCCAGATCACGGCGACGTCGGCGACCGAGCCGTTCGTGATCCACATCTTGGAGCCGTCGATGACCCAGTCGTCGCCGTCCTGACGGGCGCGGGTGCGCATGCCGCTCGGGTTGCTGCCGAAGTCGGCCTCGGTCAGACCGAAGCAGCCGATGGCCTCGCCCGCCGCCATCCGCGGCAGCCACTCCTGCTTCTGCTCCTCGGAGCCGAACTTCCAGATCGCGAACATCGCGAGCGATCCCTGCACCGACACCAGCGAGCGCAGGCCCGAGTCACCGGCCTCGAGCTCGAGGCAGGCCAGCCCGTATGCCGTGCCGGACGCCCCGGCGCAGCCGTAGCCCTCGAGGTGCATGCCGAGGACGCCGAGCGACCCGAGCTCCTTGGCCAGGTCGCGGACCGGGATCTCGCCGTCCTCGAACCACTGCCCGATCTCGGGCTTGATCCGCTGATCGACGAAGCTGCGCACCGCCAGCTGCAGGTCGCGGTCGTCCTCGCCGATCAGGGCGTCGGTGCCGAAGAGCTCGAGCGGGGTCTGCGAGGGGGTGGCCATCAGCCCATCCTGCCACTCGACACCGCCAGAGGCACGGTCGCGGCGGCGTGACTCAGGCCGCAGATTCCCGAGGCGATGGTCGTTGTCATTCCTGCTGCGCCTGCCTACGCTCGATGACACGACCACATCGACGAGGAGGTCTCGTGGGGTCACCGGGCACGAGCACCGACCTGACCCTGACCCGGGGTGGCTGTGGCTGACACGCCCGACGGGTCGATCGTCATCGGCATCGCCCTCGCGACCGGCACCGTGCGGTGCGTGGCGCTCGACGCCTGGACGGGCGACGTGCTCGCCTCCGTGTCGACCTCGCTCGCCGAGCCGGCGCGCTCTCCGGAAGGCCACAGCACCCAGGAGCCGGGCTATGCGGCAACGGCGCTGGGGCTCGTGGCCCGGGTGGTCGGCTCACTGGGCGCCTCGGCCAACCGCATCCGCGCCATCTCGGCGACCGGCACGTCCGGCACGGTCGTGCCTCTGGACGCGAGTGGGCACCCCGTCGGTCAGGCCCTCCTCGCCGATGACACCTCGGGCAGGGGCCTGGCTGCCGCCCACGGGCTCCCGGACGACTCGATGCTGGGCCGGATGGCCTCCGCGATGGGCTCGGCGTGTGCCGGAGGGGCTTCGGTGGCGAGACTCGCCTCCACCGCCGACGTCGTGCACGCTGCTCTCGTCGGTGGGCTCGTCGCTGCCGACACCTCGCACCTCCTCGAGGCCGGGATCGACCCGGAGGCGCGAACGTGGCCGCGCGCCACGATCACCCTCGGCCTCGAGGGCCTGGTGCCGACCCTCCTGGCCCCCGGCTCGGTGCTCGGAGTGGTGAGCGCCGACTGCTCGCGCCGCCTGGGCCTCCGAGCCGATGTGCTCGTCGTCGCCGGGATGACCATTCGGTGCACGGCCCAGATCGCCACCGGCGCGACCCACCTGCGGGACAGCGTGGGGGTGCTGGACACCACCCTGTCCCTCATGGCGGTCGCCGGCACCGAGGTGACCTCGCCCGACGGGGCGGTCCGCAGCCACCGCGCGCCGGACGGCGCCTGGTGGGCCGGGGCCACCTCGAACGTCGGGGCTGGGGCCTTTGCTGCCTACCGCTCCGGCATGACGACCCGCGAGCTGGCGGTGCTCGGCATGCGCGCCGCCAGACGCGGTCCGGCCACGGTGGTCTGCTACCCACTCGCCCGGTCGGGCGAGCGCTTCCCGGTCGCCGAACCCTCGCTCCAGGCCCTGTGGAGCGGCCGACCGGCCGACGACGTCGAGGCACACCGCGCGATCCTCGAGGGGGTCGCCTTCGTCGAGCGGCTCGGGCTCGAGACGCTGGGCGACCTGGGGGCACCGAGCCGACGACACGTGCTGGCCGGTGATGGCAGCCGCAGCACGGTCTGGGCCGCCATCCGCGCGACCCTGCTCGCGGGCCGTGACGTCTCGCTGGCGGGCAGAGGTGACAGCGCCACCGGGGCCGCCGTGCTCGCGGCCGTCGGTCTGGGCCGCGAGCCCTTCGGTCAGGTCGTCCACCGACTCGTCGACCCACCACGCCCGGTCGAGGTGACCGACACGGAGATCGAGACCCTCGAGGCGTCGTACGCGACCTTCCTGCGTCTGGTCGCCATGGCGACCGGCAGGGATGGAGGGCCCCCGGTCTGACCGTGCCGACCGTGCCGACCGTGCCGACCGGTCTGACCGTGCCGACCGTGCCACTGCACAGGAAAGCGCCACCCGCATCACGCGGATGACGCTGTCCCCTGTCACAGGGTGGGCAGCCAAGGGGTCGAGGCTTGGCTGCCGTCTGCTCCCGGACCCCGATCCGGGAAGTGGTGGCGGTGCGGTGCTGCGCGCTTCAGCGCAGCGACGGGATCGCGAGCCGCTGCCCGGCGTGCACCTGTGAGGAGCTGAGGTCGTTGGCCAGCTCGAGCTGCATGACGCCCTCGGCCACCGACACCTGCGGCAGCTCGCGCGACGCGATCTGCGACAGGGTCTGCCCCGTCGAGACCGTGACCGTGTGATCGATCGTGGCCGAGGCCGCTCCGGCGCCGACGACCGAGACGGCCAGCATCACGGCCACCGCCACGACACCCAGGGTCAGCAGGAGTCGCCCGAAGCGGGTCAGCCGCAGCGGAGGCGACGTCGTCGGGGAACCCGCGCAGACCAGACGAAGATCGGGACGGCGGTCGGTGCCATCCACGAGGGAGGCGACGGGGACGGTGTCCCAGACTGCTACTGCGCTCATGGTGGGCTCCTCAGGGATGTTGACGGTGACGGTCGAACGCATGTGCGAAGAAACGTCTAGACGATTTGTAGCACGCCTGTTCGAGAAAGTCGAGACACGCCTCGAACAGGTGTTTGGAAACTCTGTTCGAAGGTCGTAGGGTCTGATCATGCGCACCAGTGCAGCAGGAGGGTCTGACAGGCCACCTGACCTGCACTGATGTCAGGGAGACCCAGACGAATGAGGAGCTGAGATGGCGAAGGTGCACGACATGCCCGAGCGCGGGCAGGGCGACGGGCTCACCGTGCGGCAGCGGCGCGTGCTCGAGGTCATCCGCAACTCCGTCGACCGTCGCGGCTATCCCCCGAGCCTGCGTGAGATCGGTGAGGCGGTCGGGCTGACCAGCCCCAGCAGCGTGGCCCACCAGCTGTCCACGCTCGAGCGCAAGGGCTACCTGCGCCGCGACCCCAACCGCCCCAGGGCCATCGAGGTCGTATCGCCCGACGCCACCGCGGAGGAGCGGGGCTACCGCTCAGGCGACTCGGCCCAGGAGCACCTCGCCGAGGCGGCCGCCCTGGCCGGGGTCGGTGGCGGCCCCCAGGCCGACCTCGAGACCGACTCCGGCAACGCGAGGCCCGAGGCGTCCTACGTGCCCGTGGTCGGGCGCATCGCCGCCGGCGGCCCGATCCTCGCCGAGGAGGTCGTCGAGGACGTCTTCCCCCTGCCCAAGCAGATCGTCGGCGAGGGCTCGCTCTTCCTGCTCAAGGTCGTCGGCGACTCGATGATCGAGGCGGCGATCTGCGACGGCGACTGGGTCGTGGTGCGCCAGCAGCCCACGGCCGACAACGGCGACATCGTCGCGGCGATGATCGACGGCGAGGCGACCGTCAAGACCTTCAAGCGCACTGCCGGCCACGTGTGGCTCATGCCGCACAACCCCATCTACTCCCCCATCGACGGTGACCACGCCACGGTCCTCGGCAAGGTCACCGCGGTCCTTCGACGCATCTGAGTGGCCCCGTGCGGCGGCTCACCGCAGGGCAGCGGTCAGCCGGCGGAGCGTCTCGCCGAGAGGCGAGTGAAGACGGATCGTGGCCTCGCCGTCACCGCGGCTCGGTCCCGCGGTGACGATGGCCACCGGCTTGCCGTCACGGTGGGCCCGTCGCACGAAGCGGTAGCCGCTCATCACCGCGAGTGACGAGCCGAGCACGACCAGCGACCTCGCGCCGTCGACGAGGGCGAAGGCTCGCTCGACGAGGTCCTTCGGCACCGACTCGCCGAAGAAGACGACACCGGGCTTGAGGGTGTCGTGCCCGCAGACGAGGCATCCCTGTAGGTGGAAGGTGGCCACGGCGGCGTCGTCGAGGACGATGTCGCCGTCCGGCCGGATCTGGCTGGTCACCTGTGAGGCGTCACCCACGGTGCTCAGCACCCGCTCGGCGAAGCCGGGGTTGGCCTGCGCCATCCGCTCGTGCAGGCTCGCCCGGCTGGTGCGGTCGCCGCAGGTGAGGCAGACGACCTGGTCGAGGCTGCCGTGCAGCTCGATCACGTTGCTGGCTCCGGCCTCCTGGTGCAGTCCGTCGACATTCTGCGTGACCACCCCCTTCACCGCGCCTCGGGCGACCAGCGCCGCCACCTCCTGGTGACCGGCGTTGGGGGCGGCGCGGGCGAACCGCTGCCAGCCGACGAAGCTGCGGGCCCAGTAGCGCTGCCGTGCGGCAGAGGAGGCGACGAACTCGCCGTACTGCATCGGCACGACGCGTCGGGTGCCGTCGGGCCCGCGGTAGTCGGGGATGCCCGACTCGGTCGACAGGCCGGCACCGGTCAGCAGCGCAACGTCGCCGACGGCGACCAGGTCGACGAGCTCGTCGAACGACTGCGGGCCCTCGACCGCTCCGCCGGCGGCGGGGCGCAGGACCCACGACGGGCGTGGTGAGAGCGTCACCCCACGAGTATGCGACGACTGCACCGGCTGCTGGCAGGCCGAGGCCGCCATGGATCACATCGACACTCGATTACTGGCCAGATGATAACGCTGCGTTATAGGCTGAGGGGATGTTGGATGCTGCGGCCATGCGTGTCATGCGGGCGATCTCCGACGAGGGCAGCTTCACCGGCGCGGCAGTGAGTCTCGGATACTCCCAGCCGGCCATCTCGCAGATGGTGCGCCGCCTGGAGCAACGGCTCGGCACGGTGCTGGTCGAGCGGATCGGGCGCAACGTGCGGCTCACCGAAGCCGGTCAGGTGCTCGCCCGGCATGCCGTCGGGGTGCTGTCGGCTCTCGATGCTGCCGAGGAGGAGGTGGCCGCGATCGCCGGGCTGCGCTCCGGGCGGGTGCGGCTCATGGCCTTCCCCTCGTCGTCGGCCACGCTCGTGCCCCGTGCCCTCTCCCTGGTGAAGCAGCGCTTTCCCGACGTCACGGTCACCTTCAGCGAGGGTGAGCCGCCGGAGTCGATCGCGGCTCTGCGCGCCGGCGAGTGCGACCTCGCGGTGGCGTTCGCCTACCAGGGCGACGACCTCGGGCGGCCCGACGACCTCGACCAGTTCGTCAGCACACCCCTGCTGGAGGACGAGGTGAGGCTCGCGGTGCCCCGCGACCACCCGCTCGCCGGGGCCGGCGAGGTCGACCTCTCGGCCTTCGCTGCCGAGTCCTGGATCGCCGGGTGCCCGCGGTGTCGCGGTCACCTCCTCGCCCTTGCTCACGGCTCCGGCTTCACCCCGACCGTGTCGTTCGAGACCGAGGACTACGTGGCCGTGCTCGGCCTGGTCGGGGCCGGCCTCGGGGTCGCCCTCGTGCCCGACCTGATCCTCGCAGCCGCCAAGAACTCCGAGGTCGCGACGCTCTCGCTCAAGCCCGCCTCCCGACGCACGATCACTGTCGTCACCACCGAGGACCTGCAGCGGGTGCCGGCGGTGCGCGCCACCCTCGACGCCCTCGCCGAGAGCGCCGCCGCCCACGCGCTGGCCACCTCCTCCGCGCCCCGCGCCTAGGACACCGCACGCACCCAACCCATCCGGTTCTCGCCGGAGCGGTCGGTGTCTTGCTGGCCATCCGTCGCGTTCTGAGAGCGGTCCTCCCGCTGCCGCCCGACGAGCACTGCCGTAGCCTTCCTGCCCGACCCGCCGCCCGTACGACGTGTCGTCGCAGGCAATGGTCGTCGGCCGGCACCTGACCCAGGGGTTGGCTCGGACCTGACTCGCACGATGTCCGGGTTTTGCCGTGCCGGTGGGTGAGTCCGGTCCCGGCAGGCCGTGGCCGGTCCCGCTGCCGGTGGCCTAACAGGGCCGGCTCGACGGGGTCGGGCTAGCCGCCCGACTGGGTCGCCACCGACACGTGCCCCCGCTGACCCGTGACCGCGATGTCACCGACGAGATCGGTGCGCAGCACCCGGAAGCCGTCTCGCTCGAGCAGCGCCACCGTGCTCGGCGCCGGGTGCCCGTAGTCGTTGCCCGCGCCCACGCTGATCAGGGCCAGCGGTGCGGCGGCCGCGGCATACAGCCCGTCGTCGCGGTTGGAGGAGCCGTGGTGGGCGACCTTGACCACGTCGAAGCCACCGGCGAGGGCGGCGGGGTCGCCGCGGAGCCGGCGCAGCACCTCCGCCGCGGCCTCGCGCTCGACGTCGCCGAGCAGCAGCAGGCGCAGACCGTCGACCTCGACGGTGAGCACCAGCGACGCGTTGTTGGGCTCGGAGCCCGCGTGGATGATCCGCGCGGGCCACCACACCCGGGCGGTGATCCCTGGCCAGGAGAGGCGGTCGTCGGCGTAGAGGTGCTGCATCGGGACCCGGTTGGCGGACGCCTCGCGCCCGACCTCGGCGGCCTGCATCGGCGGCGCCTCCAGCGGCGTGGTGAGGACGCGCCCGACGGTCCGGCCCTCGAGGACACCGTTCAGTCCGTCGACGTGGTCGGCGTGGTCGTGGGTGATTAGCACGGCGTCGACGGCGCTCACCCCCAGTCGGGCGAGGCACCCGTCGACCAGGACGGGGTCGGGTCCGGCATCGACCACCACCACCGCGCCCTCGGCGCTGCGCAGCACCATCGCGTCACCCTGCCCGACGTCGCACATGACGTAGCGCCAGTCAGGAGGCGGCCAGGCCATCGACGTCGTGGGCGCACCACTGGCCAGGCCGAGCACCCCGCACGCGCAGGCCACCAGCGGCCGCCGCCGGGAGTGGTGCACCACCCAGGGCCCGCACAGGACGACCGTGACGCTGAGGACGGCCAGCGCGCAGGCGCCCGCCGCTCCGGACGGCCAGGGCACGGCACCCCAGGGCACCCGGGCGCCGACGCGGGCGACCCACGCGATGCCCAGGGTCGGGAGCGCGGGCACCCACGCCAACCACGACGCCAGCCCGGTCGAGACCACCGACAGGGCGGCAGTCGCCACCCCGACGATGGTCGCCGGTGCGACGAGGGGCCCGGCGAGCAGGTTGGTGGCGACTCCGACGACCGACACCGAGCCCTGCAGCAGCACGATGACCGGCCCGCACACCGCCTGGGCGGCGAGGGGCACCGCGAGCGCCGGCCCGAGCCCGGCGAACCGGGGAGGGAGCCGTCGGCCGAGGGCGGTCCCCCACGGAGCGGCCAGCAGGAGGAGCCCGAGGGTCGCCAGGGTCGAGAGCACGAAGCCGAACGACCGCGCCAGCCACGGGTCCCACACCAGCAGGGCGAGCACGGCGCCCGCGAGCGCCGGCACGCCCTCACGACGGCGCGACACGCTGAGGCCGAGCAGACCCACCGAGCCCATCGCCGCGGCACGCACCACGCTGGGCTCGGGACGCACGAGCACGACGAAGCCGAGCAGAAGGACCAGCGCCACCAGGGGGCGCCACCGCCGCCCCACCCCCAGCCAGCCGCAGAGCCAGAGGGCCGCGCCCAGCACGAAGGAGACGTTGCTGCCGCTGACCGCACTGAGGTGGGTCATACCAGTGGCCTGCATCGCCGCTCTGAGGTCGGCCGGGGTGCGGGTGGTGTCCCCGATGACCAGCCCCGGCAGCAGGCCACGAGCATCGGACGGCAGTCGCGCGGTCGCGGTGGCGAACCGACCTCGCACCACCTCGGCCGACCGGTCGACGAGGCCGGGCCGCCCGGTCACCTCGACCGGTCCCCGGGCGGCGAGGACAGCGACCACGTCGTCAGCCGGGTCGTCGGTCGACCCCAACCGCCCAGTGAGCCGCACGACCTCGTGCCAGTGCAGGCTCATCAGCTCGGGCGGCCCGATGAGCAGGACGGGGCACTGCACGGCCGTCGTGGACCCCCGCCCCGTCACCTCGTGCAGGTCGAGGGTGAGGACGACGAAGGGGCGAGGCCCCGCTCCCAGGTCTGCCGACGTGCTCCCCGCAGAGCCAGTGCCACCCGCCCCAGGGCCACCCGCCACCGGGTGAGGATCGGTGGCGACCGTCGCCACGACCGACACCACCGCCTGCTCCTGCGCGAGCTCACGGACCGGGCCGCTCTCGCGCACCGCGGTCCAGGCGATCACCGCGGTGACGGCGAGCAGCACTGCTCCGCAGCTGAGGGCGACCAGGGCGCCCCACCGCTCCAGCCGTCGTCGCCGCCACGTCACGACACCCAGGGCGACGCCCGTCGCGGCGGCGACGACCACGGCGGTCGACGCAGGCTGACCGAGCAGGTACGCCACGACGGCCCAGGCCACGAGGGCCGGGACGAGCAGACGCACGTCGGTGTGCCGCTCCACCAGCACCGGCGGCTCCACGTCGTCGTCCAGACCCGTCGACGTCGCCACGGAGCCCGTCAGGCCCGAGCCCGTCAGGCCCGAGCCCGTCATGCCGGAGCCCGCCGCAGCCGGCTCGTCACAGCGTGACGAGCGGACGCAGGGTGGCCAGCACCTTGTCGCCGATGCCGCTCACCTCGCCGAGCTCGTCGACGCTGCTGAACCTGCCGTGCGCGGTGCGCCAGTCGAGGATCCGTTGAGCCAGCACCGGACCGACGCCCGGCAACCCGTCGAGCGCGCCGAGGTCGGCCGTGTTGAGGCCGACGGGACCAGACGCCCCCGTCGGCGGCGAGCCGGCTCCGCCCCCTCCTGACCCTCCCCCTCCTGACCCGGCACCACCACCGCCGCCCGGTGCGACCGGGCCCAGCAGCGGTGGCGGCTCCTGACCGGGGGCCGGCACGTAGAGCCGCTCTCCGTCGACGAGGACCCGGGCCAGGTTGAGCCGGGTCAGGTCGGCGCCGGGCCTGGGACCACCCGCAGCCGCGAGGGCATCGGTCACCCGGGCGCCCCCGGCCAAGGACCGCACACCCGGCCGGAGCACCAGACCGGCCACGTCGACGACCACATGCGTCGACGTGGCCACGACCACGTCCCCGGGCGTCGACGCCGAGGACGCAGGAGAATGCTGGCCCGCGGTCGTCGAGGAGGCAGCACCGGCGGGAGGGAAGCCGGTCGGCGTCGCGGTGCGGGTCAGCTGCGTGGATTCGGTCACGTCGGCCGGACGCGGCTGCCCAGCCGCTCGCGCGGCCCCCACCCGCACCGCGAACACGGCAATGGCCACCACGAGCAGGGCCACCACGCCGACGGCCGCGGGCCAGGAGACTGCGGCCCTCGCCCGGTCGAGCGAGACCGGGACCGTCACCAGTCGCGGGCCGGTTGCCGGAGCGCGGTGCCGCCCGCCCCGAGCCGCGCCGGGAGGAGCGTCTCCGCCCGTGCTCGCGCCCCCGCCGCCCCACTCGTCGTCATCATCATCGTCATCGACATCGACATCGGGGTCGGGGTCGGGGTCGAATTCGGGGTCCGGTGCCGACGGCACCCACCCTCCATCCGGGCGATCCCCCGGCGCGGGGTCGAGCGCCCCCTCCGGCGCGGCGGGCAGCTCGAGCAGGGCGGTCAGGCGGTCGGCGACGGTGGTGGGCGGGGGTCGACGCGGCATACGCCGACGGTAGGCAGGCCGAGGCCTCCCGCCCAGGCTCTCGGCGGCAGCCTGTGGACAACGATCTGGGCCCCGGGGGCTGTGGATGCCCTCGCCCGCTCCGCCGGTCAGCGCTCCCGTCGCAGGTGCCACCAGCCCTGCAGGTTGCGCCGGTGCCGCACCAGCACGACTGCCGCCAGGACCACCGCGAACACGGTGGTGCTCCAGCCCCGGCCACCCAGAGGCCCGGTCCACCCCGGGCCGGCCGCCAGGCCGAGCAGCACCAGCACCGCGGCCGCCGTGACGGATGCCCCGGCCACCCACCGCGTCGTGGCCACGACGACGACGAAGACCGCGAGCATCACGAGGGCGAACCACGGCAGCACCCCGAGGACCACCCCGAGCGTCGTGGCCACCCCCTTGCCGCCGCGGCCGCGCAGGAAGGGCGACCAGACGTGGCCGAGGACGGCCGCGACACCCACGACACTGGCTGCGACCGGCCCGGCCAGGTGCAGGGCGATCACCGTCGGCACCAGGCCCTTGGCCACGTCGAGCACCCCGACGACGACCCCCCATCGCGCCCCCAGGACTCGACCGGCGTTGGTGGCTCCAGGGTTGCCCGACCCGGCGCCCGCGAGGTCCCGACCCCGCAGACGGGCCACGATGGTCGCGGGGTTGACCGACCCCACGAGGAAGGAGACCCCCGCCGCGACCGCGAGGACGACCAGCCCTCCCAGCATCGATCCCCACCCCGTCATCGCGTCAGCACCGGTCAGGCCAGCCGGGGGCTCACCACGACGGCGAGGGTGCCCGGGCCGACGTGCGCCCCGACGACCGCGCCGAGCTCGCCGACGACGAGCTCACCCAGCCGGTCGGGCGGTACGGCCCCGCGCAGCTGCTCGGCCAGGGCCTCCGCCCGGGGGGCCGAGTCGAGGTGCTGGATGGCGACGTCGACGACCGTGGTCGCGCGCTTGGCCGCGTCGAGGGCCAGCTCGGCCAGCCGGGCCAGCGCTCGGCTCGAGGTGCGCACCCGCTCGAGTGGCTCGATCGACCCGGCCCGCAGGGTGAGGATCGGCTTGATGGCGAGGGCGGAGCCCAGCAGCGCCGAGGCCGCGCCGATGCGGCCGCCCCGGCGCAGGTGCTCGAGCGTGTCGACGTAGAAGGCCACGCTCGCCCCGGCGGCTCGGGCGGTGGCGACCGCCGCCACCTCGGCCACCGTGCCCCCGTCGGCCGCGCGTCGGGCGGCCGCGAGCACGGCGAAGCCCATCGCCATCCCGAGGGAGCGCGAGTCGACCACCTCGACGGTGAGGGGGGCCTGCCCCGCCGCGAGCCGGGCCGACTGCACGGTGCCGGACATGTCGGATGACAGGTGTACCGACACGACCCCGGTGGCTCCCTCGGCCGCGAGCTGCTCGTAGCAGTCGAGGAACGCCTGGGGCGTCGGCCGGGAGGTGCTCACCGGGGTGAAGGACCGCAGGGCCGACGCCAGGTCCTGTATGGAGACCTCGACCCGGTCTCGCAGGTCGGCCCCCCCGATGACGACGTGCAGGGGCACGACCGTGATCGGCGACGCCGCGGCCGCCAGGAGCTCGCGCGGCAGGTAGGCCGTGGAGTCGGTGACGACGGCGATGCTCACGCCCTGACGCTAGCCCACCTACCGGCTCACAGGGGCACGATGTTGACCAGTCTCGGCGCCCGCACGATGACGGTGCGGATGCCGTCGGGCGTGGCGGCGACGACCTTCTCGCGGGCGAGCACGAGCTCTCGAAGGTCGTCCTCGCTGATGCCGGCCGCGACCTCGACCCGGTCACGGACCTTGCCCTTGATCTGGATGACGCAGGTGACCTCGTCGTCGACGAGCAGCGCCGGGTCGGCGACCGGGAAGGGCACGAAGGTCACGCCCCCTTCATGGCCGAGCCGCTGCCACAGCTCCTCGGCGATGTGCGGAGCCATCGGCGCGAGCATGACGACCATGGGCTCGATCACGGCGCGTGGCACCGCCTCGAGCTTGGTCACGGCGTTGTTGAGCTCGATGAGCTTGGCCAGCGCCGTGTTGAAGCGCAGCTGCTCGTAGTCCTCACGCACCCCCGCGATGGTCTTGTGCAACGCGACGTCGATCGCCCGGTCGGGCTCGACATCGACGACGACCAGCTCGCCCGACTGCTCGTCGATCGCGTTGCGCCACAGACGTTGCAGGAACCGCTGCGCCCCCACGACCGCCCGCGTCTCCCACGGCTTGCTCAGCTCGAGCGGCCCCATCGACATCTCGTAGACGCGGAAGGTGTCGGCGCCGTAGGCGTCGTACATCTCGTCGGGGCTGACGGAGTTCTTCAGCGACTTGCCGATCTTGCCGTACTCGCGCTGCACGGGCTCACCGTGGAACGTGTAGGTCACGTCGTCACCGGTCCCGCGCTCCTCCACCTCACGGGCCTCGACGTACTGCCCCCGGGCGTCCTGGTAGGCATGGGCCTGGATGTAGCCCTGCGAGAAGTAGCGCCGGAACGGCTCCTCGCTCGAGACGTGCCCGAGGTCGAAGAGCACCTTGTGCCAGAAGCGCGCGTAGAGCAGGTGCAGCACCGCGTGCTCGACGCCACCGACGTAGAGGTCGACGCCACCGGGGTCGCTCGCCCCCGCCGGCGCACCGGCCACAGGGGTCGCCTGGGGCCCGACCCAGTAGCGCTCGTTGGCCGGGTCGACGAAGGTCTCGTCGTTGGAGGGATCGAGGTATCGCAGGTAGTACCAACAGGATCCGGCCCAGTTGGGCATGGTGTTGGTCTCGCGGCGGTAGCGGCGCTCGCCACGCCCGTCACCGAGGTCGAGCGTCACCTCGACCCACTCGGGGACGCGGGACAGCGGCGGCTCGGGCAGGCTGTCGGCGTCGTCCGGCGCGTAGGTCTTGGGCGAGTAGTCGGGCACGTCGGGCAGCTCGACGGGCAGCATCGAGTCGGGCACGGCGTGCGCGACGCCGTCCTCGTCGTAGACCACGGGGAACGGCTCGCCCCAGTAGCGCTGGCGGCTGAAGAGCCAGTCGCGCAGCCGGTAGTTGACGGTGCCCTCGCCGATGCCCCGCGCCTCGAGGTGCTCGATGACGAGCGACTTCGCCTCGGCCACGCCCAGCCCGTCGAGCGAGACATCGGCGTTGGCGGAGTTGATCGCTGGCCCGTCACCGGTGAAGGCCCGGTCGTGCGGGTGCCCCTGCGACGGCTGCACCGTGCGCACGATCGGCAGCTCGTAGGCCACGGCGTAGGCCCAGTCGCGCTCGTCCTGCGCCGGCACCGCCATGATCGCCCCGGTGCCGTAGCCCATGAGCACGTAGTCGGCCACGAAGACCGGGATCGCCTCTCCCGTCAGGGGATTGGTGGCGAATGCTCCCGTGAAGACCCCCGTCTTGGCCTTGTCGTCCATCTGCCGCTCGACGTCGCTGCGACGCGAGCTCGCCCTCCGGTACGAGGCCACCGCCTCGCCCGGAGACGCCGTCTCGTCGGCACCGACGACCTCGCCGCCCTTCCAGACCTCCTTGGTGCCCTCTGGCCAGGCCACGGGCACGATCGTCTCGAGCAGGGGGTGCTCGGGCGCCAGCACCATGAAGGTCGCCCCGAAGAGGGTGTCGGGTCGCGTCGTGAAGACTTCGATCTCCTCGACCCCGCCGACGACCGCGAAGCGCACCTGCGCTCCCTGCGAGCGCCCGATCCAGTTGCGCTGCATGGCTTTGACCTTGTCGGGCCAGTCGACCCGGTCGAGGTCGTCGGCCAGCCGGTCGGCATACGAGGTGATGCGCATCATCCACTGACGCAGGCTGCGGCGGAAGACGGGGTAGTTGCCCCGCTCCGAGCGGCCGTCGTTGGTGACCTCCTCGTTGGACAGCACCGTGCCCAGCCCCGGGCACCAGTTCACCGGCGCCTCCGAGGTGTAGGCCAGCCGGTAGCCGTCGAGGAGCGTGCCCTGCTCGGCCGAGGTGAGGTCGCTCCACGCCCGTCCCCGCAGCTCGGGCACCGACCGGGTGCCGGCGACGAGGGCGTCGACCAGCTCGGCGATGGGGCGCGCCGCACCCTGACTGCCGTCGGCGCGCACCACCTCGGGGTCGTACCAGGCACCCCAGATCTGGGTGAAGATCCACTGCGTCCAGCGGTAGTACTCCGGGTCGATCGTCGCGTAGCTGCGCCGCTCGTCGAAGCCGAGCCCCAACCGTCGCAGCTGACGACGCATGGTGACCATGTTGGCCTCGGTCGTCAGCCGCGGGTGCTGGCCGGTCTGCACGGCATACTGCTCCGCCGGCAGGCCGAAGGCGTCGAAGCCCAGGCAGTGCATGACGTTGCGGCCGAGCATGCGGTGGAAGCGCGAGTAGACGTCGGTCGCGATGTAGCCCAGGGGGTGCCCGACGTGCAGGCCCGCGCCACTGGGGTAGGGGAACATGTCGAGCACGACGAGCTTCTCACCGAGCGCTGCGACGCCAGCCGGGTCGGCCCATGGGCCGGCCGGGTTCGGCGCCTCGAAGGTGCCGTCACGCAGCCAGCGGTCCTGCCACCTGGTCTCGATCTCCTGGGCCAGCGCGGCGCTGTAGCGGTAGGGAGTCTCCTCGCTCATGTCCTTCGTCCTTCGTGGTGCGGGTCGTGACCGGGGCAAAAAAGAACCCCTCGCAGGGAGGGGTGGCCGCGCTGGTGTCGATGTGGTCAGCGCGGCTGGCCAAGGAGGAGCTGACGGGTCATCTGCGTAGGCTACCGCACGCGTCTCAGCGCGCGTCGCCCTCAGGCGGTCAGGTCGGGACGCACGACCCCGACCACGACGAGGGCCGTGCCGAGGTGACGGACCAGCAGCCCGGCGACGAGCAGCTGCTGGGGCACGCCGCGACGCGAGAGCCACGACCACCCCAGCACGAGGTCGGCCACCGCCAACGCGTAGAGCCCGACTGCGGTGAGCAGCACCCGTGCCACACCACGAGCGCCACCCCCGCGAGCGCGACCACACCGTAGGCCGTCACCACTCCTCGCGCCGCCGGGTCGCCGGCGCGAGCCCGCAGCCGCCACAGGGCAGCGCCGCCCACGGCGAGGGCGAGCAGCAGGCCCAGCACCGTCGGACCCGTCGGACCACGACCGTTGCCGGGCAGCGCGAGCGACGCACCGACCACGAGCAGCCGGGCCAGGAACGTGGCCGCGAGAGCCGACACCGTCTGTCGTCCGGCCTCCTGCGCCCGACGCAGCAGCGGTTCGCCGACGAGGGTGAGCAGCAGAGCGAGCAGCAGGAGCCGACCGGCACCGGTGGCCCGAGCGCGGGGGCTGCCTGCCGCTGGCGCAGGGCCACGCGGGCGTCAACGACGGCGACGGCCGCCACCGCACCCAGCAGCACCCACCCGAAGAGATTCACGAGCCCCACTCTCGTGGGAGCGGCGCGACGAAGCCGCCCGGCACGCGCGCGGGGCACCGGGTCCTGCCGATCGGGTCATGGGCGCGGCCCACCGCGTCTACGCTGGCCCGGATGACTTCCTACCTGCGCACCGTGACCGACGCCGACACCGCCGAGCGTCTGGGCAGTGGCGACATGCCCGTGCTCGCCACCCCCCGCCTGATCAACTGGTGCGAGCGGGCCGCCTTTACCGAGGCGGCCGCCGACCTCGAGGAGGGTCAGACGACCGTGGGCACCACCGTGCGGATCGACCACGTCAAGGGCACCCCGGTCGGGGCGACGGTGACGGTCAGCTGCTCCAAGCCGCGCAACGACGGCCGACGACTGATCTTCCACGTCAAGGTCGTGGACGAGTCGGGCGAGGTCGTCGCCAAGGGCGAGGTGCACCGCTCCATCGTCGACCGCGACCGCTTCCTGCGGCGCCTGTCAGCAGCCGTGGCACCCACCGCTGCAGACGCCTGACGGGTCCAACCCCTGACGTCCAGTCAGGACGCCGAGCGAGGCGGATCGAGCGCCGCCGGCGTCAGCCGCCGACGGTGGCCGTCGGGGTCGGGTCCGTGGTGGGGAGCGCCGTCGGGTCGGTGGTCGGGGCCGCTGTCGGGTCCGCGGCGCGCATCTCGGTGCCGATGGGTGAGCCTGTCGTCGAGCCCGCCGCCTGCTTCTCGGTGCCGATCGGCGCGTTCGCAGGCTGGTTCTCGGTGCCGATCGGGGGCGGCTCCGTCGTCGTCGGGTCCGGCGCCGGCGTGGTGGTTCCCGGGTCGGTGGGCACCGGCGGCTGCGTGGGCTCGGTCGTCGGCGGTGGCGGTGGCGGTGGCGGCGGGTCCACTGTCGGAGGTGTCGTGGGGTCCGGCGCTGATGACGATGACGGCGACGTGTCGGCCGGCGCTGGGGCGGGCTCGGTGCCCGTCGGACCCGCGGAGGGGGCCGCCGTCGACGACGTCGTCTCCGGGACGCTACCGCCGGGGGTCGTAGTCGGGTCGGCAGCGGCGGGAACGGAGCTCGTTGACGGGCTGCTCGAGGCCACCGACTGTGCGGGCACCGGCACGGACGCCCGCGCCTCGGTCGCGACGGTCGGCAGCTCGAGCGTGAGGACGATCAAGGACTGGGTGGCCGACAGCCCGCTGAGCACGCCGGAGGTCGCCCCACAGGCCTGCTGCCCGAAGGGGAGCTCGGGGCACACGATCGAGGTCGTGCTGGCGCCACCGACCACCTGGTAGCTGACAGGGAGTGCGTCGAGCCCGACGCTCATGAGGGGGTGCAGCGCCGTGGCGCCGCGGGTGCTGCCGTCCGCCGACCTGGAGAACGCGCCGCTCAGGACGTATGTCAGCCTGACCGAGCTGGCCTTCTTGCGGAAGTCGATCCTCGTCCTTCCCTTGAGCTCGACCGTATCGAAGTACTGATTGTCGACCCAGATGATGACCTGCCGCACCTGCGGTCGCAGGCCGTCGAACTGCGCACCGGCGCCGGCGATCGACGGTGGCTTAAGGTCCACGAACGTGCGGGGGCTGGCGAAGGTCGCGGTCTCGCTCATCGTGATCGTGCTGTCGGGATGTGGTGTGGCCGTGACCCGCAGGCCGGGTGCCGCGGCCGACGGCAGGGTCTGCCGCACGTGAACATCGCTCGCGAGGACGAAGGAGGGACGCACCTCGGAGCGGGTGACGGGTCCGGGACCGGTCTTCGACCCGATCGCACCGGACGCGACGACCGGGGTCTTGACGGGCGGCACGGGGGTGCTCAGCACCAGACCCGAGACCACCACGAAGCCCAGAGCCACCCCGAGGGCGCTTCGGACACGCCGCCCTTGAGGCACGCGCACGGCATACTGGACCACTGTTCACGCACTCCTTCTCGACGGCACCGTGACATCGGCGACCATGGCAGCTTCGTTCCCCGTGCCGACTCTGCATGATCCGACACCTCAAAGCATAGGCCGCGTCACACGGGGCCGTGCCCGTTTTCCCCAAATTTGACCGTTGGGACTAGTCCATCGGGAGGGGCCTGCATACAACCGAAGCCGAACCCTTGACAGGGCCCGGCTTCCGGTCTGGATCGGGTGGAGCTGAGGGGATTCGAACCCCTGACCCCCTCCATGCCATGGAGGTGCGCTACCAACTGCGCTACAGCCCCGTGCGATGACTCGCGGGGAGCCACCCCGTCTCCGGAGCAGCCTCGCCGAGTTTAGCCATTGGCGTGCCCACCGCCCAAATCGGTGGGTGACCAGGACGCCGCGGGCTCGTCGGCGACGGCACCGCCGCCGATGTTCCACTGCTCGATCCGCCACGGCGGCGGGCCAGCGTCGCCGCCGGCTCGGCCGGCCTCGCTCACCCGCGCCCAGTGGCAGTTGTCGAGCCCGCGAAGGACCCGCCCGGCCTGCATCTGGTCGAGGCCGACGAGCGAGGCCACGAGGGCCCGCGAGGTGATGCCGTGGCACACGATCAGACCGGTCTGGCCGGGAGCCAGCGCGGCGACCACCTCGTCGGCCGCCGCGCGGGCGCGCAACGCGAGCTCGGCGACCGTCTCTCCCGAGTGACCACGCCGTGCGTCGATCCCCTTCGAGAGCGCTAGGAGGGTCGCCGGATCGGACTCGCGCACCTCGGCCGCGGTCCGGCCTCCCCACCGCCCCACATCGATCTCCCGCAGGCGGGCGTCACGGGTCACGGGCACCCCGAGCCGGGCGGCCACGGCGTCGGCCGTGTCGGCTGCTCGACGAAGGTCCGACGACACGACGACGCTCGGCCGCAGCGCCGCCACCACCGGCGCCGCCAGCCGGGCCTGCTCCCGACCGGTGGCGGACAGCCGGCTGTCGCGGTGGCCCTGCCAGATGCCAGCAGCGTTGTCGTCGGTCTCCCCGTGGCGCATGACCACGAGGTGGCGGCTCGTCACGGCGGGCCGCGTCAGGTCGCGTCGGCGACCGACAGGTCGATCAGGGGGCAGTCCTTCCAGAGTCGCTCGAGCTGGTAGAACTCGCGCTCCTCCTCGTGCTGCACGTGCACGACGATGTCACCGAAGTCGATGAGGACCCAGCGACCCTCCCGCTGGCCCTCACGGCGCAGCGGCTTGGCCCCGATGTCGCGCAGCCGGTCCTCGATCTCGTCGACCACGGCGCCGACCTGGCGCTCGCTGTCGGCCGAGGCGATGACGAAGACGTCGGTGAGGGCGAGGTGGCCGGTGACGTCGAGGGCGATGACGTCGTGCGCCACCTTGTCCTCGGCGGCAGCGGCAGCGGTCTTCGCGAGGGACAGGGCGCGGGGTGAGGCGGTCACAATGCTTCGAGGGCCTTCTCGTGGAGGAACGGCAACGGGGAGCTGCCGTAGAGGGAGTACTTGTGGATGTATTGGACGACACCGTCGGGCACGAGGTACCAGACCGGTTGACCTGCGACGACGCGGGCCCGGCAGCCGGTCGAGCTGATGGCCATGGCCGGCACCTCCTGCAGGCTGATCGTGTGGGTCGGCAGCCCGGTGTCGCTGAGCACGTGGCCGGGCCGGGTGACCCCGACGAAGTGGGCGAGGTCCCACAGCTCGTCGACGTCCTTCCAGGTGAGGATCTGGGCCAGCGCGTCGGCGCCGGTGATGAAGAACAGGTCGTCGTCCGGGTGCAGCTCGCGCAGGTCACGCAGGGTGTCGATGGTGTAGGTGATGCCGGGTCGGTCGATGTCGACGCGGCTGACGGTGAAGCGGGGGTTGGACGCCGTCGCGATGACGGTCATGAGGTAGCGGTGCTCAGCCGGTGTGACGGCACCCCCGGCCTTCTGCCAGGGCTGTCCCGTCGGCACGAACAGCACCTCGTCGAGGTCGAATCGCGCCTGGACCTCGCTCGCAGCAACGAGGTGGCCGTGGTGGATGGGGTCGAACGTCCCCCCCATCACCCCGAGCCGCTTGCTCAGTGCTGGCCCCCGGCAGGGGGCTGGCCGGAACGGCCGGCCTTCGCGGCGCGGACCCGGGCCTCCTTGTCGGCCACCTTGGCCGCCGTGTTGCGGAAGGACCACAGGACGCCCAGCCCGGCGAGGAAGGTCGCGAACGCGATCAGCGCGTAGGCGAAGGGAGGCATCGGCAGCGCAGACGCCGCTTCGGCGGAGACGAGGGCGGGGACGACGATGGCGGGCATTGCTCCAGCCTACCGCCGACGCAGCCTCCCGAGGGCCATGCCGGCACCGCGCGACACCACGACCCCCCCTCACAGACGCGTCCCACTCGCCCCACAGGTGCCGCAGTGGTCTCGCCGTACATTGGACGACATGAACCCGGAGCTGTCGGTCGTCATCCCGATGTACAACGAGGAGGACGTCCTCCCCCTGCTCGTCGACCGGCTGCGTCCCACCCTCGAGGCCACCGGAGCGACCTACGAGGTCATCGCCGTCGACGACGGCAGCACCGACCTGACCGCGGCCCTGCTGCAGCGGCTGCACCGTGAGTGGGACGCCGTGCGCGTGGTGCGGCTGCGCGCCAACGCCGGCCACCAGGCGGCGATCTCGGCCGGGCTGGTCAGCGCGCGGGGCGACTACGTCGTCACCATCGACGCCGACCTGCAGGACCCCCCCGAGGTCATCGGAGAGATGCTCGACAAGGCCCGCGACGAGGGGCTCGACGTCGTCTACGGGGTGCGCGGCGACCGCTCCACCGACACCTTCTTCAAGCGGGTCACAGCCCGCGCCTTCTACCGGACGATCCAGCGCCTGAGCGCCACCAGCGCGCAGAGCGACGCGGGCGACTTCCGCCTGATGTCCCGGGCCACGGTCGACGCGATCACCGTCCTGCCCGAGCACAACCGGGTGCTGCGCTTCATCGTGCCGGCCCTGGGCTTCCCCTCGGGCACGGTCGAGTACCGCCGCGAGGAGCGGGCTGCGGGCGTCTCGAAGTACCCCTTCCTCAAGATGGTCAAGCTCTCGGTCGACTCGGTCACCGGCTTCTCCATGGCCCCCCTGCGCCTGGCGACCCTCCTCGGCATCGGCGGCGGCGTCCTCGCCGTGCTCCTCGGCCTCTTCGCCATCATCGAGAACGCCGCGGGCAAGGCCGTCGCCGGCTGGACCTCGACCGTCGTCATCGTCGCGGCCGTGGGCGCCGCCCAGCTGCTGTGCCTCGGCCTGCTCGGCGAGTACATCGGGCGGATGTACACCCAGATGCAGGGCCGGCCCACCTACTTCATCGCCTACGACTCCCTGCGGGCCGCCGACGCGCGTCGCGGGCCGACCGACACCCCCCTGCCCCCCGTACGACGAGCCGCAGGCGCCCCGCTTGTGGCGCGCACCCCCGACCCCCGGGCGGTGCCCGTCACCGACCCGACCGGGCCAGGTGGGTCGTCAGCGCCGGGGGCGGGCGGTGACGAGCAGGCTCACACCGGGCAGCTGCTTGACCGGTAGGTAGCGCTCGGCGGTGATGACCGCGCGCAGCCCGGCGTTGACCACCGGGTGCAGGTCATCGAGGTCGCTGCCGCTGCTGCTGCGACGACGCATCGCGACCACCGGGCGCAGCAGGACGTTCCACGAGTCCATGCTGACGACGTCGAAGCCGCCCCGCACCAGCACGTCGCGCAGGGTCTCGCGCGTGTAGCGGCGCACGTGGTCGACCGCCTCGTCGTGGGCCGACCACAGGCGCGGGTCGGCCGGGACCGCCACGAGGTAGGTGCCCCCCGGTCGCAGGGTGCGGCGCACCTCGGTGACCGCGCGCGTGTCGTCCTCGATGTGCTCGAGGATGTCGAAGGCCACGACGAGGTCGAGGCTGGCATCGGCCACGGGCAGCCGGGTCGCGTCAGCCCGCATCGTCGCGAGACCGCGCTCGTGCGCCACCCGCGCCCCGTCCTCGCCGTACTCGAGCGCCGCGGGCCGCCACCCCAGGTCGCGCAGCACGCGGGTGTTGCCACCCCCGGCGGCGCCGATGTCGAGGGCGTCACCGGGCGCCAGCCCCTGCAGGGCCTTGGCCAGCAGATGGCGCCGCTCGCGGTACCACCAGTGGCTGTCCTCGAGCGCGGCGAGCTTACGGACCTCGGTGCCTTCCACGCGCCGATCATGCCAGCGGACGGCCCCGGAGCGCGCATCACGACCACCCTCCGGCCTGTCGAGCCTGAGGGACCGGAGGCGGGACCGCTCAGGCGCGCACCTGACCGTCGCCCTCGACGAGCCACTTGGTCGTGGTCAGCTCGGGCAGCGCCATCGGGCCGCGCGCGTGGAGCTTCTGCGTCGAGATGCCGATCTCGGCGCCGAAGCCGAACTCGCCGCCGTCGGTGAAGCGGCTCGAGGCGTTGACGACGACGACCGCAGCGTCGACCTCGGCCTGAAACCGACGGGCGGCCGCGCGGTCACGCGTGACGATGACCTCGGTGTGCATGGTGCCGTGGGTGGCGATGTGCGTCATCGCCGCGTCGAGGTCGGGCACGATGCGCACGCCGAGGTCGAGGGAGTACCACTCCCTGTCGAAGTCGCCCTCCCCCGCCATCGCGTGAGCTGCACCGGCGGCCTCGGCATACGGCGTCACCTCGGGCCCGGTGTGCACGGTGACCCCGGCCGCGCCGAGGGCGGCGAGGACCTTGGGCAGGAAGGCGGCGGCCACCGCCTCGTGGACGAGCATCGTCTCGGCGGCGTTGCAGACGCTCGTGCGCTGGGTCTTGGAGTTCAGGACGATGGCGAGGGCCTCGTCGAGGTCGGCGCCGGCGTCGACGTAGACGTGGTTGACCCCCGTGCCCGTCTCGATCACCGGCACGGTGGACTCGCGCACGACGGTCGCGATCAGGTCGGCGCCACCGCGGGGGATGACGAGGTCGACCAGGCCACGCGCCGTCATCAGGGCCCGGGCGTCGTCGTGGCTGCCGGTGTCGAGCAGGGAGACGGCTGCAGGGTCGAGACCCTGGGCAGTGAGGGCGGCGCCCATCGCGTCGACGATCGCGCGGTTGCTCGACCCGGCCGCAGAGCCGCCCCTCAGGATGACGGCGTTGCCGCTCTTGAGCGCCAGGGCCGCCGCGTCGACGGTGACGTTGGGCCGCGCCTCGTAGATCATGCCGAGCACGCCCATCGGCACCCGCACCTGGCGGATCTGCAGGCCGTTGGCCAGGGTCGAGCCGCGCACCACCTCGCCGACCGGGTCGGGCAGGGTGGCCACGTCGCGCACGGCGGCGGCGATCGAGGCGATCCGCTGCTCGTCGAGCATGAGTCGGTCGAGCAGGCCCGGGGCCAGGCCCTTGTCGCGCCCGCGGGCCAGGTCGTCGGCGTTGGCCGTCACGATCAGCGGCGTGGCCTCGACGAGCGCGTCGGCGACCGCGTGGAGCAGCTCGTCCTTCGCCGCCCGGGTCAGCTGGGCGAGGCGGCGTGAGGCGACCTTGGCCGCCGTCGCGACCTGCGCGACCTGGGAGACGACCTCGGGGTCGATGGGGCGCGCAGCGGTGGTGTCGGCCATGAGCCCAGCCTAGGTCAGCCGGCTTCGCTCACCCGCACGCTTTCGCGCACCCGCTGGAGCACCCGCAGCGAGCCGGTGACCGACCGCTCCTCGAAGCCGTCGGCGAGCGCGGCGAGGTAGAGGTGGTAAGGCGCCTGGCCGCCGTCGGCCGGGTCGGGGAAGACGTCGTGCACCAGCAGCACGCCGCCCACGCGCACGTGGTGGGCCCACCCGGCGAAGTCGGCCTGCGCCGCCTCCTCGGTGTGGCCACCGTCGACGAAGAGCAGGTCGAGCGGCGTCCGCCACCAGGCGGCGACGACCGCGGAGCGGCCGACGACCGGCGTCACGACGTCGGTCAGGTCGGCCAGGCGCAGGGTGCGGCGCAGGTGGGGCAGGGTGTCGAGCCGACCGGTCTCCGGGTCGACGAGCGAGGTGTCGTGGTACTCCCAGCCCACCTGGTGCTCCTCCGAGCCGGTGTGGTGGTCGAGCGTGACCAGCGCGGCGCCGGCCTGCCGGGCGGCGTCACCGAGCCACACCGTCGACCTGCCGCAGTAGGAGCCGATCTCGAGCCCGAGACGAGGCGTCAGGCCGTCATACGGCGCGAGGTGGGTGAGGGCCGCCGCGTGCAGCGCCTCCCCCTCGTCGTCGGGCATGAAGCCCGTGACGTCGGCGAGAAGGCTCAGGAGGCCAGGAGGCAGGGGCACAGGTCGACCTCGTCGTCGGAGTGGGAGTCGGCGGCGCGGAGCCCGTCACCGCGGAAGAGACCGGCAGCGGGCGTCGCACCGCTGATGGCATCGACCGCCAGCAGCACCGTGGCGCCGGTCCAGGTCGTGCGCTCGACGGGCCACCGCTTGCCGTCGGCGTAGACCAGACCCGTCCAGTAGGACCCGTCGTCCTCACGCAGGTGCTGCATCGCCCCGAGCAGGGCCCGGGCGTCGGCGTCGCGGCCGATCGCCGCGAGCGCGAGCACCAGCTCGGCGGTCTCGCCCCCGGTGACCCACGGGTGGTCGCTGACGCAGTGCACGCCGAGGTCGGCGACGACGAACTCCTCCCAGCGTGCGGCCAGGTGGCGGTGGGCCTCGGCGCCCGAGAGGGCTCCGGTGAGCACGGGGTAGTACCAGTCCATCGCATGGGTCGGCTTGGGACAGAAGGCTTCTGGGTGCTCGCGTACCGCGTGCCGCAGCTGGGTGAGCGGCCCCAGCCACTGGGGGCGGGGGTCGTCGACGACGTCGGCGAGGGCCACGGCGCAGCGCATGCTGAGCTGCATGCTGGCGCACCCGGTCAGGAACGCCTCGTCGGTCGGGCGGCCGCCCTCCCCCACCGCCCAGGCGATGGACCCGTCGTCGCGCTGCAGTCGCAGCACGGCCTCGGTCGCGGCATCGACGGTCGGCCACAGACGCTCGACGAACCGACGGTCGCGGGTCGCCCGCCAGTGGTGCCACACCCCGGTCGCGAGGTAGGCCCCGAAGTTGGCGTCGGCGTGCGGGTCGGTCACCCGGTCGCCGTCGTAGGCCATGGCCCAGGTACCGTCGGCGCGCTGGGCGGAGCGCGACCAGTCGTAGGCGGCGACGGCCTCCTCGTGCCGACCGGCGACGGTCAGACCCATCGCGCCCTGCACGTGGTCCCACGGGTCGAGGGGGCCCGCGGCATACCAGGGGATGGCGCCCGAGGGCAGCTGGGCGGCGACGATGCTCGCCGCCGTGAGGGCCGCCTGCTGCGGTGTGAGCACTCCCGCGACGGCGAGAGCCGTCATCGGCCCACCGGCTTGCGGAAGTAGAGGGCGACGCTCTTGCCGATCAGCGGGTCGAGGGTGCGCTCGGCGATGCGGGTCAGGGCGGGCGCCTTCATCATGTCCCACACCAGCATCCGGTGATAGGCGCGCACGGCTGGGTGGTCGTCGTCGTGGACCCCGACCGCGCACTTGAGCCACCAGAACGGCGCGTGGAGGGCGTGGGCGTGATGGCTGTGGGTGAAGACGAGGCCCGCCGCCTCGAGCTTGCCGCGCAGCTCGTCGGCGCGGTAGATGCGGATGTGGCCGCCCTCGTTGGCGTGGTACTCGTCCGACAGGGCCCAGCAGACCTTCTCGGGGAGCCAGCGCGGCACGGTCACGGCGAGGGTCCCGCCGGGGGCGAGGATGCGGGTGAGCTCGGAGATCGCGGCGACGTCGGCCGGCACGTGCTCGAGGATCTCGGAGGCCAGCACGACGTCGAAGCTCGCGTCGTCGAAGGGCATCTCGAGCGCGTCGCCCACGACGACCTCGCCGGTGCCGCCCGGCGGCACCTCACCCTCCAGCTCCATGGCCGCGAACCTGCCCTTCACGCCCTCGAGCTCGCTCTCGTCGAGGTCGTAGGCCGTGACGCGGGCCCCGCGGCGCAGCGCCTCGTAGCTGTGGCGGCCGGCGCCCGCCCCGACGTCGATGAAGCGGGTGCCACGACCGACCCGGAGGCGGTCGAAGTCGACGGTCAGCACGAGAGGTCCTCCGAGAGGATGGCGGGAGAGGCGGATGCAGCTGAAGAGGTGGGCTGGGAGGCGGCCACGGCGTCGACGTAGGCCTCGACGGTGCGCCGGGCGACCGAGGCCCAGCTGTAGAGCGCGAGGACGCGCTCGCGGCCGGCGGCGCCGAGGCGGGCCCGCTCGCCCTCGTCGTCGAGCAGGGCGCGCACGGCGGCGGCGATCGCCTCGGGGTCGCCGGGCGGCACGAGCACGGCGGCGTCGCCGACGACCTCGGGCAGGGCGCCGGCGCGGCTGGCGACGACGGGGGTGCCGCACGACATCGCCTCGACCGTCGGCAGCGAGAACCCCTCGTAGAGCGAGGGCACGCACATCACCTCGGCCGAGGCGAGGAGGGCCGCCAGCGCCGCGTCCGTGAGGTCGCTCGTGACCGTCACGGCGTCGTCCAGGCCGAGCTCGGTGATCCTGCGGCGGGTGGGGCCGCCGGGCTCGAGCCGGGCGACCAGCTGCAGCTCGACCGGTCGCTCGGCGCGCAGCTTGGCCACGGCCTCCAGCAGGTGGACCACGCCCTTGAGCGGCCGGTCGGCACTCGCGACCGCGACCAGCCGCCCCACCACCCGCTCCCCCGCCGGCGCGAAGAGCGCGGTGTCGACGCCCAGGGGCACGACCCGGATCTGCCCCGGAGCGAGGGCGAAGTCGGCGGTCGCGTCGGCCGCCGCGACGTCGGAGACCCCGAGCACCACCGGCAGGCGACGGGCGACCTGCGCCTGCATCGCGACGAAGGCATACCAGCGCCGCAGGGCGACCCGGCGCCGACGGGTCGGCGCCTCGGCGAGGTCGACCGCGCGGTCGCGGCTGATCGGGTGGTGCAGCGTGGCGACGAGGGGGATGCCCCGGCGGGCGAGCGCCAGCAGACCGTAGCCGAGGCTCTGGTTGTCGTGCACGACGTCGTACCGGCTCGGGTCGGCGCGTAGGAGGCGCGCGGCGCGCAGGCTGAAGCCCAGCGGCTCGGCGAAGCAGCCGGTGAGCATCGTGGCGTACTCCACCACGTCGGCGACGCTGCGGAACTCTGCGAGACGCGGCGTGCGGAAGGGGTCCGGCTCGCGGTAGAGGTCGAGGCTCGGGACCTCGACCAGCCGCACCCGCGGGTCGAGACGCGCGGGGTAGGGCTGGCCGCTGAGGACGTCGACCTCGTGCCCGAGGTCGGCGAGGGCTCGGCTGAGGTGGCGGACGTAGACGCCCTGGCCGCCGCAGTGCTCCTTGCTGCGGTAGGACAGCAGTGCGACGCGCACGACACCTCCGGTTACCACTGAGTAGGACAGGGAGGGACCAGTCAACCATCACGGCTGCCAGGGAGCCCTCCCGTCCCGGAATCCGACCCTTCCCCCACTTTCCGCTTGTTGCTCCGGATGCGCCCGAACCGGCGGGATCGGGGATAGTCGGGCCGATCAGGAGGAACGTGCGGACGTCAGAGCAGGACGAGGTCGTCGCGGTGCACGACCTCGCGCTCGTAGTGCTGGCCCAGCTCACGGGCGAGCGCCTTGGTCGAGCGCCCCAGGAGGGCGGGCAGCTCGTCGGAGGAGTAGTTGACGAGGCCGCGGGCCCGCGGGCGTCCGTCGAGGCCGACCAGGTCGACCGGGTCACCCTCGAGGAAGCGGCCCTCCACGGCAGTGATCCCCGCCGGTAGCAACGACTTCCGCCGGTCGACGACTGCGGCGACCGCCCCGTCGTCGAGCACCAGCCGGCCGCGGGGGGTGGTCGCATGCGCCAGCCACAGCAGCCGGGACGGGCGTCTGGTGCCGGTGGGGAGGAAGAGCGTGCCGACCTCGTCGCCGGCGAGGGCGGCATACGCCTGCTCGGCCGAGGTGAGCACGGTGGTGATGCCGGCAGCGGTGGCGATGCCGGCGGCCTCGATCTTGGTCGTCATGCCGCCGGTGCCGACCTTGCTGCCCGAGCCCTTGATGACGATGCCCTCGAGGTCGGCGGGGCCGGCGACCACGGGGACCCGGGTCGAGCCCGGGCGGGAGGGCGGCCCGTCGTAGAGCGCGTCGACGTCGGAGAGCAGCACGAGGGCGTCGGCGTGCACGAGGTGGGCGACCAGCGCGGCCAGCCGGTCGTTGTCGCCGAAGCGGATCTCCTGCGTGGCGACCGTGTCGTTCTCGTTGACCACCGGCACGGTCGCGAGGTCGAGCAGCCGGTCGAGGGTGCGGCGGGCGTTGGCGTAGTGGGTGCGGCGGGTGACGTCGTCGGCGGTGAGCAGCACCTGCCCGACCGTCAGACCGTGGGTGGCGAACGCCGCCTGGTATGCCGCCACCAGGGCACCCTGCCCCACGCTGGCCGCGGCCTGCTGGGTCGCGAGGTCACGCGGGCGCGAGGCCAGGCCGAGGGGGCCGAGGCCGGCCGCGATGGCCCCCGAGGAGACGAGCACCACGGAGTCGCCTGCGGTGCTGCGCGACGCGACGGCGTCGACGAGGCTGACCAGCCGCGCCCCGTCGAGCTGACCGTCGGATCCGGTCAGCGACGACGACCCGACCTTGACGACGAGCCGCTTCGCCTGCTGGATCACGGACCGGGTCACGCAGCCGAGTCTAGGGTTGTGACGGAGGCACCCCCTCCCCCACCCACTTGTTGCGGAGGGCACCGGTCAGGTGGGGCAATCAGCCCTCGAAACCCATCTCTCACCGCAACAAGTCGGTATGGAGGGGGGCGGTCAGGCCTCGGGGTTGGCTTCGCTCACGGTCGGGGACTCGTCGAACTTGTCCTCGCGGCCGTCGGCCGTCGCCCAGTGCCCCGACTGGCGCTCGGCCTCGAGCTCGGCCTGGGTGCGCTGACGGGCGACGTAGCGGTCGCGGGCGGCTTCACGCTTCTCGCGCGTGCTCAGGCGGGTGCTCGGGTCGAGCCGCAGGTCGGTGCCGCGCTGGCCCAGCAGCTCGGCGCCGGTGACCATGGTCGGCTCCCAGTCGAAGACGACCGCGTCGTCGGAGGCGCCGATGAGGACCGTGTCACCGGCGACGGCGCCCGACTTCAGGAGCGCCTGCTCGACGCCGAGCCGGCCGAGCCGGTCGGCGAGGTAGCCGACCGCCTCGTCGTTGGAGAAGTCGGTCTGGCGCACCCAGCGGGTCGGGCGCTCGCCCACCACGCGGTAGGCCGGGCCGTCGGGGGTCTCCTCGCGCACGATCTTGAAGCCGCTGTCGTCGACGGCGCGCGGGCGCAGGATGACGCGGCGGGGGGTGACGACAGGGGCGTCGGCCCGGGCCTGCAGCACCAGACGCGACAGGGCGAAGGTCAGCTCGCGCAGGCCGGTGCGGGCCACCGCAGACACGATGTGCACCTCCAGCCCGCGGGCCTCGAGGTCGCCCTTGACCAGCTCGGCCAGCTCGAGGGCCTCGGGGACGTCGGCCTTGTTGAGGACGACAACCCGGGTGCGCTCGGCCAGGGGCCGACCGCCGAGGTCGGCATCGGGCACGTAGAGCGACAGCTCGTTCTCGATGACGTCGAGGTCGGTCATCGGGTCGCGGCCCGGCTCCAGGGTCGCGCAGTCGACGACGTGCACCAGGACCGAGCAGCGCTCGATGTGCCGCAGGAACTCCAGCCCGAGACCGCGCCCCTCGTGGGCGCCGGGGATGAGCCCGGGCACGTCGGCGACGGTGAAGCGCTCCTCGCCCGCCTCGACGACGCCGAGGTTGGGCACGAGGGTGGTGAAGGGGTAGTCGGCGATCTTGGGCCGCGCGGCCGAGATCACCGAGACCAGCGAGGACTTGCCCGCCGAGGGGAAGCCGATGAGCGCGACGTCGGCGAGCGACTTCAGCTCGAGGACGACGTCCAGGGTGTCGCCGGGCTCACCGAGCAGGGCGAAGCCGGGCGCCCGGCGCCGAGGCGAGGACAGGGCCCGGTTACCCAGGCCGCCGCGTCCCCCGCGAGCGATGACGTGCTCGCTGCCCGCCCCGACCAGGTCGACGAGGATGCGGCCCTCGGCGTCCTTGACGACCGTGCCGTCGGGCACCGCCAGGACGATGTCGGCGCCGTCAGCGCCGTTGCGCTCGTCGCCGGCACCCGGCTTGCCGTGCCCGGCCACCCGGTGCGGGTGGCGGTGGTAGTCGAGCAGGGTGGTCGCCTGCGGGTCGACCCGCAGCACGACCGAGCCTCCCCGGCCCCCGTTCCCGCCGTCGGGGCCGCCGAGCGGCTTGAACTTCTCGCGCTTGACCGAGGCCACCCCGTGGCCGCCGTGACCGGCGCTCACGTGGAGCACGACCCGGTCGACGAAGGTGGTCGCCATGGTCACTCCTTCCGTGAGGCCGCTGGGGCCTCGTCATCCGTCTGATCCGTGGACGGGGGTGCGCCCCCGGGGCGTCGTACGACGTGCTGCGTGCGGCGGCCCAGCTGGTGGTGGGCACGCGTGAGGGGGCGGACCCGTGCGGCCCGCCCCCTCACGTGTGCACGCGAGCACTGGTCTGCGAGGAGGCTCAGGCCTCCGTGCTCACCAGCACCGGCTGCTCGATGTTGACCGTCTTGCGGCCGCGCTTGGTGCCGAACTTGACGGCGCCGGCGACGAGGGCGAACAGCGTGTCGTCCTTGCCGCGGCCCACGCCCATGCCGGGGTGGAAGTGCGTGCCGCGCTGGCGAACGATGATCTCGCCCGCGTTGACGAGCTGACCACCGAAGCGCTTCACGCCGAGGTACTGGGCGTTGGAGTCGCGACCGTTGCGGGTCGAGGACGCACCCTTCTTGTGTGCCATGTCAGTGTCTGCCTTTGTCTTCGAAGAGGAGTGGTCTAGATCGGGATCAGCCGGTGATGCCGGTGATCTTGACCTGGGTCAGGTGCTGACGGTGGCCCTGGCGCTTGCGGTAGCCGGTCTTGTTCTTGAACTTCATGATGGTGATCTTGGGGCCCTTGGCCGGCTTGACCACCTCGGCCGTCACCTTGACCTGGGCGAGCTTGGCGGCGTCGGACGTCACCGTCGACCCGTCGACGAGGAGCAGCGCCGTGAGGTCGATGCTGTCGCCTGCCTCACCGCGGACCTTGTCGATGATGAGGACATCGCCGACAGAGACCTTCTCCTGCCGACCACCAGCGCGAACAATCGCGTACACGTCGAGCTCACTCTCTTCTGTCGGTCACCTGGAGTGACCATTGCTGTCTAGGTGGTGCACGCTCTCGTGGACCGTCACGTAGCGCCTGCTCCGGCAGCCGGTGGACGTCGACTCAGGGAGTCGGCGCCGGGGCTGGGAGGAGCGGGGCACAGATCGGTGGGCGCACCGAGGGTCTAGGCTACCGGCCCCGGTGGCGTGCCACCAAACCGGGAAGGTCACGCGGGGCTCCCGTGCTCCCCCGAGTCGGCTGATCCCTGCTCCGACCCCGCGCGTGGCGGGCCCGCAGGTGCGACGACACGCCCGCGGCGACGCCGTCCACGAGCCGGGGCGGCCGCGTCGGACTCCACCGGCTCCGAATGGTCGGGCGCCGACTGGGCGCGCACGGCCTCGACGGGCGCGACCTGGACCGGCTCGGGTGTCGCGGGCTCGGGGGCAACAGGCTCCGGTGCGACCGCCTCCGACGTCGACTGCTCGGGGGCAGACGCCTCGGGTGACGCCTCGCGGGAGCCTCCCGCACTGCGTGACCGACGCGGCTGACGCTGACGCCCCCGACCACGAGGCGCGACCTCCGCCTCTGGCTCGGCAGCCGGGTCGGCCGGGCCCACCTCGTCCACCTCGGCAGGACTCAAGGCGAGCACCTGGGTCACGGCCTCCTCGACCGCGGCCAGCGCGCTGTCCAGCTCCGCGGCGTCGGCACTCGAGGCACTCTCGAGGACCTCGCCCGTGGTGGCCGGGTCGGCCGGGTCCTGCTCCTCGTACGACGCGCTCTCGGCCGCTGCGGTGCCCTCGACCGCCTTGACGGCCGCGGCGTGCGCCGCGGCGGCGATCTGGGCGGGGGTGGGACCGCCGGCGCGGGCGGCGGGCGCGGGCTCGGGCTCCGACCGGCCGCGACGCGAGCGCGGGGCACGGGCCGACGTCGGCTGCTCCCCGGCGGGGGCGCCGCCGTGACCCCCCTGGCTCGGGAGGCTGCCGCCAGCGCTGCCGCTGCGGTCGACCGGGTCGGTGTGCACGATGATCCCTCGCCCGGCGCAGGCCTCGCAGTTCTCGGAGAAGACCTCGATCAGGCCCGAGCCGACGCGCTTGCGCGTCATCTGCACCAGCCCCAGCGAGGTCACCTCGGCGACCTGGTGCTTGGTGCGGTCACGCCCGAGGCACTCGAGCAGGCGGCGCACGACGAGGTCGCGGTTGGCCTCGAGCACCATGTCGATGAAGTCGACGACGATGATGCCGCCGATGTCACGCACCCGCAGCTGCCGCACGATCTCCTCGGCGGCCTCGATGTTGTTCTTGGTGACCGTCTCCTCGAGGTTGCCACCCGACCCGACGAACTTGCCGGTGTTGACGTCGATGACGGTCATCGCCTCGGTGCGGTCGATGACCAGCGAGCCACCGGACGGCAGCCAGACCTTGCGGTCCATCGCCTTGGCGAGCTGCTCGTCGATGCGGTAGTGGCTGAAGAGATCGTCCTCGCGGGTCCACCGGGTCACCCGTGCGGCCAGGTCCGGGGCCACCGAGTCGACGTAGTCGGACACCTCGTTCCAGGCCGCCTCCCCCGCGACCACGAGGGAGCCGAAGTCCTCGTTGAAGACGTCGCGGATGACGCGCACCGTCAGGTCCGGCTCCCCGTGCAGCAGCACCGGGGCCGACCCGCCCTTGGCCTTGCCCTTGCTCTTGCTGGTGGCACCACCGGCGGCCTCGACCTTGGCCTGGATCTCCTCCCAGGTGCGGGTGAGGCGCTCGACGTCGGCTCGCAGCTCCTCCTCGGAGGCCCCCTCGGCGGCCGTGCGCACGATGACGCCGGCCGACGCCGGGACGACCTCCTTGAGGATCTTCTTCAGGCGGGCGCGCTCGATGTCGGGCAGCTTGCGCGAGATGCCGGTCATCGAGCTGTCGGGCACGTAGACGAGGTAGCGGCCCGGCAGCGAGATCTGCGAGGTCAGGCGGGCACCCTTGTGCCCGATGGGGTCCTTGGTGACCTGGACGAGCACGCTCTGGCCGGAGCCCAGGGCGTTCTCGATCCGCTTGGCCGAGCCGTGCTCGAGACCCGCGGCGTCCCAGTTGACCTCACCGGCATACAGGACCGCGTTGCGGCCCTTGCCGATGTCGACGAACGCGGCCTCCATCGACGGCAGCACGTTCTGCACGCGGCCGAGGTAGATGTTGCCGGCCATCGAGACGTTGGTCTCGCGGGAGATGTAGTGCTCCACGAGCACGTCGTCCTCGAGGACGCCGATCTGGGTGCGGTCGTCCTTGTGCCGCACGACCATGACCCGCTCGACGCTCTCGCGCCGGGCGAGGAACTCGGCCTCCGTGATGACCGTACGCCGACGCCCGGCCTCACGGCCCTCGCGGCGACGCTGCTTCTTGGCCTCGAGACGGGTCGAGCCCTTGACGCCGGTCACCTCGTCGCTCTGGCGGCGCGGCTCACGCACCCGGGTGACGACGTTGGGGGCGTCGTCGGACTCCGCCGACCCGCCTCCGCTGCGGCGACGGCGGCGGGTGCGACGGCGCGTGGCGCCCCCACCCTCGCCCTCACCGGGGTCGCTGTCGGTCTGCGCGTCGTCGGTCTGCGCGTCCTCGTCCGAGGAGGAGCCGTCTGCGGCGTTCGAGGCCCCGTCGCTGCCACCCTGGTCGTCGCCGGAGGAGCCCCCACGGCCCCGGCGGCCCTTGCCACCACGACGGCGGCGCCTGCGCGGCTGGTCCGGCGTCTCCTCCCCGTCGGCCGGGTCGGTCGCCTCGTCGGAGTCGTCCGAGTCGTCGGAGTCGTCCGAGTCGTCCGAGCCGTCGTCGGGCGCGTCGTCCTCGACCGGCTCGACCGGCTCGACGGCCGCATCGAGGTCGACCGTCGTCGCGGCAACGACCTCGTCGGGCACCGGTGCGACAGCCTCGGGGAGCTCTGGAGCGGCCGGCTCGGCGGCCGCCTCGTCGAGCGTGGTGGAGACAGGAGCATCGAGCGTGGGCTGGCCGACCGGAGCAGACGCCCGACGACGACGGCGCGCCGGAGGGGTCGGCGGCTGGGACACGAGGCCGAAGGCCGACGGGGCGGGCGGCTCGGCGTCAGGGACCGGCTCCGGGGTGGGCGACTCGACGGCAGGGGCCTGAAGGTCGGCATCCGGGAGGGCGGTGGTCTCCGCAGGGGCGGCGACCTTGCGGCTGGCACGCTTGCGGGGAGCCCGCTTGACCGGCGCGGGCCCCTGCGCGGTGTCGGCCTCGGTGTCGGCCTGGGCAGTCGCCTCTGCGCCCAGCACGGCGGACTCCACGGGGCTCTCGAGCTGGCCGGAGTCGGGCTCTACCGGCTCGGTGCTGAGCTGCGAGTCGGGGGCAGCGGCCGTCGTCTTCTTGGCCGCCCGCTTGCGTGGGGCAGCCACCTTCTTGGCCGCGACCTTGCGTGTACGCCGGGCGGGGGCAGCGGTTTCCGCCGTGCTGTCGGTGCTGCCGGCGCTGTCGCCGGCCCCGGTCGCTGCTGCCGGGTCCGCGCTCGCACCGGTCGGGGTGGTGGGGGTGTGGTCCTGCTCGGAAGCCATGCGGCGTCCCTCTCAGGTACGCACGCGACGATCCACACCGGGGCTCTCGCCCATCCCTCTCGTGGGTACCGGTTCTCGTGCTCGTCACCCGCGGTCGCGGGCGGCGGAAGTCGTCATCCTGCAGCCGGTCCGGTTCGCGGAGTGCGCGGCCCCGGGATCAGCTGCCGCCGACCTTCTCGTCGGCGGCCAGTGGATCGGTCACCCTCGCGGATGCGTCCAGCGGGCCCTGGGCCAGACGAGTCACCAGGGGTGGTCTCGGAGGCTCCAAGGTCGCGACTGCACGCAGCGCGGTCAGAATGTCGTCGGGCCGGACGGCAGGTGTGGTGTGTCGTACGACCAGTCGCAGTATCGCACAGTCGGCGCCCACCGCCGGGATCGCGTCCGGCACCGTGTCGCGCAGGTGGCGCAGGACGTCGTCGTCACCGACGCTCAGCGACACCACCGCCTCACGCACGTCGAAGGTGCGCGGGCCGGTCTTGAAGGTGCGCGACACCTCGACCCGATCGTGCGCGAGGAACACGCTGACGACGTCACGCAGCTGTGCGGCCGGCACACCGGCGAAGGCGAGGACCCAGTCGCTGGCCTGCAGCCGGTCGGCGAGGGCGCCGGGCGCCGCCTCGACGACCTGGAGCAGGTCGAGGCCCAGGGGGAGGGCATCGTCGAGGGCACGTCGCACGGCCTCCGGGTCGACGCGCACAGTCACCGAGATCTCGACGTACTCCGCCTCGCTCGCGGTGCCCGTGGGTGCCGCGTTGGCGTAGGAGATCTTCGGGTGTGGGTGGAACCCTGCGCTGAAGGCCATGGGCACACCGGCCCGACGCAGCGCCCTCTCGAGTGCGCGTTGGAAGTCACGGGTCGAGGAGAAGCGCAGCCGCCCCCGCTTGGCGTAACGGATGCGCAGCTTCTGCACGGCCGGATCGGGAGCCGGACCCTCGGGGACGCGCTGACGAGACATGGTCCGCAGGCTACGGGAGAGCACGGGCTCGGGAGGGCGGCCGGGTCCCGTCGCCGCGGCGGTCGACGCGAGCCCGGCCGCAGTGCTCCATTCGGCGACGAGGAGACGACCCGCTTGCTAGCGTGGCCTCTCGCCCACCCCGACCCGGAGGTCACGTGCCCCGCTTACGACGGACCCTCGGCGTCCCCGCGCTGGCCGCTCTCGCGCTCGGCGCGGCCCTGCTCGCCACCTCCGGCAGCGTCGCTGCCGCGACCCCCGGCGCGACGGCCGCACCCGCCACGAGCACCACGATCACCGCCGATGCTCCCTGCGGTGCGCTCGCCGGGGCGCCCGTCGTCGTCCACCACGTCGTCTGGGTGGTGTTCGAGAACAAGAGCCTGCCGATGTTCACCACCAGCCCCGCGACGAACGCGCCCTACCTCTCCGGTCTGGCCGCCCGGTGCGGGTCGGCGACGCAGTACACCGCGACCCCCTACTACGGCGCCAAGCTGGCCATGACGAGCGGCTCCGCCTGGGGCAGCACGGGCGACGTCAAGAAGGTGCCGGGCCCCGACCTCTTCAGCCAGCTGGCTGGCGACTGGAGGGTCTACATGGGCGACATGCCCTCCGCCTGCTCGGCGACCAACACCAAGACCTACTTCGCCCGGCACAACCCAGCCATCTGGTATGCCGATGCCGCGGCCGACTGCGCCACCCGAGACGTGCCCCTGCCGGGCACCCCCGGCGACCTCGACCTCTCGGCCTCCTTCACCTGGGTGGAGGCCAACGTCCCCCAGTCGATGCACGGGTGCAAGAGCCTGTGCCCCACCAGCCAGCAGAAGCGCCTGCTCCTCGGTGACACGTGGGCCTCGACCTGGGTGGACGGCATCCTGGCGTCGCCGCAGTACCTCGCCGGCGACACCGTCGTGCTCGTCTCGTGGGACCAGGCGACCCCGAGCCAGTCGCTGGCACCGCTCGTCGTGGTGTCGCCATGGACGACTCCGGGCACCGTCTCGTCGTTGGCCCACAGCCACTACAGCCTGCTCCGGGGCACCCAGGACCTGCTGGGCCTGCCCCCGTTGCAGGGCTCCGGAGGCGTCACCACCTCGGTGGCCGCCGACTTCGGGCTCGCTGGCTGACCCCGGTCGTCGACCGCTGACCGGTCGTCGACCCGGGTCAGATGGTGGCGGAGTCCTCCGTCGCTCCACGCACCGGCAGGTCGTCGAAGACGGCCGGGGGCTCGCTCCATACGGGAGGCAGGGTGCCCTCGTGCGCGCGGTGGCAGGCCTGCAGCACCCGCTGGGGGGTGAGCGGCATGTCGAGGTGCCGCACCCCGAGGTGGCTGAGCGCGTCGATCACCGCATTGTGCACGGCAGGGGTCGAGCCCACCGTCGCCGACTCGCCGATCCCCTTGGCGCCCAACGGGTTCAGATGGGTCGGGGTCTCGGTGTTGGCGGTGACGTAGCTCGGCAGCTCGGTCGCCGCGGGGATGGCGTAGTCGGCGAAGGTCGCCGTGAGCGGCTGGCCCGCGGCGTCGTAGCAGAACTCCTCCCACAGGGCCTGGGAGATGCCCTGGGCGATGCCGCCGTGCTGCTGCCCCGCGACGAGGAGGGGGTTGAGCACGCGCCCGCAGTCGTCGACCGCGACGTGGGCGACGGGGGTGACGAGCCCGGTCTCGGTGTCGACCTCCACGACGCTGACGTGCGCGCCGAAGGGGAAGGTGGCCCCGTGACCCACGAAGTCGTGGTCGGAGCGCAGCGGGCTGTCCTCCTGCGCACACTGCGTCGCGACCTCGGCCCAGCCGAGGCTCGGCTCGGGCACGCCGATGACGCGGAACCGGCCCTCCGAGAGCTCCACGTCGGCGACTGCCGCCTCGAGCAGCGAAGCCGCGACCTCGGTGGCCCTCGCCACCACGTCGTCGGCGGCCCCGGCGACGGCACTGCCCCCCAGCTGGAGCGAGCGGGAGCCGCCGGTGCCCGACCCCCGGGGCACGAGGGCGGTGTCCGACTGCTCGAAGCGCACCTGCGACAGCGGCACGCCGAGCCGGTCGGCCACGATGGTGGAGAAGGCCGTGGCGTGACCCTGGCCATGGCTCGAGGTGCCGGCGCGCACGGTCACGCCACCCGCTTCGTCGACCTCGACGACCCCGAGCTCGCCGCCGCCTCCACCGGTGATCTCGGCGTAGACCGACAGCCCGATACCGAGCTGGAGCACGTCGCCGCGCTCTCGGCGCACGGCCTGCTCCGCCCTCAGCGCGTCGTAGTCCGCGAGCCGGAGCGCCTCGCGCAGCGGCAGGTCGTAGTCACCGTTGTCGTAGGTCATGCCGGCCAGCGTGGAGAAGGGAAAGGCATCGGGGGGGATGAAGTTGCGACGTCGGATCTCCACCGGGTCGAGGCCCAGCTCGTCGGCCGCGAGGTCGACGAGACGCTCCAGCATCTCGGCCGCCTCGGGGCGCCCCGCACCCCGGAAGGCCCCCACCGGAGCGGTGTTGGTGAGAGCGGCCACCCCGGCGTAGTCGAGGGCACCGATGTCGTAGACCCCCGGCGCCATGATGTAGGTCGTGCTGTAGGCGAAGCTGCCGCCGAACCCGGCGTAGGCACCGCAGTCGCCCACGATCCGGCACCGCAGTCCCAGGAAGCGACCGTCGCCGTCCAGCCCCAGCTCGAGGTAGTCGACCTGGCTGCGTCCCTGCATCGAGAGCATGGCCTCGGAGCGGGTCTCCACCCACTTCACCGGCTGGCCGAGGTGGCGGGCAGCGGCGATGGTGACGAGGTGCTCGGCCCCTGCACCGGCCTTGCCACCGAAGGCCCCGCCGACGTCGGGGGCGATGACCCGGACGCGGTCGCGCTCCAGACCGAAGGTCCTGGCGATGACCCGTTGCGCTCCGTGCGGCATCTGCGTCGCCAGCCAGGCCGTGACGTCGTGGTCGTCCTCGGGCAGGCCGGGCACGGCGAGGATCGCGTTGCCCTCCAGGGGGGCGACGGCGAGCCGGTTGTTGCGCATCCGCAGTCGCACGATGTGCGCGGCACCGTCGAGCACGTCGGCGCCGGGTGCGCTGCGCTCACCGCCCGCGAGGTTGCGGGCGACGGCCTCGAACTGCAGGGGTGCACCGTCGGCGAGCGCGTCCTCGGGGTCGACCACGGCGGGCAGCGGCTCGTAGTCGACGTCCACCAGCTCAGCCGCGTCGACCGCCTGGGCCCGGGTCTGCGCCACGACCACGGCGACCGGCTCACCGACGAAGCGCACGCGGTCGGTGGCCAGCGGCATCCGGGGGCAGTCGGCGTTGACGGGCACGAAGGGGATGACCGGCCCCAGGTCGAGGTCCGCCGCGGTGAGGACCGCCAGCACCCCCGGGGCGGCGCGAGCCGCCTCGACGTCGAGCGACTGCACCCTCGCGTGGGCGACGTAGCTGCGCACGAACACGGCGTGCAGCACCCCGGTCACCGACCGGACGTCGTCGACGTAGGTGCTCCGTCCACGCAGCAGGTCGGGGTCCTCGACCCGGCGGACGGCGTTTCCCAGCAGTGATCCGGCCATGTTCGGCACTCTAGGACCCATGCCCGACGGATGGCGCGTCAGGCGCGGCGACGGCGCTCGGACGCCTCGGCGGCGGTGGCCGCCTCGAGGGTCGGGGCCGAGCCCCCCAGCCGGGCCGGCAGGAAGATCCGCTCGTCACCGGTGAGCGGCTCGTAGGCCGCCTGCGCCCGGTGGAGCATCCCGGTCATCGTCTGACGCACGGCGGCGGTCACGGCGTCGACGTCGTCGTCGCGCCCCACCGGGACCGGGGCGCCGATGTCGACGGTGATGGGCACGTGGTGGCGACCGAGCCGCTTGGGGTGACCCTTGGTCCACACGCGCTGCGACCCCCAGATCACGGTGGGCAGGAGGGGGACGCCCGCCTCCCTGGCCATCCGGGCGGCGCCGTTCTTGAAGTCCTTCAGCTCGAACGACTGCGAGATGGTGGCCTCGGGGAACACGCCGACGATCTCACCCGCGCGCAGCACGTCGACGGCGGTGCGGTAGGACTGCGCGCCCTGGGCGCGGTCGACCGGGATGTGCTTCATCCCGCGCATCAGCGGCCCGCTGATGCGGTGGCGGAAGACGCTCTCCTTGGCCATGAACCGCACGTAGCGGTGGGCGGGCTGGGCCGCCCACCCGGCATACGTGAAGTCCATGTAGCCGGTGTGGTTGATGACCATGACCGCTCCCCCGCTGCGCGGCACGTGCTCGGTGCCCGTGAGGGTGAACTTCAGGCCTTCGACCGCGAAGAGGGTGCGCGCGAGGGCGATGACCGGCGCGTAGACGGGCTCCATGCCGCCAACCTACTGGGCGGCGACGGCCGACGTCAGGGCCGTGCCGGTGAGACGTCGCCCACCCGTCGTCCGTCGACCAGTCGAGGCCCGTCAGCGCCGTCGCGCAGGGTCTGCGGGAGCGCGTCGTCGGGCAGCCCCTGGAAGGCGACCGGCCGCAGGAAGCGCGCGACCGCCGCCGTCCCCACCGAGGTCGTCGCGCTCGCCGTGGAGGCCGGGTAGGGCCCTCCGTGGTGCTGTGCGTCACTGACCGTCACCCCGGTCGGCCAGTCGTTCCAGAGCACGCGACCGGCGTGCTCGGCCAGCAGCGGGACGAGCTCGCGGGCCAGGGTGTCGTCTTCTCCGCCGGCCTGCACGGTGGCCGTCAGCTGGCCGCCGAGCTCGTCGACCAGCTGCAGGAGCTGCTCGCGGTCGCGGTAGCCGACGAGCAGGGTCGACGGCCCGAAGCACTCGGCCGAGAGGATCTCGGGGTGGGCCAGGGCGGCGGCGCCCGTGGCCGTGAGCACGGCTGCCCCCGGTGCGTCGTATGCCGTGCCGTCGCCACGGCGGGCGACCTCCACCCCGGGCTGCGAGGCCAGGGCCTCGACGGCGGAGACGAAGCCCTCCGCGAGCGCCGGGGTGAGCATCTGCGCGCCGGAGACCGGCGGCAGCGCCGCGAGGAGGCCGGCGACGTCGGGCACGAGGACGACGCCGGGGTTCGTGCAGAACTGGCCGGCGCCCAGGGTGAACGACGCCGCGAGGCCCGCCGCGATCGCCTCCCCGCGCTCGCGCCAGGCTGCGGGGGTGACGACGACGGGGTTGGTGCTGCCGAGCTCTCCGTAGAAGGGGATGGGCACGGGTCGGGACTGGGCCAGGTCGAACAGGTGCCGACCGCCGCGGAGCGACCCGGTGAAGCCGACCGCCTTGACGCGGGGGTCCTGCACCGCGGCGACCCCCGCCTCGACACCCTCCACGAGACCGAGGACCCCGTCGGGCGCGCCCGCTGCCCGCAGGGCGTCCGTGACGACGCTCGCGGTGGCCCGGGACAGCTCGGGGTGGCCGGGGTGGGCCTTGACCACGACCGGGCACCCCGCCGCGAGCGCGCTGGCGGTGTCACCCCCCGCGACGCTGAACGCGAAGGGGAAGTTGCTGGCCGCGAAGACGACGACCGGGCCGAGCGGCACGAGGGTGCGCCGCAGGTCGGGTCGGGGGCCCATGGGCCAGGCGGGGTCGGCGTGGTCGATGCGCACGTCGTCGAGCAGGCCGCTGCGCACCCGGTCGGCGAGCAGCCGCAGCTGGAAGGTGGTGCGGGCGAGCTCGCCGCGCAGCCGGGGCGGCGGCAGGTGCGTCTCGGCGAGCGCCAGGGGCACGAGCTCGTCGGCGCGCGCGTCGAGCGCGTCGGCCACGGCCTCGAGCGCTCGAGCCCGGTGGTCGGGAGTCGTGGACGCCCAGGGGCGAGCGGCCCCGGCGGCGGCGGTGAGGACCTGCTCGAGGGCGGTGGTGACCGAGGTGTGCACCTGCCCAACCTACGGGCGCCGAGCCCGCGCCGGGTGGTCGACCGGCACCGCGCTGCGGGGGCGTCGGCGGGGGCCGCCGTCAGTCGGTCTCGTCCGGGCCGTCGGCGAGCGTGCGCAGGAGCCGGGCCAGCAGCGACCGCTCGACCGGGGAGAGCACCGCGAAGACCTCGTCGGCCCGCGCGGTGCGGGCGGCGCGCACCTCGGCACTGACCCGCCGGCCCTCCGGCGTGGCCACCACCCGGGTGGCCCGACGGTCGTCGGGATCGGCGGCGCGCTCGAGCAGGCCCAGCTCGACGAGCCCGTCGACGACCTCGGTGGCCGATCGGGGGGCGATCCGCAGCGCCTCGGCGAGGTCACCGACCCGCAGCGAGCCGTCGACGGTGACCACCCGCAGGGCCCGACCCTGATGGGGCGACAGCCCCCACGGCGCCAGCCCGTGCGCCCACTGCCGCCGCAGCCGCCGCGAGACCGACAGGAGCAGGTCGTCGAGGGGCGGCTCGTCGGTCTGCGCGGCCTGCGCGGTCTCCGCGGTGCCGTCGGCGGGTGTGCGGGGGGAATGCATGTCCCCAGCCTACCGTTGACGAGGTTGCCTCATGATGAGGTAACCTCATCATCAGCCCTCCTCCTCGACCGTCTCCCGAAAGCCCGATGCCCATGCAGAGCACCTTCTCCGATCCCGTCCAGACCGCGGCCCGCTCCGGCTCCCGCGGCCGTCCCGGCGGATCCTCCTCCGCCCGCAGGGTCTCCCCCGCCGACCGCGCCCAGCTGGCCGAGTCACCGGTCTCGTGGCCGCGCGTCGCCGCCCTCTTCACGCCCTACCGGTGGTCGATCGCCGCCGTGCTGGCCCTCATCGTCGCCTCCAGCACCATCGCTCTGGCGACCCCCTTCCTGCTGCGCGAGGTGATCGACGTCGCCCTCCCGCAACGCGACACCCGCCTGCTGCTGCTCGCTGTCGGCGGCATGCTCGCCGTCACGGTGGTCACGTCCGTGCTGGGTGTGCTGCAGACCTGGCGCTCGACCCTGGTCGGTCAGCGCGTCATGCACCGCCTGCGCACCGACGTCTTCGCCCACCTGCAGCACCAGTCGCTGGCCTTCTTCACCCGCACCCGCAACGGCGAGATCCAGTCGCGCCTGACCAACGACGTGGCCGGCATGCAGTCGGTGGTGACCTCGACCGCCACCTCCATCGCGTCCAACCTCACCACGGCGGTCGGCACCGTGCTGGCCATGGTGGCCCTCAGCTGGCGACTGTCCCTGCTGTCCCTGCTCGTCCTGCCGCCCGCGATCTGGCTCTCGCGCCGGGTGGCCCTCCTGCGCCGCGAGCTGACGGCCCGGCAGCAGCGCACGATGGCCGAGCTGCTGACCCAGGTCGAGGAGGGGCTGTCGGTCAGCGGTGTCGCCCTCAGCAAGAGCCTCGGCGCCGGCCAGCGCGTCTCGCAGCGGTTCTCGGCCACGTCGCACGAGCTGGTCGACCTCGAGGTGCAGTCCCAGCTCGCGGGACGGTGGCGCATGTCGACGATGTCGATCGTCTTCGCGGCCATCCCGGCCCTGATCTACCTCGCCGCCGGCTTCCCCGCGACCGCGGGCGACATGAGCATCGGCACCCTGGTGGCGTTCACGGCGCTGCAGACCGGGCTCTTCCGACCGATCATGGGTCTGCTCGACGTCGGCGTCTCGGTCGTGTCCTCGATGGCCCTGTTCAGCAGGATCTTCGGCTACCTCGACCTACAGACGAGCGTGCCGGCCCCGACCCACCCGGTGCCGCTCCCCGCAGGTGGCGTGGTCGGTGAGGTGCGTCTCAAGGGCATCTCGTTCCGCTACGACGACGCGGCGACCCTCGCGCTCGAGCACGTCGACCTGGTCGTCCCCGCCGGCACCAGCCTCGCCCTCGTCGGCGCCACCGGCTCGGGAAAGTCGACCCTGGCCGGCCTGGTCTCGCGCCTCGCCGACCCGAGCACCGGCCGGGTCACCCTCGACGGCACCGACCTGCGAGACCTCTCGTCCGACGACGTCGCCGACAGCGTCGGCGTGGTCTCGCAGGACACCTACCTGCTGCACGCCTCGGTGCGCGCCAACCTGCTGCACGCCCGTCCCGAGGCAGGTGACGACGAGCTCTGGGCGGCGCTCACCGCAGCGCAGGTGGCGCCGTTGGTGCGCTCGCTCCCCGCCGGGCTCGACACGGTCGTCGGCGCCCGCGGTCTGCGCTTCTCCGGTGGCGAGCAGCAGCGGCTGGCCCTGGCCCGCACGCTCCTGCGCGACCCCCGGGTGCTGGTGCTCGACGAGGCCACCAGCGCGCTCGACAACGACACCGAGCGCGAGGTCCAGTCGGCGCTCGACGCCGCTGCCCGCGGGCGCACGACCATCACCATCGCGCACCGCCTGTCCACCGTGCGCCACGCCGACCAGATCGCCGTGCTCGAGCACGGTCGGGTCGTCGAGCTGGGCACGCACGACGACCTGCTGGCCCGCGACGGGCGGTATGCCGCGCTCGTCCGAGCCGGTGAGGGCAGCCGTGACCTCGTCGGGGCGGCCGTCGGGGCCGCTGCACCCGAGTGGACGGAGCGAGTGACCATGCGTGGGTAAGGACGTTTCATCGCGGCCACCGCGGGATGGGACACTGGCGCCATGACGACCAGCTCGCCCAGCCGCGCCACGACGATCCCCGACAGGCCCACCGTCGACGGGCTCGAGGAGAAGTGGGCCGCGGTCTGGAAGGAGCAGGGCACCTACACCTTCGACCGGGCCGCGGCCCTCGCCGGCGGCCGCGAGGGCATCTGGGCCATTGACACCCCACCGCCGACCGCCAGCGGGTCGCTGCACATCGGGCACGTCTTCGGCTACGCCGAGGCCGACTGCATCGCCCGCTACAAGCGGATGACCGGCCACGAGGTCTTCTACCCCATCGGCTGGGACGACAACGGCCTGCCGACCGAGCGCCGGGTGCAGAACTACTACGGCGTGCGCGGCGACGCGACCCTGCCCTACGACTCCGCGTTCGTGCCGCTCCAGGAGGGCGGCGAGGGCGGCTCTTCCAAGGCCGCCGACCAGCGGCCGGTCAGCCGGGCCAACTTCATCGAGCTGTGCGACGTGCTGACGGTCAAGGACGAGGTGACCTTCGAGGAGACCTTCCGCCGGCTCGGCCTGTCGGTCGACTGGGACATCTCCTACCGCACGATCGACACGCGGTCCCGCGCCGTGTCGCAGGCCTTCTTCCTGCGCAACCTCGCCCGCGGCGAGGCCTACCAGGCCGAGGCGCCGGGGCTGTGGGACGTCACCTTCCAGACCGCGGTGGCGCAGGCCGAGCTCGAGGCCCGCGACTACCCGGGTGCCTACCACCGGGTCGCCTTCCACCGGGGCGACGGCACCCCGGTCTTCATCGAGACGACGCGCCCCGAGCTGCTCCCCGCCTGCGTCGCGCTCATCGCCCACCCCGACGACGAGCGGTATGCCGGTCTCTTCGGCACCACGGTCACCTCGCCGATCTTCGGCGTCGAGGTGCCGGTGCTGGCTCACCCGCTCGCCGAGATGGACAAGGGCGCCGGCATCGCCATGTGCTGCACCTTCGGTGACCTCACCGACGTGCAGTGGTGGCGCGAGCTGCAGCTGCCCACCCGCTCGGTCATCACCCGCGACGGTCGTATCCAGGGCGAGACGCCCGAGTGGGTCACGACCGACACCGGCCGGACGCTCTTCAACGAGATGGCGACGAAGACGACCTTCTCGGCCCGCACCGCGGTCGTCGACGGGCTGCGCGCGAGTGGCGACCTCGACGGCGAACCGACGGTGACCCAGCGCAAGGCGAACTTCTTCGAGAAGGGCGACAAGCCGCTCGAGATCGTGACCTCGAGGCAGTGGTACATCCGCAACGGCGGGCGTGACGCCGCCATCCGTGGGGAGATGCTCGAGCGCGGCCGCGAGCTCGACTTCCACCCGGCCTTCATGCGCAGCCGCTACGACAACTGGGTCGGTGGGCTCAACGGCGACTGGCTGGTGAGCCGCCAACGCTTCTTCGGTGTGCCGATCCCCGTCTGGTACCCCGTGCTGCCCTCGGGCGACGTCGACCACGAGCACCCGATCGTGCCCGCCGAGGCGGCACTGCCGGTCGACCCCGTCGCCGAGGCCCCGGCAGGCTTCGACGAGAGCCAGCGCGGCCAGCCCGGTGGCTTCGTCGGTGACCCCGACATCATGGACACCTGGGCCACGAGCTCCCTCACCCCGCAGATCGCCGGCGGCTGGCTCGACGACCCCGAGCTGTTTGCCGCGGTCTTCCCGATGGACCAGCGCCCGCAGGGGCACGACATCATCCGCACCTGGCTCTTCGCCACCGTCGTGCGCTCCCACCTCGAGCACGGCTCGTTGCCCTGGCGCAACGCCACGCTCAACGGCTGGATCCTCGACCCCGACCGCAAGAAGATGAGCAAGTCCAAGGGCAATGCCACGACGCCGATCGGGATGCTCATCGAGCACGGCACCGACGCCGTGCGCTACTGGGCGGCCTCGGCCCGGCTCGGCATCGACACCGCCCTCGACACCGCGCAGATGAAGGTCGGCCGCCGCCTGGCCATCAAGCTGCTCAACGCCAGCAAGTTCGCCCTCGGCTTCGGTGACGTCGAGGGGGTCGACGCCACCGACCTCGTGGCCCTCGGCGCTCTGGTCACCGAGCCGCTCGACCGCAGCATGCTGGCGGCGCTCGCCGACGTCGTCGACAAGGCGACGACGGCCTACGAGGGCATGGACTACACCCGGGCGCTCGAGGTGAGCGAGACCTTCTTCTGGACCTTCTGCGACGACTACCTCGAGCTGGTCAAGGACCGGGCCTACGGCGGCCGCGAGGTGCCGGTCTCCCCCGAGGCGGCTGCGTCGGCCCGCGCTGCCCTGCGCATCGCGCTCGACGTGCAGCTGCGCCTGCTGGCCCCCGTCATCGTGTTCGCCACCGAGGAGGTGTGGGCGTGGTCGCACGACGGCTCGGTGCACCGCGCCTCCTGGCCCACGCGCGCCGAGCTGTGCGGTGGCGCCGAGGGTGACGCCGCCGTGCTCACCGCGGTCGGTGAGGCTCTCGCGGGCGTGCGCAAGGCCAAGTCGGAGGCCAAGGTCGGCATGCGGGCCGAGATCTCGTCGATGGTCCTCGCCGGACCGGAGGCGACCCTCGACCGCGTCCGCGCTGCGGCCAGCGACCTCGCCGCCGCAGGCCACATCACCGCCTTGACGTATGCGGCGGCCGACACCCTCGAGGTCCGCGACGCGACCATCGTCCCCCCGGAGCCCCGCACCAAGGCCTGACCGGGCACCGGCCCTGGACTTGACTCTGGCGGCCCCCCGTCATAGCCGTCTGGGTGGTTCAGCGCTTTCGGGGCTGCGAGGATCGGCCATGGCCCCTGACACCGACCTGCCCGGCGGGTGCCTGGTGGTCGGTGACCTCGAGGCCACCCGGATGACGTGTCGGCTCCTCACCGAGTCCGGCCACCCGGTCGTCCACCTGACCCGTCCGACCGACGCGGCGGTGCGGACCGCCCTGGCGTCACCGACCGGGCGTGCCGTTGCCACCGGGATCAGCACGGTCGTCGTGATCGTCCGCTCCGACGTGCAGGCGCTGCGCTGGGCGCTGCTGGTGGAGCACATCGTGCCCGGGATCGCTCTCGTCGTGTCGGTCTTCGACCGCACGGTGGCGCAGCAGCTGCGGCGGGTCGTGCCCCACTGCCTGGCCACCTCGGCCGCCGAGGTGGCCGCCCCGGCCATCGTCGCGGCGGTCACCGGTGACGCGTTGGCGGTGCTCCCTGACGGTCGTCTGCTGCTGGCCGGGTCCCTCGGTGGGCCGGGCGAGGAGGCCCTCTCCACCTCGCGGGTCCAGACCGCCGCCTTTGCGCCGCCCACCGCACCGTGGTGGCACCACCTCACGGCCTGGGTGCCGCGCCGACAGGAGGGGTCTGCCGCCCTCATGCTCGCGGGCGTCACCAGCCTGCTCGCCATCCTCGTGCTCGACTGGGCCCTGACCGTCGTGGTCCTGCACGAACCACCGCTCCGGGCCCTGTATGCCGCGACCCGCGTGGTCACCACCGTCGGCCCGGCCGATGCCGTCGGACACCAGCCCCCCGGCTGGTACCTCGTGGTCGCCGTGGTCCTCATGCTGTCGACCCTTGTCGCCACCGGGTCGTTCGTCGCCGGCCTCGTCGACTGGCTGCGCTCGTCCCGGTCGGTCGGCCTGCTCGGACGCCGCTCGCTCCCACGCTCGCACCACGTCGTCGTCGCCGGGCTCGGGCAGGTGGGTCTGCGCGTCAGCCTCCTCCTGCGATCGCTGAACGTGCCTGTCGTCGTGGTCGAGCGGGAGGCCGACGCCCCCAACCTGCGGCTGGCTCGCGCCGCACGCATCCCGGTCGTCATCGGCCACGCCGACGACCGAGCCGTCATGCAGCGGCTCGGTCTGCCACGGGCGCTCGGCCTGGCCGCCCTCGGCAGCGACGAGCTCGACAACATCGCCATCGCCATCGCCGCCCTGGCCATCGCGCCGGACGCGCGCGTCGTCGTGCGCGCCGGTGAGGACGACGTCATCGCCGAGACGACCTCGCTCTTCCGGATCGGGCGAGTCGTCGACGTCTCGGCGCTCATGGCTCTCAGCGTGGCCGCCACCGTGGGGCGGCGTCCCCCCCTGGTGGTGTTCGCCCAGCCCGGTGGGGTGGGCCTGCTCGGCGCGCAGGGTCCGCCCGTGTCCAGCAGCTCACCCCAGCGGTGCCGCTGCGGTGAGGCCACCGCGTCAGGGGGGTGAGGACCCGGCGCGCGGCAGGACGGCACACCACGCCACGTCCCAGCCGGCGATGCCGAGCCGTCCCGTCACGAAGCGCTCGACGTCGAAGGCGGTGACCACTCCGCCCGCGGGGTCGTAGAGACCCACCGGTCCTCCCGGGGCCGCGGTCCCGGGGCTGACCGCCAGGATCACGTGCCGCGGCAGCCACCGGTCGCCGAGGTAGAGCGCGGCGGGGCGACCCGGCGAGAGCTGCCGCCGCAGCCGCTCGGCGACGTGCCGGCGGGCCGCCGCGCCTCGGCACCACACGACGTCGTACGAGGTGCCGGGAAGCGAGCCACCGTGCTCGAGCTCGCGTCGCGCCCCCCAGGGTGGCGTGCCCAGTGCTCGTGGCCACGGCAGCTGGACGCCTCGGCCGGGGCCCACCAGCCGGTTGGTCCGCCGGATGGTGAGCTCCTCAGCCGCCGCGAACCGCTGGTCCGGGGTCGCGAGCTCAGGCAGGAAGGCCCGACCGACCGAGCCGACCGACACGCCGCTGTCCATCCAGCGGGCGAAGCCGGGGTCGGCCAGCAGCCGGGCGACCGTCAGCGACGCGGCACCGCAGGTCGTCGCAGTGTGCTGCACCGGTGCCCGGTCTCCCACGCGGAGCTGGAAGGCCGTCATCGGGCCATCGTGGCACGGGTCGACCCACGGACGTCCGGGTCGAGGCGGGGCAGGACCCACCCCGACCCGGACGCTCGGTGGGTCAGCCGAGGTGCGCGACTGCGCCGTCCTCGCGAGCCGCGAGCTCCTCGCGGGTGACCGTGAGCACGGTGAACACGAGCACGAAGGCGACGACGACCATGGTCGCCCCCACGAGGGAGCCCTGCGTCGAGCCGTCGGTCTGGGCCACCATCGGCAGCGCGCCCTTCGCCGCCTGAGGTCAGGCACTCTCCTTGCGCTGGTTGCGTCGCGGCCTCGCCGTGGCGGTGTCGCGTCGCACGATCGTGGGGTTGACGTTCTCGAGGACCGCCTCGCGGGTGATGACCACCTTGGCGATGTCGTCCTCGCTGGGCACGTCGAACATCACGGGGAGCAGGACCTCCTCCATGATCGCGCGCAGCCCGCGGGCTCCGATCCCGCGCAACAGGGCCTGGTCGGCCACCGCCTCGATCGCCTCGGGGGTGAACTCCAGCTCGACCCCGTCGATGTCGAACATCTTCTGGTACTGCTTGACCAGGGCGTTGCGCGGGCCCGTGAGGATCTGCACGAGGGCCGACTGGTCGAGGGGGCTGACCGTCGTGATGACGGGCAGGCGACCGATGAACTCGGGGATCAGGCCGAACTTCATCAGGTCCTCGGGCATGACCTCGTGGATCTGCTCGCTGAGGTCCTTGGCCATGTGCAGCTCGCTGCCGAAGCCGAGGCCCTTCTTGCCGTTGCGTGACTCGATGAGCTTCTCGAGACCCGCGAAGGCACCACCGACGATGAAGAGCACGTTCGTCGTGTCGATCTGGATGAACTCCTGGTGCGGGTGCTTGCGGCCGCCCTGCGGCGGCACCGAGGCCGTCGTGCCCTCGAGGATCTTGAGCAGGGCCTGCTGCACACCTTCACCGGACACGTCGCGGGTGATGGACGGGTTCTCGCTCTTGCGGGCGATCTTGTCGACCTCGTCGATGTAGATGATGCCCGTCTCGGCCTTCTTGACGTCGTAGTCAGCGGCCTGGATCAGCTTGAGCAGGATGTTCTCGACGTCCTCGCCGACGTAGCCCGCCTCGGTGAGCGCCGTGGCGTCCGCGATGGCGAAGGGCACGTTGAGCATCTTGGCCAGCGTCTGGGCGAGGTAGGTCTTACCGCACCCCGTGGGACCGATCAGCAGGATGTTGGACTTCGAGATCTCGACGTGGTCGGCGTCCTTCTTGGCCGGCCCGGCCTCCTGTGCCTGGATGCGCTTGTAGTGGTTGTACACCGCGACGGCGAGGGCCTTCTTGGCGACGTCTTGGCCGACCACGTAGCTCTGCAGGAAGTCGAAGATCTCCCGCGGCTTGGGCAGCTCGTCGAGCCCCAGGTCGGATGACTCGGCGAGCTCTTCCTCGATGATCTCGTTGCACAGGTCGATGCACTCGTCGCAGATGTAGACCCCCGGCCCGGCGATGAGCTTCTTGACCTGCTTCTGCGACTTGCCGCAGAAGGAGCACTTCAGCAGGTCACCACCGTCTCCGATGCGTGCCACTCCGCGCCTCCTGTGCCTGCTGTCACCCGATCGGGTGACGTGCTGTCTATCGGCTGACGCTACCCGTCAGTTGAACGTTTTGCTGATCATTACACGCGCTGCGAGCGGTGTGGCGCACCCTCTTGCCGGCAGTTCCGCTGACGGCTGACAGTGCGACCGCGCTCACGCCGGGCAACGGGAGCGGGTCGACCCCTGGTGAGGGGGGCCGACCCGCGTCGCCGAGCCGGTGGGCTCAGACCTGGAACGAGGCCTTGCGCGAGGTGAGGACCTCATCGATGAGGCCGTAGTCCTTGGCCTCGGCCGCGGACATGATCTTGTCGCGCTCGATGTCCTCGTTGACCTGCTCGGCCGTGCGGCCGGTGTGGCTGGCCAGGGTGTCCTCGAGCCAGGTGCGCATGCGCAGCACCTCGTTGGCCTGGATCTCGATGTCGGACGCCTGGCCGTAGTCGCCGCCACCCAGAGCCGGCTGGTGGATGAGGATGCGGGCGTTGGGCAACGCGAAACGCTTCCCTGGGGCGCCCGCCGCCATCAGCACGGCGGCCGCAGAGGCGGCCTGGCCGACCACGAAGGTCTGGATGTCAGGACGGATGTACTGCATCGTGTCGTAGATCGCCGTCATGGCAGTGAACGACCCGCCCGGGCTGTTGATGTACATCAGGATGTCGCGGTCGGGGTCGAGCGACTCCAGCACGATGAGCTGGGCGATGATGTCGTCGGCCGAGGCGTCGTCCACCTGCACCCCGAGGAAGATGATGCGGTCCTCGAACATCTTGGTGTACGGGTCACTGCGCTTCATGCCGTAGGACGTGCGCTCTTCGAACTGCGGCAGGATGTACCGGCTCGAGGGGCCGGGCACGTGCAGCCCGCCCACGTGGGCGGAGGGGCGGTTGTTCATCAGCTCTCCCATGGTCTCGCGCCTCACTTCTCGGTGGTGTCGGCGGTCGTGGCGTCACCGGTGATCGGGCTGTCGCTGCGGGCGGCGCCGTGCTCGGCGTCGGCCGCCCGGGAGAAGACGGCATCGACGAAGCCGTACTCCTTGGCCGCCTCGGCCGTGAACCAGCGGTCACGGTCGGAGTCGCGCTCGATCTGCTCGAGGGTCTGACCGGTGTGCTCGGCGATCAGCTCGGCCATCGTCTTCTTGATGTGCAGCATCTGCTCGGCCTGGATCTTGATGTCGCTGGCCGTGCCGCCGATGCCGCCCGACGGCTGGTGCATCATGACCCGCGCGTGCGGGGTGGCATACCGCTTGCCGGGGGTGCCCGCACTGAGGAGGAACTGACCCATCGAGGCCGCCATCCCCATCGCCACGGTGGCGACGTCGTTCGGCACCCACTGCATGGTGTCGAAGATGGCCATGCCGGCCGTCACCGACCCACCAGGGCTGTTGATGTAGAGCCAGATGTCCTTCTCAGGGTCCTCCGCCGCGAGCAGGAGCATCTGCGCGCAGATGGCGTTGGCATTGTCGTCGCGGACCTCGGACCCGAGGAAGATGATCCGTTCCTTGAGGAGACGGTTGTAGATGTGGTCGTCCAGCCCACCCATGCCTTCACCGGCGGCGACGATCTCACGCTGTGGGGCCACTGCGGTCTCTTTTCCTTCTCGTGACGTTGTCCTGCCCACCATCGGCAGGAGCCTTCCAGTGACCCTAACGTCAGGCCCCGACACAGGAATCCCGAAGACGGCCCTGTTCGCCGTGAGCGCACTCAGCGAGCGAGGGCACGCACCTGCCACGACGGCACGGCATGGACCCAGTCGCGCAGGTCGGGGTCCTCCACCGCGGGGTAGGCCTCGAACGAGCCGACCACGTCGAGCACCGCCTCGACCGGTCCGCTCGACGCCGTCAGGACGAGGCGCCCGGATGCTCCGACCTCGGCCTGCACGGACGTGGTGGCCTGGTCTGCGGCACCGGCGGGCAACGACCCTGCCGTCGCCGCGGTGGGAGCCGAAGCTGCGAGCTCGTCACGTCGCAGGGCGAGCTCGGTCACCCCCTGGGCTCCGGTCGAGGTGGTCAGGGTGGTGAGCGACCCGACCAGGGCGAAGGTGTTGTCGCCGACCACGTCGGCGGGCGGGCTGACGACCCGCGGTCCCCCGGTCCCGAGCGGTGCGGCTCCGGAGCCGGTGCGGGTGTCGAGCACCCGGCCGACCGGTAGAGCGCGGAACCGCAGGTCGGCCCCGAGACCTCCGTCGTCGTAGAAGCCGACGAGGTCGACCACGACGGGCACCGTGGTGGACGAGCCGTTGGAGACGGTCAGCCGGATCAGTCCCTCGTCGTCGAGCAGGGCAGGGACGACGGCGAGGTTGGAGGCCGTGACCCCCCGGTCGAGCGAGAGCGTCGGCGTGGAGAGGGTGGTCGACGGGCTACTGGTCGGGGAGGCGGGCACCGCGCCCGGTCCGGCGGCGCCGAACGGGCCGGGAGGACCGAACGGGCCGAGCGGCACGGACCCGTCGGACGAGCGGGCCCCCGAAGCGGCGTCGGCGGCCACGGTCACCTGCCCGCGGGACGGAGCCGAGACGACCGACACCCGCAGCAGCAGCGCGGTCACGTGCCGGGCCGTGCCGTCGCCGAGGTCGACCGCCACCCGGCGCACCCCGCCGCCCGGGAGCGGCGACGCGAGCACCGGGTCGACGGTGGGGGTCGGGGACGGTGTGGGGTCGAGGGTGTCCCCGACCGGGGGCGCCGGCTCGACACCGAGACCAGGCCCCAGGAGCCGGACGGGGTCGCTCGGTTGGTAGCCACCGCTGGAGCCGAAAGTGGCGACGACCGTGTCGTCGGCGGCATACAGGCCGACGAGGTCGACGGTGATCAGGGCCGGCGACGACGTGACGACGTCGAGGGCGCCCTCGGGGTCGAGCGGCACCGTCACCAGGCTCGTGCGGGTGCCGTCCGGCGGCACCGTCACCGACGTCGTCGGACGAGCGGAGGCCAGGGGGCCCCGACCGGGACGGAGGGCGACCAGGGTGGTGCGGGCCGAGGTCGCGCTCACGGTGACGTTCACCACGACGGCCGACACGCCCGCGGTCGGCAGCCCGGGACGACCGAGGACGGGCACCCGCAGCGGCACCCCGGGCGAGAGCGACTGCCCCGTCGCGGCGCCCACGAGTCGTGTGGCGGGCACGGGGTAGAAGCTGCCAGCCGACGGGTTGACCGTCGCGACCGGTTCGGGAACCGGGACCGCGCGAGCGGTGACCGCGGGGACCAGGGTGGCGGCAGCCAGGGTGGCTGCCCCCAGCGCGGCCCGCAGTCGACGGCCCGAGACGAGGTGGGGGTGCCGCATGAGCCGCTCCTTCCGCCGTGGTCGTGTGGGTCCGGTGCGACCGAGAGATTGATCCTACGCGCGCACGCCGGGCCGTGGTCGAGCCCGGGACGACAGGATCCGGTCAGGCGCGAGGCGACTGACCGGATCCTGGTCGAACGTGGAGCGGCCCGCGACCCGGGCCGCGACCCGTCAGCTGGTGCTGGCCTCGTCGTCCGGCCCGTTGGTGACCTCGACGGCCTCGACCGCCTCGACGGCCTCGGACTCGACGACGTCGTCGGCCTCGTCGGACAGCTCGAGGGCGTTGAGGTCGACGACGTTGCCGTCGGTGTCGGTGACCGTGGCGCGCTCGAGCACGTGGGCGAGCGCCTTGCGGCGGCCCACCTCGGCCACCATGGCCGGCACCTGCCCCTGGCCGTCGATCGCCTGGGCGAACTGGTTGGGGTCCATGCCGTACTGCTGGGCCGACATGACGATGTACTCGATGAGCTCGGGCTGCTCGACCGTGATCTCTTCCTTCTCGACGATCGCGTCGAGGAGCAGCTGCGCCCGCAGGGCCTTGCGGGTGCTCTCGGTGACCTCGGCGCGGTGCTCGTCGTCCTCGAGGCGGCTCTCACCCTCGAGGTGCGAGTGCACCTCGGCCTCGACGATGCTGTCGGGCACCGGCACGTCGACCGCCGCCAGCAGGGAGTCGAGCACCTTGTCGCGGGCCTGCACACCCTGCTCGAAGCGCTTGGCCTGCTCGGCCTGCTTCGTCAGGTCGGCGCGCAGCTCCTCGAGGGTGTCGAACTCGGAGGCGAGCTGGGCGAAGTCGTCGTCGAGCTCGGGCAGCTCGCGCTCCTTGACCGACGCGACGGTGACGACGCACTGGGCGGCCTCACCCTGGTGGTCGCCACCGGCGAGCGGGGCGCTGAAGTCCTTGGTCTCGCCGGCGTTCATGCCGACGAGGGCGTCGTCGATGCCCTCGATCATGTTCTTGGAGCCGACCTCGTAGGAGACCCCGGTGACGGCGTCGATCTCCTCGCCGCCGATGGTGGCCTTGAGGTCGATCGAGACGAAGTCGCCCTCCTGGGCCGCGCGGTCGACGCCCTTGAGGGTGCCGAAGCGCTGACGCAGGGTGGTCATCCGCTCGTCGATGTCGTCGTCGCTCGCGGCCACGGGGTCGACCTCGACGGCGATCGCGGAGTAGTCGGGCAGCGTGATCTCGGGGCGCACGTCGACCTCGACGGTGAACTTGAGGTCCTGGCCGACCTCGGCCGGCACCTCGGTCACGTCGACGTCGGGCTGCCCGAGCGGACGCACCGAGTTCTCGTCGATGGCCTGGCCGTAGAACTTCGGCAGGGCCTCGTTGACGGCCTCCTGCAGCACGGCGCCGCGGCCGACCCGCTGGTCGATGATCCGCGTGGGCACCTTGCCCTTGCGGAAGCCGGGCACCTGGATCTGCGCGCCGATCGTCTTGTAGGCCGCGTCGAGGCTCGGCTTGAGCTCGTCGTAGGGCACCTCGACGGTGAGCTTGACCCGGGTCGGGTTGAGGGTCTCGACGGCACTCTTCACTACAGGGCTCTCCAAGGCTTCAGATCGGCTGGGGGGTGGTGCACCGCACGCCCGCGTGACCGAGCAGAGGCTCGGACGGCGATGGCGGCCGGGCTGGCGGAGTCCGGGAAGGGCGAGCAGGACGACGGGCCTGTCCGGCCCGTCCTTGCCGCACGGCGGACGAAGGACCATGCTAGCCGCCCGGCCGTGCGGTGCCGAATCGTCGCTTCGGGCGTCGTCCCCGGTGCTGCCGAGCGCCCCGCTAGGTTGGCGCCATGAGCTCGTCATCCCCCTCGTCCTCCCCCGTCGCCGCGCCGACACCAGCCCTGCGCGTGCTCCAGGTGGTGGTGGGTGGCATGACGTCCGGGATCGTGCTCATCGGCGTCGCGTTCGCCCTCATCCTGCCGCTCGCGGCCCCGCCGCTGATGGCCGTGCTCGCCGTCGTCGTGGTCGCGGCCGCGATGCACCTGCTGATCGAGCGGGTCGGCTACCGGGTCGCACCGCTGGCGGCTTCAGAGCCGGTCGCGCAGACGCACCAGCAGGCGCAGGCTGCCTTCCAGCGTCTGCTCTTCGTGCGGGCGGTGCTCGCCGAGACCCCCGCCCTCATCGGCATCGTCGTAGCCTTCGCCTGGTCGCCCAGCTCGTGGTTCACGTATGCCGTCGGTGCCGTCCTCGCGGTCGCCCTCGTCGCGCGGCACGCGTGGCCCACGGCCCGCAGCGTCGACCGGGTCGTCGTGGCGCTCGAGGCCGACGGCACCGGGTCGGGCATCCGCGAGGTGCTGGGGCTGACCGCGGCCCAGCCGGGCCGGACCGGGTCGGGTGACGTCACCGAGTCCGGGTGAGCTGACCGAGTCGGGGTAACAGGATTTGAACCTGCGGCCTTCCGCTCCCAAAGCGGACGCGCTACCAAGCTGCGCCATACCCCGTGGACTCGTGGGACCGAGCCGGATTTGGCTCGTGCCCGAGCACTGCCACTAGGCTAGCCCCTCGGACGCATCCCCCCGACCCCGGTCGGCGCGTCAGCGCGGGCGTAGCTCAATGGTAGAGCCCCAGTCTTCCAAACTGATTACGCGAGTTCGATTCTCGTCGCCCGCTCCACCTCGTCACCGCCGCCTCGCGAGCTGAGATCAGCCCGCTCGAGTCAGCCTCAGCTCGCTGACCGTGCGCCCTGCCGCGAGCGCCTTGGCCTCGAAGCCCGCCACAGGTCGCCACGCAGGCCGTGAGCCCGGCGAGACGACCAGCCCGCCGTGGTGGCCGACCACCTCCCGGACATGGTCGGCGTAGAACGTCTGGTCGGTGGCCAGGAGCAGCTCACCCCCGGGAGCCAGCCGGTCGGCGATGAGGTCGAGGGTGTCGGGGCGCAGGAACCGGCGGCGCCGGTGGCGCTCCTTGGGCCAGGGATCGGGGAAGAACAGGTGGATGGTGTCGAGCTGTGCCGGCGCGACCCGCTCGACCAGGAACGCGACGGCGTCCTCTCGGTCGACCCGCAGGTTGCCACCCACGCCAGCCTCCTCGGCGAGGGCCATGAGGCGCGCCAGCCCGGGCACGTGCACGTCGAGGGCGACGAGGTCGCGCTCGGGGTGAGCACCGGCGAAGGCGACGGCGGCCGCGCCGTGGCCGCAGCCGATCTCGAGCACGACCGGGGCCTCCCGGCCGAAGGCCGCCTGCGGGTCGAGCAGGCCCGGGGGCAGCTGGCGCCGGGGTCCGAAGCTCGCGAGGCGCTCGTCGGTGAGCTCGCTGCGTCGACCCTGGCGTCCGTTGAAGGTGCGCACGTGGCGCAGACCGGTCTCGCGCATCGGGTCACCGATGAGGCGGCGCTCGGGAGTGGGCAGGTCGGATGGCACGGCCGCGATGCTAGCGGCCAGGCCGGGCACCGGGTGTTTCCTGACAGTTCGCTGTTCCGATGCCGCACGGGTCCACTCCGTCCTAGGGTGGGCGGGGATCGCCGGGGCCACGCCCCTGCGGGCCACCCACCCCCCAGCATCACAGGAGTCGATCACCATGGGCCTCTTCGACAACATCTCCGACCTCGCCGACCAGGCGAAGGAGAAGGCGGGCGAGCTCGTCGACCAGCACGGCAACCAGGTGGGTGACGGCCTCGACAAGGCCGGGGCCTTCGTCGACGAGAAGACCGGCGGGCAGCACAGCGACCAGATCGCCCAGGGCGTCGACAAGGCCAAGGTCGGCCTCGACGGCCTCGACGGTCAGGACGACGACATCCGCTGACCGCTGCCGTCCGACCCCGGGTCGTGGCGCCGTCTGCGGTCAGTCGCGCCAGATCATGACGACGGCGCGGTCGTCGCTCTCGCCCGCTCCCGCGGCCGCGCAGATGCGGGCCGCACCACCCTTGAAGCCCTTGGTGACCAGGCGCTCCGCGGTGCCCAGCATCCGGTCGACACCGGCGCTGAGGTCGCGGTCGCGGGTCTCGATGACCCCGTCGGTGTAGAGCACGAGCGCGTCACCCCGCTCGAGCGAGCCCTGGGTGCGGTGGTACTCCGCACCGTCGAGCACCCCGAGCACCGGACCCGACGTCGAGTCGAGCACCGACCACCGCCCCGACCCGCGGTGGAACTGCACGGCCGCGGGGTGGCCGGCCGTGCCGACGTCGTACAGGCCGGTGGTGAGGTCGATCGAGACGTGCACGGCCGTGGCGAAGCCCTCGTCCCACTGCTGCGCGACGAGGTAGCTGTTGGCGGCGCCGAGGAAGCGGTCGGGTCGGGTCTCGCCGAGCAGGCCACCGAGGGCGCCCGACAGCAGGAGCGAGCGGGTGCCGGCCTGGACGCCCTTGCCCGAGACGTCGACCACCGTGATCTCGAGGTGCTGCCCCTCGCGCCCCTTGGTGGCGACGACGAAGTCACCGGAGAAGGACTGGCCGTAGGCCGACTCGACCGCGCTCTCGGCGTGCCACCCCGCCGGCAGGGCGGGCAGCTCGCCGAACGCCTTGAGCCGGTCGCGCAGGTCGACGAACATCGACTCGCCGCCGTGCCCCTCGACCCCGACCCGCGAGCGGGAGCGATTGGCTGCGTAAGCCATCAGGATGACCAGGGCGTTGGCGACCAGCGCCCCCCAGGACGAGACGGCGATCCCCCGGTTCCAGCTGGTGGCCGCGGTCAGGACGATCAGCTCGATCGGGAACGCCACGGCGACGGCCGTCATCCACGAGGGCCGCAGGTAGAGGGCGGCCAGCAGGACTGCAGGCGCGTAGGCGCTCGGGGGGATCGTGTAGGGCCGCCAGACGCCGACAAGGCACATCATCAGGCCCAGCAGCAGGAACCCGATGCCGCGGGCGGTCTGGCTCTGTCGCATCCACCGACCCAGGTCGTGTGCAGATCGCACCACGCGACCCTGGTCCCGGACGCCGCGGGTGGGCAGCACGACCGTCGTCTCGGCCTGATCGCCGGCCTGGAGGGGGTCGACGGCCGCGGGGGCCGGTGTCCGAAGGGTCAAGGGTCACCGCCTGCCGTGGGGTCGAGGATGGTCGGAGGATCGAGTCGAGAGCACCGTGCGCCTGGTCCTGATTGTGGGGCAACGGGCCCGCCCGTGTCCCGGCAATCCGTACAACTCCCCCCGCGCGTTTGTTCCGTGCTCAGGCCTGGTCGGGGAGGGTCCCGTCCGCCTCGAAGGCCGCGACCATGGCGAGCCTGCGGGCGTGGCGCTCCACCCCGGAGAAGGGCGTCGCGAGGAAGGCGTCGACGATGGCTGCAGCCTCCTCGAGGGCAGTGAAGCGGCCGCCGATCGAGACGACCCGGGCGTCGTTGTGCTCACGGGCCAGCGTGGCGAGCTCGACGCTCCACGCGAGCGCCGCCCGCACGCCGGGCACCTTGTTGGCGGCGATCTGCTCGCCGTTGCCCGACCCCCCGAGGACGACGCCGAGCGACTCCGGGTCAGCGGCGACGGCGCAGGCGGCCCTCAGCACGGCCACCGGGTAGTCGTCCTCGGGGTCGAGCACGTGCGGGCCGTGGTCGGTCACGTCGTGTCCGGCCCCGGTCAGATGGGCCACGAGGGCCTGGTGCAGGTCGTAGGCCGCGTGGTCACCACCGATGTGGACCCGCATCAGTCGAACACCGGGCCCTGCGTGCGGGTGCGCTTGATCTCGTAGAAGCCGGGTGTGCTGGCGACCAGGAGGGTGCCGTCCCAGAGTCGGCCGGCGGCCTCTCCCTTGGGGGCGGGCGTCACGACCGGGCCGAAGAACGCCGTCCCGCCGACGGAGACGACCGGCGTGCCGACGTCCTCGCCGACGAGCGAGATACCGCGCTTGTGGCTGCGCTTGAGGGCGGCGTCGTACTTCTTCTGGGTGGCGGCCTTGGCCAGGGTGGCCGGAAGGCCGACCTGCGCGAGCGACTCGACCACGACCTGGGCGTAGTCCTTGTTGCCCTCGAGGTGGATCCGGGTGCCCATGGCGTCGTAGAGGGGCTTGACGACCTTCTGACCGTGGGCCTCGGCCGCGGCGATGACGACCCGGACCGGGCCCCACGCCTTGGTCATCAGCTCCTGGTAGGCCGGGGGCAGGTCGCGGCCCGAGTTGAGCACGGCCAGGCTCATCACCGACCACGTCACCGTGATGTCGCGCACCTGCTCGACCTCCATGAGCCAGCGGGAGGTCATCCAGGCCCACGGGCAGGCGGGGTCGAACCACATCTCGACCTTCTCGCGCTTGGGGCGGCGGGTGGCGGTCGTCTTCTTGGCGGCCGTCGCGGCGGCGGGCTTCTGCACAGGCGTCATGACCAGATCCTCTCACTGCGTGTGGTCGTGCAACGATGGACGCCGCCCACGAGGCGGCTCCCCACCCGCCGATCCACCCATGCAGAAGCGAGCCCGACGTGCCCGGTACCAACCTCACCCGCGACGAAGCGGCCACCCGTGCGGCGCTGGTCAGCGTCGACAGCTACGACGTGGTCCTCGACCTGACGACCGGGCCCCGCACCTTCACCACGTCGAGCACCATCCGCTTCTCGGCCCAGGCGGGCGCCGAGACCTTCCTCGACTTCGACGGCGAGTCGGTCGACGCGATCACGCTCAACGGCGAGTCCCTCGACCCCGCCGTCCTCGTCACCGACTCACGGATCACCCTGCCGGAGCTGGCGGTCGACAACGAGGTCGTCGTCGCGGCCACCGGGCGCTACACCAACACCGGCGAGGGCCTGCACCGCTTCGTCGACCCGGTCGACGACGAGGTCTACCTCTACTCGCAGTTCGAGGTCGCCGACTCCCGCCGGGTCTTCGCGGTCTTCGAGCAGCCGGACCTCAAGGCCACCTTCGCCTTCACCGTCACTGCTCCCGCCCACTGGCAGCTGGTCTCGAACTCCCCCACCCCGGAGCCGAGCGACGTCACCGATCGTGGCGGGGCCGCCTGTCGCACCTGGGCCTTCGAGCCGACGCCGCGACTGTCGTCGTACGTCACGGCGCTCGTCGCCGGCCCCTACGAGGTCGTGCGGGACGAGGCACCGTCGCGCAAGGGTCCGGTGCCCATGGCGATCTACGCCCGCAAGTCCCTGATGGGGCACGTCGACGCGGAGCACATCTTCGAGCTGACCAAGACCGGTTTCGAGTTCTTCGAGCGCGAGTTCGACTGCGAGTACCCGTTCGCGAAGTACGACCAGATCTTCACACCGGAGTACAACGCCGGGGCCATGGAGAACGCCGGGTGCGTCACCATCACCGAGGTCTACGTCTTCCGCGGCAAGGTCACGCAGTCGACCATCGAGCGGCGCGGTCTGACCATCCTGCACGAGCTGGCCCACATGTGGTTCGGCGACCTCGTCACGATGCAGTGGTGGGACGACCTGTGGCTGAACGAGTCCTTCGCCGAGTGGGCGTCGACCGTCGCCCAGGCCGAGGCCGGCACGCCGTGGCCCGACGCGTGGACGACCTTCCAGAGCCACGAGAAGACCTGGGCCTACCAGCAGGACCAGCTGCCGTCGACCCACCCCGTCTACGCCGACATCCGCGATCTCGACGACGTGCTCGTCAACTTCGACGGCATCACCTACGCCAAGGGCGGGTCGATCCTCAAGCAGCTCGTCGCCTACGTCGGGCGCGAGGCCTTCACCGCCGGGCTGCGCACCTACTTCGCGAAGTATGCCTGGGGCAACACGCAGTTCGCCGACCTCCTCGCCGAGTTCGAGGCCGGGTCGGGCCGCGACCTCAGCGCGTGGTCGCAGGCCTGGCTCAAGACCTCCGGGGTCAACACCCTGCGCGTCGAGCTCGAGGCCGACGAGTCGGGCACGATCACGCAGGCGAGCATCATCCAGACCGCCGACCCGGCCTACCCGACCTTGCGGCCGCACCGCATCGCGGTGGGTCTCTACTCGCTGCAGGACGGCGTGCTGCAGCGCACCAGCCGCCACGAGGTCGACGTCGAGGGCGAGCAGACGCCGCTGCCCGACCTCGTCGGCCTGACACAGCCCGACCTGATCCTGCCCAACGACGACGACCTCAGCTACGCCAAGCTGCGCTTCGACGACCGCTCGCTGGCCACGGCCCTCGCGCACGCGGCCGACTTCGCCGACAGCCTCCCGCGCTCGATCGTCATCGGCTCGCTGTGGGAGATGGTGCGCGAGGGCGACCTGGCTCCCGGGGACCTCGTGACCGTGCTGCTCGCATGCGCCGCCGTCGAGCAGCAGTCGACGGTCCTGCGCACGATCCTGCAGACCACCAAGCAGATCCCGTCGTCGCTCATCACCTCGGCCACCGCCTTCACCGCACCAGCCCACCGGGCCGCGCGGGTGCGGGCCGTCGCCGACGCCCTGCGCGACCTCGCCCAGACCGCCGAGCCCGGCAGCGACCGGCAGTACCAGCTCGTCACCGCCTTCGCCCGGCTCGGCCACGGTGAGCAGGACGTCGCCCGGCTCCGCGGCGCGCTCGACGGCACGGCGCCCTACCCCGGCCTCGAGATGGACCAGGACCTGCGCTGGGTCTTCCTCTCGGCCCTCGCCGCGGCCGGTGCGGCGGACGAGGCCGAGATCGAGGACGAGGCGGCCCGCGACCGCACCGCCGTCGGTCGTGAGCGCGCCTTCCACGCGCAGGCGGCCCGTCCGACGCCGCAGGCGAAGGCCCAGGCCTGGCGCCTGGCGGTCGAGGAGGACGGTCAGCCCAACTCCGTCATCGAGGCGCTGGGCACCGGCTTCAACCGGGCCCTCGACGCCGAGGCGCTGCTCGGCGACTACGTCGCGAAGTGGCACGAGATGCTGCTGCCGGTGTGGGAGTCGCGCTCGGCCGCGATCCGCGAGCGGATCGTCACCTTCTTCTACCCGCTCGGCCTCGTCGGCCCCGAGCTGGAGGCGACCACGAGCTCCTGGCTCGAGGAGCACCCCGACGCTCCGCCCGCCCTGCGCCGCCTCGTGAGCGAGAACCTCGACACGGTGCGGACGGCGGTGCGAGCCCAGGAGGCGGATGCCAAGCGTGGTTGAGGGGGCCCTCATCCGGCTCGCCGAGGCGCTGCGCACGATCCTGCCCTCCGCGAACACCGGCTCGGTGTGGGACCGGCTCCTCGGCACGCCGCTGCTGATCGTCGTCACCCTCGTCGGCGCTGTCGTGCTGCGCTGGGTGCTGCACCGTGTCATCGCGCGCACCGTCGTGGCGGCGACCAGCCGCAGCGCCGCCCGCATCCCCACCCTGCCCGGGCGGGCGGGCCGAGCCCTGGCCGACGCCGCGGGCCTGGCCCACCAGCGGCACGTCCAGCGCACGACGACGATGGGCTCGCTGCTGCGCAGCATCACCTCGTTCGTCGTGCTGGGCATCGCCCTGCTCACCGTGATGTCGCTGCTGGGCCTGCCGCTCGGGCCGCTCCTCGCCTCGGCAGGCGTGGGGGGCGTGGCGCTGGGCTTCGGTGCGCAGAGCCTGGTCAAGGACTTCCTATCGGGCATCTTCATGATCGTCGAGGACCAGTACGGCGTGGGTGACGTCGTCGACACCGGCGAGGTCGTCGGCACCGTCGAGGAGGTCTCGCTGCGGGTCACCCGCATCCGCGACTGGACCGGCATCGTCTGGTACGTGCGCAACGGCGAGATCCTGCGCATCGGCAACCGCTCCCAGGGCTGGTCGATGGCGGTCGTCGACATCCCCGTCGGGTCTCGCGACGACGTGCCCCGCGCCATCGAGGTCATCAACAGCGCACTGGCCTCGATGCCCACCGAGCCGCCCTGGGACGATGACCTCGTCGAGGCCCCCACCGTCGCCGGGGTCGAGTCGGTGACGGCCGGGATCGCGACGATCCGGGTGCTCGCCCGCTGCGCTCCGACGCAGAACGTCGGGGTGCAGCGCGAGATGCGCGAGCGGGTGCTCAAGGCTTTTGACGAGGCCGGCCTCGTCGTGCCGGTCGGCATGGTCCTGCCTCCGTCCCCGACCTGACCCCGACGCCGACCCCGCCGCTGACGCCTGGAGGCGACTGGGTACGCGCTCCCCGACCTGCGCCACGGAGAGGGTGCCCCGAGACTCGCCGCCCACCTCACCCGTGGGGCATGTCCGGGTGGCCTGTGGATGACGCGAGCAGTGGCGCCGCGCGATGAGGAGGCTGGCTCCATGAGGGCATCGAGCCACGACGTCGGGCAGGTGCTGCGCCGATTCGGTGACTGCGCCACCTGGCGTCAGCTGCGGACGGTGACCGAGCACCAGCGCGTGGCGCACCTGACCAGCGGGACCCTCTCACACCTGTCGGCCGCCGTCGCCCACGGGTGGGCGGTGAAGACCGAGCCGCACAGGCCCTGGGTGACCTACCAGCGCACCCGTCACCTCAACGCTGCCGACGCCACTGCCGTGCACCCGAGCTGGCGCAACCTGCCTGCCGCCGACCGCGAACGCGCCATCATCTCGGAGATCCCCGAGCTACACCGAGCCGCAGCACGCCATCTGGGACTGCGGCCTGTGGGCCAGGGTCGACCTCGGCGACCCCCGCCTGCTGCTCGCTCTCGAGGCCGAGGGCTTCGAGGCCCCACAGCTCACGCCGGCACCTGCGCCGTGACGCCCGTCGCTACACCGGGCTGACCGTCTGGCAGTGGGCGGTCCTGCGCTTCTCGTGGGAGGACGTGATGCTCGAGCCAGACTGGGTGCGGTGGGCGCTCCGGTCCTGGCTGGACGCGCGCCGCGGGATCCCTGTGTGGCCTCCGCCGAGGACTCGGGCCGCCTGAGGGGTCTCCCGGACACGCGCCACAGCGCAGGACCGGCCCGTATGCCGCTCTGTTGACCCTGAAGCATGTCGGGTGGCGCGCTCAGAGCGTTGCGTGCCCGCCCTGCCCGCCCGGCGCAGCCGGCTCGTCGGGGGCGTTGACCAGGGACTCGGCGGCCCTGTGCAGGTAGTCGCGCAGCAGCAGGTCGTGGGTGGCGTCGAGGGTGCCGTCGTCGCGCAGCAGGTCGACGGCCCCGATCATGTGCGTGAGCCAGCGGTCGCGCTGGGTGGGGGTGACGGCATACGGGTGGTGGCGCATGCGCAGGCGGGGATGGCCCCGCTGCTCGCTGTAGGTCGTGGGCCCGCCCCAGTACTGCTCGAGGAAGCCGAGGAGCCGGTCCTGCGCGGGACCGAGGTCCTCCTCGGGGTAGAGCGCGCGCAGACCGGGGTCCTCGGCCACTCCGCGGTAGAACTCGTGCACCAGCCGGGCAAACGTCGGGCGACCCCCGACCTCCTCGTAGAAGCTCACCGCTCCATCCTCACAGACGCTGCCGCGACGCTCGTCACCAGCGACCCGCCAACGCCACCGGGTTCAACCGGCTCCATCGATTTTGCCCACTGCCGACCGGACGGCAGGCTGGTCACCGTGACCCTCGCCACCGAACAGACCCCCACCACCGACCTCCCGGCCACTCCCCCACCAGCCGAGGACGCCAATTGGTGGCGCCATGCCGTCACCTACCAGGTCTATCCCCGCTCGTGGTCCGACAGCGACGGCAACGGCATCGGCGACCTGCCCGGCATCACCGCCCGCCTGCCCTACCTGCGCGACCTCGGGGTCGACGCCCTGTGGTGCTCGCCGTTCTACACCTCGCCGCAGGCGGACGCGGGCTACGACGTCGCCGACTACCGCGACATCGACCCCGTCTTCGGCACCCTGCAGGACGCCGACGCCATGATCGGCGAGGCCACCCGTCTCGGCCTCAAGGTCGTCGTCGACCTCGTCCCCAACCACTCCTCCGACGAGCACCCGTGGTTCCAGCAGGCCCTGGCCGCCACCCCCGGCTCGGCCGAGCGCGCCCGCTACCTGTTCCGCGACGGCCTCGGCGGCGACGGCGCCACGCCGCCGAACAACTGGCGCTCCGTCTTCGGCGGCGAGGCCTGGACCCGCGTCACCGAGGCCGACGGCACCCCGGGTCAGTGGTACCTCCACCTCTTCGACACCAAGCAGCCCGACTTCGACTGGACCAACCCGCAGGTGCGCGAGGAGTTCGAGTCGGTCCTGCGCTTCTGGCTCGACCGCGGCGTCGCCGGGTTCCGCGTCGACGTCGCGCACGGCCTGGTCAAGCGCGAGGGCCTGCCCGACTGGTCGGAGCCCACTGAGCTGCTGGGCAACCGCGACGAGCACGGCGAGGGCGAGCACGGCGCTCCCGACGCCAGCGGCGCCGAGACGCAGCGCGAGACGCGCGACGCCCCGATGTGGGACCAGGACGGCGTGCACGAGATCTACGAGGGCTGGCGCCAAGTGCTCGACACGTACGCCTCCCCCTCCCGCATCCTCTGCGCCGAGGCGTGGGTCGAGCCCCCGGAGCGGATGGCGCTCTACGTGCGGCCGACGGAGATGAACCAGGCCTTCAACTTCGACTTCCTCTCGTGCCCGTGGGAGGCCCCGCGGCTGCGCGAGGTCATCGACCACTCGCTCGCGGCAGCGGCCCGGGTCGGCGCCCCGAGCACCTGGGTGCTGTCCAACCACGACGTCGTGCGCCACGCCTCGCGCCTCGGCCTGCGCCAGGATCGTCGGCGCCCCAACGGGATCGGCGCCGACGACCCCCAGCCCGACCGCGCCCTGGGCCTCCAGCGGGCACGTGCCGCAACGGCGCTCATGCTCGGGCTCCCCGGGGCGGCCTACCTCTACCAGGGTGAGGAGCTCGGGCTGCCCGACTCCACCGACATGCCCGACCGTTACCGACAGGACCCCGCGTTCCTGCGCTCCGGCGGCACGGAGCTCGGTCGCGACGGCTGCCGCGTGCCGATGCCGTGGGTCAAGGACGCCGAGGCCTTCGGCTTCGGCACCGGCGCCCAGGGCGAGCCGTGGCTGCCGCAGCCCGAGGTCTACGGCGACTACGCCGTCGACCAGCAGGAGGGGGTTGCCGGCTCCACGCTGGAGCTCTACCGCGCTCTGCTCACGGCCCGTCGGACCCATGGCCTGGGCTCACGCGACCTGCAGTGGCTCGAGGCGTATGCCGCCCTGCCGCACGTCGTGGCGCTCGCCTCCACCGCCACGACCGAGACGGGTGACTCCACCACCCGGACGGTCGCGGTCGTGGCGAACCTCGGCGTCATCCCCGTGGCGCTTCCGGCCGGCGAGGTCGTGCTCTGCTCGGGCGACCTGGCCGCCGACGGGATGCTGCCGACCGACACCACCGCGTGGGTGCTGCTGGCAGGCTGAGCGCATGACGAGGTCCGGCCTGGCGGTGTGGTCGACCCCGCAGTGGCGCGAGCAGTCCACGGCGTGGGCCGACGACGCCCTGGCCGCCCACGGCATACGGCGCACGGGTGAGACGCAGCAGCCCCACCTGCGACCGTGGTCGACGGTCCTGCGGCTGCCGACCACGGCAGGCTCGGTGTGGCTGAAGGCCCCCGGGCCCGCCACGGTCGCCGAGGTCTCACTGGTGCCGGTGCTGTCGCGTCGGGCCGGTGACCGGGTGCTGATCCCCTACGCGGTCGACGTGCCTCGCGGCTGGCTCCTGCTGCCCGACGGCGGGGCGGTGCTGGCGACGAACACGCCGGAGGCACTGGAGGTCTGGAACCACGCCCTGCGGGGGTATGCCGAGCTGCAGCTCCAGGTCGTCCCTCACGTCGACGAGCTGCTGGCGGCCGGCGCGCCCGACCACCGGCCGGCTCGGCTACCCCAGCTGCTCGACGAGGTCGTCGCCGAGGCTCGTCCTCATGCCCGCACCGAGCAGGAGCGGGCCGTGGTCGAGGCGGCCGCCGGCCGGCGTGGTCTCGTCGAGGACCTGGCCGGCCTGCTCGAGCGCGAGCCGCACCACTCGTCGGTGCAGCACGACGACCTGCACCGGGACAACGTCTTCCGCAGCGGCGCGCGGGTCTTCGACTGGGGCGACGCCGTCGTGGGGCACCCCTTCTCGTCGCTGCTCGTCGCCCTGCGCGACACGGCCGAGCCCCTCGGGGTCGGGTTGGAGGACCCGCGGGTCGTCGCCGCCCGCGACGCCTATCTGGAGGCCTACGGGGGCCCGACGGCCGCCAACCTCACAGCGCTGTCGGCGGCCCGCACCCTGGGGGTGCTCAGCCGCGCCGCGAGCTGGCTGAGAGTGCTCGGGTCGGTGAGCACGCAGGAGGCCCGCGAGGTGCGTGAGGCACCGATCCGCTGGCTGGGGATGCTGGGCCCGGACGAGCCCTTCTGACCGTGGGCGCTCCGCTCCCCGCCATGGTTCCGCCGCTCCCCCCCCTCTCGGGGAGCGGATGAACCGTGCGGAGGCGGAGCGCCCCTGGAGGTGCCTCCTCAGCCGAGGAGGCCGGCAGTGAGCGATCTGCTCACGATGTCGGTGGCCCGGAAGCCGACCACTGCCCGGAGCCGGGTTCGCAGCGCTCACAGGCGCTTTCGAACTCACCGGGGTGCTTGACCCAGACGACGCCGCCGAGGTCGCCCGCCCCAGCGGGGCCGTTGCCGTTGCGCGAGGTGTCGACGACGGAGTGCGGGTCGACCAGGGCACACGCGCCCGGATGCCGGCCACGACCGTGGCGCCGAAGGAGACCTCGCTCGCGGTGGAGTAGAGGTTCGTGACCTTGAGGCTGAACCGTGATCACAGCGAGGGCGGACGGGCTTCGACGTCGGAGGGACCGCGAGGTGGGGAGGATCATGGCGGTGCCCTTCGGGAGGGCACGCAGCCGCACAGCAGTGACGTCGACGAGATCGATGGCGTCAGCACGAGCGCAGGCGGGCCGGTGTGGGGGGAGGACCAGACCGGTCGGTGGGAGCCGAGGGTCGTAGGCGGGTGGTGCGGGTGGTGCGGGTGGGTCGCCCGTGGATGCGGGCGATCAGGCAGGTCGACCGGCGAGCGGGGTGGGGTGCCGGGTCGGTCGGGTGGAGCTGGTCGGTCGGGTGGAGCTGGTCGGGCGGTGGAAGCGCCTACCTCGACCATAAGCCATAAATCGGACAGCCGGACATGGGCCGTTCGGGCGGGCCCGGCCGGTCTTCGACCGACGTGGGACACCGGTCGGCGGGCGCGTCGGGCTCCTGCGCAGAGCTAGGCTCGGGCGCGCTCGGCGACGACGGCCTGCGGCACCTCGCCCATCCAGTCGATCGGCGTCCACGACTCGGTGCGCACCCACTCGGACCCGCAGCCGTCGCAGACGAACAGCGGCTCGTGGCCGAGCCGCTCACCGGTGGTCAGCCACTCGCACTCACGTCGGCAGTCCGTCATCTCGAGGGGGCGGTGGGGTGAGGAGGTCACACCACCATCATCGGTGCACACCTGCGCCGAGTCTCCCCGGGTCACGTGCCAGAGTGCTGCGGTGTCCTCCACCCGTGCATCCGGCTGGCCCTACCTGGGCGCGCCTCCCCTGGCGCTGGCCCACCGTGGCGGCGTGGCCGGCGGTCCCGACGCGGGCCTCGAGAACTCCCTGGCCGCCTTCCGCTCCGCGGTCGGGCTCGGCTACCGCTACCTCGAGACCGACGTGCACGCGACCGCCGACGGCCAGGTGGTGGCCTTCCACGACGACCGGCTCGACCGGGTGACCGACGGGTCGGGCCTCGTGGCGCGCCTGCCCTGGGCGACGGTCGCGCAGGCCCGCATCGCCGGGCGCGAGCCCGTGCCGCTGCTGGCCGAGCTGCTCGAGGAGCTGCCGACGGCACGGTTCAACATCGACCTCAAGTCGTCGGGCGCCGTGGAGCCGCTGTGGCAGGTCCTGCGGGCGCACTCGGCCCTCGACCGGGTCTGCGTCGCGTCGTTCTCCGACCGGCGGCTCGCGGCCTTCCGGCGCCTCGCCGGCGACCGAGTCGCCACCGCTGCCGGCCCCCGCGAGACAGCGGCCGTGCGGTTCGGCCCGGCCCCCCTCCGCGCCCTCGCCCGCCTCCCCGCTGCCGTGCTGCAGGTGCCCGTCGTGCACCGGATCGGTCGTGTGCCGCTGCGGCTGGTGACGCCGGGCTTCGTGCAGCGCGCCCACCGCCTCGGCAAGCAGGTGCACGTGTGGACGGTTGACGACCCCGACGAGATGGTGCGCCTGCTCGACCTCGGGGTGGACGGCCTGGTGAGCGACCGCATCGACGTGCTCAAGCGGGTGCTGGTCGAGCGGGGCCAGTGGCACGACGAACCTTGAGGGACAACGGTTTCGGCGTTCACGGCCGGGTGGCTCAGCGCACGAGCACGTGTCCGTGGGCCGCTGCCAACCGCACCCAGCGCCCCTGCTGGAGCACCGTCGCGGTGCCGCCCGCCCCCGGGCCGCTGAGGAATCCGAGCACGTGCGCCGCGAATGCTGCCCCGGCCGGGACGGGCGGGGTGGTGGGCGTCAGCCGTGACCACACGGCATACCGGAGCGCGGCGAGCGCGGGGGCACCACCGGAGGCGCGGCCGTCAGCGGTGCGGCTGCCCAGCGCGACCTCCTCGATGCCCACCACCGCGGCGGCACGGAGGTCGTCGTCAGCGACCTCGCCGACCGTCTCCCAGCCACCGCGGGGCGCGGCCAGCGAGGCCCACGACACCGAGACGACGGTCGGGGGGACGGGCAGCGCGACCCCCGTGGGGTGGCGCGCGAGACGGTCGGTGAGCGCCGCGAGGGGCACGACGACATCGAGGTCGAGGGACTCACCGAGCCCGTAGGCCCGCAGCGCCGTCACGCCGCCGTCGGCGAGCAGGCCGCGCCCCGGCAGCACCTGCACGTGCGCCGCGAGGGTGGCCCCGACGGCCTGGAGGCGCATGGCCCCGTCGGCGTCGAGCGAGCGGGCCCGTCCGACGAACGTCGCGAAGTCGGCGTAGCCCCGTTCGTCGTCGAAGTGCAGTATGGGCGTGCTCATCGACTGCGCCACCGAAACCCTTGCACCGGGCCGAGATTCGCCTCGAGCACCTCGCGCTCCTCGCGGTCGAGGCGGCGCGGGGCGGCGCGGTCGAAGTCGTAGGTCACGATGCCGGTGGCTGCGCGGGCGTAGGTCACGTCACCGACCCCCTCGGGGTCGCGCAGGTCGTAGGAGAGGTCGAAGGAGGCCGCTCCGACCTTGGTGCACCACATGTCGACGGCGACGGGAGCGTGCCGGAAGGCGAGCGGCGCGAGGTACTCGATCTCGTGACGGGTAACGAGCACGCCGTGGTCGAGCAGGCTGCGTCCGCGCCCGAACCACTGCTCGAAACCGATGACGCGGGCGTCCTCGAGCAGCCGCAGGAACTGCACGTTGTTGACGTGACCGTAGGCGTCCATGTCGGACCAGCGCAGCGGGACGTCGACGGTGTAGCCCGTGCGGCGGGCGTCGCCGGGGACAGGGTCGGCATCGGGGGTCGCGCTGGAGGTGTCGTCGGGCATGGCGTCATCCTCGCAGCCGCGGTGGGTCGGTGGCGCCAACCGTCACGGGGTCGACGTCGTCCGGTCGACCGCCGCGCGGATCGAGCGCAGCCCCCCGCTGCCCCCGCGGGGTCAGCCCAGACACAGGCAGAACGGGTGACCGGCCGGGTCGAGGAAGACGCGGAAGGTCGTGCCGGGCTGGTGCTCGGCCCTGGTGGCCCCGAGCGCGCGCACCGCCGCCTCACCCTCGTCGAGGTCGTCGACGACGACGTCGATGTGGTGCTGCTGCGGCACCTCCTGGTCCGGCCACGTGGGCCGGCGGTAGTCGTCGACCCTCTGGAAGGCGAGCGGTGGCCAGTCCTCGCTCCAGGCCTCGGCCCACCCGTCCTCGACCTTGACCTGCCAGTCGAGCAGGGCGGCGTAGAACGCGGCGAGGGCCTCGGGGTCGGGGCAGTCGACGACGGTGGTGGGTCTGCGGGCGATGGCCATGCCCTGACCCTAGGCCGGGTGGGCCGGGGTCGCGGCGCGTCGTCGAGGATCGCGGCGGGTTCGCCGATGGTGGTCGACCTCGCCACGGGCCTGTGGATGACCCGCGGGCCGTGTCGGTGCGGCGGCATACGGTGGTCGTATGACGCCACCCCCCACCGCCCCGCTCACGGGTGCCGCCGGCTCGGCCACCCTCGCCGACGAGGCGCGCGTCGCCCTGCGCCGACTGGTCGGGCGTGACGACGTCGACTTCCGCGACGGGCAGCTCGAGGCCATCGAGACCCTCGTCGGGGCCCGCCAGCGCGTCCTAGTCGTGCAGCGCACCGGGTGGGGCAAGTCGGCGGTCTACTTCGTCTCGACGGCCCTGCGACGGGCCCAGGGCGCCGGCCCGAGCATCATCATCTCGCCGCTGCTGGCCCTGATGCGCGACCAGGTGGCCGCCGCGGCCCGGGCCGGCATCCGTGCGGTGACCATGAACTCGTCCAACGCGCAGGACTGGGGTGACGTCGCCGCCGCCCTGGCGGCTGACGAGGTCGACGTGCTGCTCGTGAGCCCGGAGCGGCTCAACAACCCCCGGTTCCGCGACGAGCAGCTGCCTGACCTGGCCCGCCGCTGCGGCCTGCTCGTGGTCGACGAGGCGCACTGCGTCAGCGACTGGGGCCATGACTTCCGGCCCGACTACCGTCGCATCCGCGACCTGCTCCAGACCCTGCCCAGCGACACCCCGGTGCTGGCGACGACGGCCACGGCCAACGCCCGGGTGGTGACCGACGTCGCCGAGCAGCTCGGCGCCGGAGGGCACGAGGTGCTGACCCTGCGCGGCCCGCTGGCGCGCGACTCGCTGCGGCTCGGGGTGCTGCCGCTGGCTGCTCCCGAGCAGCGGATCGCCTGGCTGGTCGCCCACCTGGCTGACCTGCCGGGCAGCGGCATCGTCTACACCCTGACCGTCTCGGCCGCCGACGACGTCGCGGCCACCCTGCGGGAGGCCGGGCACGAGGTGCGCGCCTACACCGGGCGCACCGACCCGGCCGAGCGTGAAGAGCTCGAGGGCGCCCTGCGCGACAACCGGGTCAAGGCGCTCGTGGCGACCAGCGCGCTGGGGATGGGGTTCGACAAGCCCGACCTCGGCTTCGTGCTCCACCTCGGGGCACCCTCGTCACCCGTCGCCTACTACCAGCAGGTAGGCCGCGCCGGGCGCGCCACCGACCACGCCGACGTGCTCCTGCTCCCCGGCCCGGAGGACCGTGACATCTGGCGCTACTTCGCCTCGGCCTCGATGCCCCGACAGGAGCAGGCCGATGCCGTGCTGCGTGCCCTGGCCGCGGCGCCGAAGGCGATGTCGACGGCGGCGCTCGAGACCGCGGTCGACGTGCGGCGCACCCGGCTCGAGCTGCTGCTCAAGGTGCTCGATGTCGACGGTGCGGTCGACCGTGTCACCGGTGGGTGGGTCGCCACCGGACGCGAGTGGGTCTACGACGCCGAGCGCTATGCCCGGGTGGCCCAGTCGCGCGAGCGCGAGCAGCGGCTGATGATCGACTACGAGCGCGGCGACGGGTGCCGGATGGCCTTCCTGCAGCGCGCTCTCGACGACGACACCGCGGTCCCGTGCGGGCGCTGTGACCGCTGTGCCGGGCCGTGGGTCGACACCACCATCCCCGAGGCCGCCATCGGTGCCGCGCGCGAGCGTCTGCGCCAGGTGGGTGTGCCCTTCGAGCCCCGGGCCCAGTGGCCGACGGGCATGTCGCGGCTCGGGGTGCCCGTCTCGGGCAAGATCGCCCCCGGCGAGGGCCTCGAGCCGGGGCGCGTCCTCGCCCGCCTCACCGACCTGGGCTGGGGCCAACGCCTGCGCGACCTGCTGTATGCCGCCCGCCCGGCTCCCCTGCCCACCGGCCCCGACCCGTGGGGTGAGCCCCCACCCGACCCGTGGGACCTGCCACCCGACCCGATGGACGACCAGCATGGCGCCGCCGGAATCGGCGGAACCGGTGGGTCCGGTCGCGACCCCTGGGCGGAGCCCGCGGGGCCACCACCCGCGGACGTCGTCGACCCCGCCCCTCGGCAGGCGTCCGACATCGAGGCCGACCCTGCCCTCGTCCAGGCCTGCGTCGGGGTGCTGCGCGACTGGGGCTGGTCGACCCGCCCGTCCGCCGTGGTCGTCGTCCCCTCGCGGGCGCGCCCGCGGCTGGCCGTCTCCGTGGCGCAGGAGCTGGCCCGGCTCGGGCGGCTCGACTACCTCGGCGAGCTCGCCCTCGAGCACGGGGGACCCACGGGTGGGGCCGGCGGCAACAGCGCGTTCCGGCTGGCCGGGGTGTGGGAGCGCCTGGTCGTGCCACCTGAGCTGGCTCGGGCGGTGGCGGCGACACCGGGCCCGGTGCTGCTGGTCGACGACCTGGTCGACTCCCGCTGGACGATGACGATCGCCGGCCGGGCGCTGCGTCAGGCCGGTGCGTCGGCGGTGCTGCCCTTCGCGCTGGCGAGCGCCGGCTGAGACGAGTCGGGCGTCGCGCCCGAGCGAGGCAGGGCCACCGTCACCCGCGGCAGCACGACGTGCACGATGGGTCCGATGAGCAGGGCGTAGGCCATCGTGCCCACTCCGACCCCGCCACCGAGGAGCCAGCCGACGACCAGCACGGTCAGCTCGAGACCGGTGCGCACGAGCCGCAGGCTCCAGCCGGTCCGCCGAGCCAGGCCGGTCATCAGCCCGTCACGGGGTCCGGCGCCGAACTGGCTCCCGATGTAGAGCCCGCCCGCGATGCCGTTGAGCAGGATCCCCGCGAGGAGCAGGGCCGCCCGGTCGACCAGACCGCCCGGGGCCGGCAGCAGAGCCAACCCGAGGTCGCTCACCACGCCGATGACGACGACGTTGGCGACCGTGCCGAGCCCCGGCCACTGCCGCAGCGGCCACCAGAGGGCGAGGACGAGAGCCCCCACCACCATCGTCACCTGCCCGAAGGTCAGGGGCAGGTGCGACTCGAGCCCGACGTGCAGCACGTCCCACGGTGCGAGGCCGAGGTCGGCGCGCACCATCATGGCCATTGACAAGCCGTAGAGCGCCAGCCCGACGACGAGCTGGGGCACCCGATGCCCCAGCCGCCCCGCTGTCAGCTGCTGGAGGGGCGAGAGGGCGGTCAGGGTGACGGACGGCAGAGCCATACCCCCCAGCGTGGCAGGTAAGTGGACTGTAAAAAAGAGCCACTTGTGATTGGGTGGCCCCATGTCCTCGACGATCTCCGCCCACCGGCTCGCCGACCTGCTCGCAGCCGGCGGCACGGGCGGTGTGGGGGCCGTGGGCGGTGAGCAGGCGGCCTACCGCGTGCTGGCGGAGGGGGTGCGGCGCCTCGTGGCCGACGGCCGGATCCTGGCCGGGGCCCGCCTGCCCAGCGAGCGTGACCTCACCACCGCCCTCGGCGTCAGCCGCACCACGGTCTCGAGCGCGTACGCCGTGCTCCGCGACCGCGGCTACCTGCTCTCGCGCCGGGGCTCGGGCAGCGTCGTCTCGCTGCCGACGGGGCGCGTCCCCGGCGGGCCGCTCCTGCCGGCTGACGGCGCCGACACCGACGGCACCGACGGCACCGACGTGTCTGACGTGATCGACCTGACCCTGGCGGCGCCGCGTGCCCCCGACGGCCTGACCGAGGCCTTCGAGGAGGCGCTCGCTGCGCTGCCCCACCACCTCGGCGGCACCGGCTACCACCCCTTCGGCCTGCTCGAGGTGCGCGAGCTCGTCGCCGAGCGCTACACCGAGCGGGGGCTCCCGACAGCCCCCGGGCAGGTCGTCCTGACGACCGGCGCGCTCGCCGGCCTGAGCGTTGCGCTGCGCGCCCTCGGTCGCCCCGGTGACCGCGTCGTCCTCGAGTCGCCGACCTACCCCAATGCCATGGCGGCGGTGCGCCAGTCCGGTCTGCGTCCCGTCGGTCTGGCTCTCGACCCGGGCGGTCTCGACGCCGAGGGCCTCGCGATCACCCTGCGGCAGAGCGCAGCCCGGCTGGCTTATCTCGTCCCCGACTTTCACAACCCCACCGGGGCGCTCGTCGACGAGGCCACACGCGCGCAGGTCGCCTCCGTGCTGCGCCGGCACCGCGCCGTGGCGCTGGTCGACGAGACACCGGCCGAGCTGCTGGTCGATGTGGCCGACGGCGACATGCCCCGGCCGCTGGCCGCCTTCGACGACCGGGCGATCTCGATCGGCAGCGCGAGCAAGACCTTCTGGGGCGGGCTGCGGGTCGGGTGGCTGAGGGCCCCCGTCAGCGATGTCCCCCGGTTGCAGCAGGCCCGGCTCAGCCTCGACCTCGGAGCCCCGCTGGTCGAGCAGCTGGCCCTGGCAGCGCTGCTACGGCGGCGGCACACGGTCATCGAGCACCGCCGGCGCGAGCTGCGCGCCTCGCGGGACGCGCTCGTCGGCGCCCTGCGCACCCGCCTTCCGGACTGGCGCTTCACCGTGCCCGCGGGCGGTCTGTGCCTGTGGTGCGAGCTCCCCCAGCCGCGCTCGTCCGCCCTGGTCGAGGCAGGTCTGCGACACGGCGTGCGGCTCGCCCCCGGCGGCAGCTTCGGCGTCGACGGCGGGCTCGAGTCGTTCTGCCGCATCCCGATGGCCCAGCCGGCTGCCGTGCTGGTCGAGGCGGTCGAGCGGATCGCCCGTGCGTGGGGTGACGCCCAAGGCGCGACGGTGCACCGCACGTCGCTCCCCGCCCTGATCGCCTGAGGGCACCCACCCAGGCGGGTTGTCGATAGGGTCCGGAGGGTGACGCGCGAGGACTCCATCTCCCCCATGTCCCCTCCCCCGTCGGCGGGGACCGACCCGCAGGGGGCGATCGCCGACCTGCTCGAGGTGCTCGACCTGCAACCGCTCGGCGAGGCCCACTTCACGGTCGAGGGCGCGGAGGGTGACCCCGAGAGCGAGCTCGGGCACTCGTCGGCCGCGGTCTTCGTCGGCCGCAGCCAGAAGCAGCTTCACGGGCGCGTCTTCGGCGGGCAGGTGCTCGCCCAGTCGGTGATCGCCGCCGGCCGCACGGTCGACGAGGTCGATGGGAGGCCGCGACCCATCCACTCGCTGCACGGCTACTTCGTGCGCCCCGGCGACGACAAGCACCCCATCCGCTTCGCCGTCGAGAACGTGCGCGACGGCAGGTCGTTCTCGACCCGCCGGGTGCACGCGATCCAGTACGGCCAGCCGATCCTGTCGATGATCGCCTCCTTCCAGGAGGAGGCCGACGGCCTCGACCACCAGGACCCGATGCCCGCCGCACCCGACCCCGAGAGCCTGCCCAGCCTGGTCGAGCTGGCGGCGAACACCGACGACCCGCGCACCGTGCGCTTCGCGCAGACCCGCCCGATCGACCTTCGGCACGTGCAGGGCAACCTCTTCGTCGAGGCGGCGCCAGAGCTCGTCGCCCGCCAGGACGTCTGGATGCGGGCCATCGGCCGGTTGCCCGACGACCCGCTCCTGCACGCCGCCGTCCTCGCCTACGCCAGCGACTACTCCCTGCTCGAGCCGATCATCCGTCGCCACGGCCTCGCGTGGTCCGACCCGCGCCTGCGCCCGGCCAGCCTCGACCACGCCATGTGGTTCCACCGCCGCGCCCGCGCCGACGAGTGGATCCTGTATGCCGAGGAGTCCCCCTCCGCCCAGAGCGGCCGCGGCCTCTCCCAGGCCCGCATGTTCACCGCCGACGGGCGTCTCGTCGCCTCGGTGGCCCAGGAGGGCATGATGCGCGTCAAGCACCCCTCGCCCCCCGCGTAACCCCCTCCCTCTCGCGTTCGGAACGAGGGAAACCCGTCGTTCCGAGCCTTCCCGGGGCTCGGAACGACGGGTTTCCCTTCGCTGGAACGGGGTGTGAGGGGCGCGACAGGGGTGGCGGACGTCAGGTAAGCGAGCGCTCAGTACGATCGGTGAGGCGCCGGAGCTTTCGGCGACCGTCCGCCTGACCCCTGTCGACGAGGAGCACACCCATGCCCACCACCCCCCGTACCGCCATCGTGACCGGCGCCGCCCGCGGCATCGGCGCCGCGACGGCGAAGCGACTGGCCGCCGACGGGCACGCCGTCGGGGTGCTCGACCTCGACGAGGCCGCCTGCGCCGCCACCGTCGACGCGATCACTGCGGCGGGTGGCAAGGCCCTCGCCGTGGGTGTCGACGTGAGCAAGTCCGACCAGGTCGAGGCCGCGGTGGCCAGGGTGGCGGCCGAGCTCGGCGCGCCCACCATCCTGGTCAACAACGCGGGCATCACCCGCGACAACCTCATCTTCAAGATGACCGAGGAAGACTGGGACTCCGTCATGGGTGTGCACCTGCGGGGGGCCTTCCTGATGACCAAGGCCGTGCAGGCGCACATGACCTCCGAGAAGTTCGGCCGCATCGTCAACCTCTCGTCGACCTCGGCGCTCGGCAACCGCGGGCAGGTCAACTACTCAGCCGCCAAGGCCGGTATGCAGGGCTTCACCAAGACCCTCGCGATCGAGCTCGGCAAGTTCGGCGTGACCGCGAACGCGATCGCGCCCGGCTTCATCCAGACCGAGATGACCAGGGCCACCGCCGAGCGCCTCGGCGTCGCCTTCGACGACTTCATCGCCTTCTCCGCCAAGGAGATCCCGGTGCAGCGCGTGGGCCAGCCCGACGACATCGCGGCGACCGTCTCCTTCCTCACCAGCGACGAGGCCGGTTTCGTCAGCGGCCAGGTCATCTACGTCGCCGGTGGTCCCAAGGACTGACGCGGTGCACGCACGCAGGGCCCCCTCCGGTCTCGGCGGGGGCCCCGCGTCGTCTCGTGCCCCGAGTTGGCGGGTCAGAGGCCGAGGTCGCGCCCGATGAGCTCCTTCATGATCTCGTTGGAGCCGGCCCAGATCTTCGTCACCCGGGCGTCACGCCAGGCGCGGGCGGCGCGATACTCGTTCATGAAGCCGTAGCCACCGTAGAGCTGGACGCACTCGTCGAGGACCTCGTTCTGCACCTGCGCCGACCACCACTTCGCCTTCGCGGCATCGACCGCCGTCAGCTCGCCCTTCGCGTGGGCGAGGACGCAGTCGTCGACGTAGGCCTGGGTGACCTCGATCTTCGTGACGAGCTCGGCGATCTTGAACTTGTTGTGCTGGAACGACCCGATGGGCTGCCCGAAGGCCTTGCGCTCCTTGGTGTAGGCGATCGTCTCCTCGAGGATCTGCGCCGCGTGCGCGGTGTTGGAGACCGCCGCGCCGACCCGCTCCTGCGGCAGACGCTGCATCATCGCGATGAAGCCCATGCCCTCGTCGCCGATGCGGTTCGCATCCGGGACGCGCACGTCGGAGAAGAAGAGCTCAGCGGTGTCTGACTCCTCCTGCCCGACCTTGTCGAGCTTGCGCCCGCGGGTGAAGCCCTCCATCCCGTTCTCGAGCACGAGCAGGGTGATGCCCTTCGCGCCACGGCTCGGGTCGGTGCGGGTGGCGACGATGACCAGGTCGGCCTGGTAGCCGTTGGTGATGAAGGTCTTGCTGCCGTTGACGATCCAGTCGTCGCCGTCGCGACCGCGGTCGTCCTGAGCGCGGCCAGGTCGGAGCCGCCCGAGGGCTCGGTCATCCCGATGGCGCAGATCAGCTCACCCGAGGCCATGCCCGGCAGCCAGCGCTGCTTCTGCTCGGGGGTGCCGAGGTCGACGACGTAGGGCGGGCAGACGTCGGAGTGGATTCCGAAGCACGACGAGACCGCCGCGGTGAACTTCGCGATCTCCTCGGCGACCACCGCGTTGAAGCGGTAGTCCTCCGCACCGACGCCGCCGAACTCCTCGGGGATGTCGAGGCCGAAGAGCCCCTGCTTGCCGGCCTCCTGCCAGATGTCGCGGGGGATCGACTTGAGCTCGATCATCTCCTCCGCCCGGGGCACGAGGGACCTCTCGACGAACTCACGGACGCTGCTGCGGAATGCGTCGTGGTCCTCGTCGTAGACGTGACGGGGCATCCTACCTCCTGGTTACTAAGCGCTTGCTTAGTGTCATGACGCTGGGGCATGCTGTCAATGTGACGAGCGCCGCGCAGGTCGACGGGTCCGGCGGGACGGCCACCCCCACCGTCACCCGGCTGCTGGCTGCGGCTGCGGGAGCCTTCTCGGCCAGGGGTTTTCACGCCACGACCACCCGCGACATCGCTTCCCGCGCCGGGCTCTCACCCGCCGGGGTCTACGTGCACTTCGCCTCGAAGGAGGAGCTGCTGCACGCCCTCAGCCATACCGGCCACCTCGAGGCGCTGGCTGTGGTCACGCGTGCGGCCGGCTCCGACGGCGACGCGACCGACCGTCTCGCGGCGGTGATGCGCTCGTTCTCGAGCTGGCACGCCGAGCACCACGAGGTGGCCAGCGTCGTGCAGTACGAGTTCCCCCACCTCACCCCCGCCCACCGCGACGACGTGCTCACCCTGCGCAAGCACATCGACGCCACGGTGCGGTCGGTCCTCGAGGACGGGCTCCTCGAGGGGACGATGGTCGTCGACGACGTGCGCGACACCGCCCTGGCCCTGATGTCCATGTGCATCGACGTCGCGCGGTGGTACTCCCCCACGATCAGCCGCTCCGCCGCCCAGATAGGCGACACGTATGCCGAGCTCGGCCTGCGGCTCGTCTCGGCGACTCCTCGCTGAGCGGGTCGCGTTTCTGCTAAACGCGACCTCGACATCCCGCTCACCTCACTGCATCAGGTCGGCACGGGCGAGACGCCACATCGGATGGCGTCCACGACAGGGGGAGCTTGGTCATGCTGTTCTGGGGATGGGGACGCAAGTCCCTTCAGCGTCAGGTCTCACCGGAGACCACGGTCGTCCGTAGCGACCGATACCTGCACCTGATGTTCTCCTTCACCGTCACGTGGGGCTACGACTACGCGATCGCCACCCTCACCCCGGTCGGCTGGGCGACCCGTCCTGCCCCTCCCCTCGAGGCCCGAGCGATGCTGAACGGCGAGGACCTCGAGCCGAGCTTCAGGAAGCGTGACAGCCTCGTGCTCGCACTGGCGGTCGTCGTCGCCATCCTCATCGGCAGCGCCCCTCATCAGGTAGACCCCGGGCCGAGACAGGTCTCGCTCGACGGGCAGGGCCTTGCCGGGCGATGAGCGCTTAGCGGGACGCTCAGTCCGGCTGGTCGAGCCCGATAGCCAGCAGGGCGAGGGGCCGCCCGGAGCGTGATCGCAGGGTGAGCCGGGTCAGCGAGTCCTCTCGCGCAAACCCCGAGAGGACCACTGCCCCGCTCTGCATCCCGACCACGACGGCGGCGAGGTCACGACCTCCGCCGCTGCGGGCCAGCACGACCGTGCCATCGGCGAAGCAGACCCGTGCGGTGCGGGTCCCGGGGGCCGCGCGGATGGCCCGGACGGGGACCTGCCGGGCGATGAGGCCGTGCAGCCTCGTCTCCAGCAGGTCGCCGAGCTCGTGGGCATGGGCGGCGAGGACGGCGTCGAAGGTGGCGTTGAGCTCGTCGTCGACCGGGAACCCGTCGCTCGCGGCCGCGGGGTCGGCACCGGCAGCACCCGCCGCCGCACCCCAACCCGAGGTCGTGGGCTGACCTGCGGCCGTTGCGCGGCGCCGCACGACCACGGCTCGCACGAGGCCCAGCACCCCCAGGAGGGCGGCTGCGACCAGCAAGCCGATGATCATTGACCCAGTGTGACCTCCTGACCGGCCCGCCGCCATCGACCGCTTTCGGGGGCCGGCACCCGGGCCTCAGTCGCGGGTCAGCTTGCGGTGCGTCATCCGGTGGGGACGCGAGGCGTCAGGGCCGAGGCGCTCGACCTTGTTGATCTCGTAGGAGTCGTAGTTGCCCTCGAACCAGTACCACGCGCCGGGGTGCTCCTCGGTGCCCTCGTAGGCCAGGATGTGGGTCGTCACCCGGTCGAGGAACCACCGGTCGTGGCTGATGACCACCGCGCAGCCGGGGAACTCGAGCAGGGCGTTCTCGAGTGACCCGAGGGTCTCGACGTCGAGGTCGTTGGTGGGCTCGTCGAGCAGGAGCAGGTTGCCGCCCTGCTTGAGGGTCAGCGCCAGGTTGAGCCGGTTGCGCTCCCCGCCGGAGAGGATGCCGGTCATCTTCTGCTGGTCGGGACCCTTGAAGCCGAACTGCGAGACGTAGGCGCGCGACGGGATCTCGACGTGACCCACCTTGATGAAGTCGAGGCCGTCGGAGACCGTCTCCCAGAGATTCTTCGTGGGGTCGAGACCCTGACGGCCCTGGTCGACGTAGGAGATCGAGACCGTCTCACCGACCTTGACGCTGCCGCTGTCGGCCTCTTCGAGCCCGACGATGGTCTTGAACAGGGTGGTCTTGCCGACACCGTTGGGGCCGATCACTCCCACGATGCCGTTGCGGGGCAGCGAGAAGGACAGGCCCTCGATGAGCACGCGGTCGCCGAAGCCCTTCTTCAGGTCCTTCACCTCGATGACCGTCGAGCCCAGCCGCGGGCCCGGCGGGATCTGGATCTCCTCGAAGTCGAGCTTGCGGGTGCGGTCGGCCTCGGCCGCCATCTCCTCGTAGCGCGCCAGCCGCGACTTCGACTTCGTCTGGCGGCCCTTGGCGTTGGAGCGGACCCACTCGAGCTCGGCCTTGAGCCGCTTCTGCAGCTTCTGGTCCTTCTTGCCCTGCACCTGCAGGCGCTCGGACTTCTTCTCGAGGTAGGTCGAGTAGTTGCCCTCGTAGGGGTAGAGGCGCCCGCGGTCGACCTCGGCGATCCACTGGGCGACGTTGTCGAGGAAGTACCGGTCGTGGGTGACCGCGAGCACGGCGCCGGCATAGCCGGCGAGATGCTGCTCCAGCCACTGCACCGACTCGGCGTCGAGGTGGTTCGTCGGCTCGTCGAGCAGCAGCAGGTCGGGCTTCTGCAGCAGCAGCTTGCACAGGGCGACGCGGCGGCGCTCACCGCCGGACAGGACGGTGACGTCGGCGTCGGGCGGCGGGCAGCGGAGCGCGTCCATCGCCTGCTCGAGCTGGGTGTCGAGGTCCCACGCGTCGGCGTTGTCGATCTCCTCCTGCAGGGTGCCCATCTCGGCCAGCAGCGCGTCGTAGTCGGCGTCCGGCTCGCCCATCAGGACCGAGATCTGGTTGTAGCGGTCGAGCTTGGCCTTGATCTCCCCCGCGCCCTCCTCGACGTTGCCAAGGACGGTCTTCTCCTCGTTGAGGGGCGGCTCCTGCAGCAGGATGCCGACGCTGGCACCCGCGGCGAGGCGGGCCTCTCCGTTGGACGGCTGGTCGAGCCCCGCCATGATCTTGAGGATCGTCGACTTGCCCGCGCCGTTGGGACCGACGACACCGATCTTGGCGCCGGGGTAGAACGACATCGTCACGTCGTCGAGGATGACCTTCTCGTTGTGCGCCTTGCGCGCCTTGGTCATGACGTAGATGAACTCGGGCATGACCGCAAGGCTATCCGCGTGGCCGACGGCGACCCAATCGCCGGCCCCACCCGGGCGGGAGTCGACCCCACCCGGGCCGGCCGCGCGGTGACGGCCCCGGGCGGTCAGTGGGCGCTGACGACGTAGGGGTCGGTGTCGGCATCCTCCTCACGCAGACCCGACCCCTGCTGCGTGCGGCCCACGGACTCGACGGGGTCGCCACCCTCGTGGTCTCCCGACGACTCACCGGCGAGCTCGTCGAGCGCCTCGACCTCGTCGAAGCTGGCCAGGATGTGCGGGTCGGCGAGTCGGTCGTGCGGCTCGAACTGCGGCCGCGAGGCCCGGCTGAAGGCGCTGCTGCCGCGGGTGAGGTCGTGCCCGACCCCGTGCGCGTCGACCTCGACCGAGGTCATGTTCTTGCCGTCGGCCGCGAGGTACTGGTTGACCCGCAGCCGACCGTAGACGATGACCGGGTCACCCCGCTTGAGGCTGGCCATGACGTTGGCGCCGAGCGCGTTGAAGCCGATGACGTTGACGAAGTTGGTGCTGCCGTCGACGAACCCGCGCGCCTCGGCGTCCCACCGCCGGGTCGTCGAGGCGACACGGAAGGACGCGAAGGGTTTGCCGGTCTTGGTCGAACGGCCCTGCGGGTCGGCGACCACGTTGCCGCACACGGTCACGAAGCTCTCGTTCATGTCGGGTCAGCTCTCCTGGTGCGAGTCGCCCACGCCGGGGTGGCGGGGCTGGTGGCACCACCCTCGACACTGCGCGGCGTCCGCACCAGCGACGGCAGGGCGGGCTGTGGACAACCCCCGACCGAGCCGGGGTTGTGGACGACCGGGTGAGGTCAGCCCACCTCGCCCACCGCGCCCACCGCGCGGTCGAGTGCCGCCCGGGTCGCGGCATGCCGCTGCAGCACGGCTCGCGTCGGGGACACCAGCTGCTCCTCCGCGACCTCGGAGATGGCGGCCTCGAGCCGCTCGGCCACCAGGGCGCGTCGTCGCACCGCACCACGGGCGGACAGCACGCGTGCCAGCGCGGCCAGACCGAGCCCGAGCGCGACCCCGAGCACCAGCATGAGCACCCCCAGCGGCACCGCGCCCAGCGACGCCGTGGGCAGCGCGGGCAGACGGAGCCACGCCGCGACGACGACCGCCACGAGCCACAGGGCACCCAGCACGGCCATGACGGCGAGCAGCCACTGGAGCACCCCTGTGACGCGCCACCACAGCGGGTCGGGCGCGCGCAGCGGGGTGCGCGTGACGGCCCGGTCGAGGTGCTCCTCGAGCCGGGTCTGGTCGGGCGAGGAGTGCTCCGCGACCGCGCGGGCCCAGCGCAGCGGCAGGCCCACGGCGGCGCGGTCGGTCAGCTCGCGGGTGGCCAGGCGCACGGCCGAGCGGGCGGCGGGCGACGGCGCCGGCAGCGACGAGCGACCGAGCACCGCGCGCACGTCGGCACTGTCGACCTCGGGCAGGACGAAGCTCGCGGTGTCGAGACGCAGCCGACCGAGGGGGTCGGGGTGCAGGTGCCGCCGCCAGCGGGTGAAGAGCCAGCCGGTGCGAGCGGTCGAGTTGCGCACGAAGTCGGCCTCGACAGCATCGAGGACAACCGGGACGCCGGCGGCCCGGGACAGGGCCTGCACGAGGCTGCCGTCCGGCCCCTCGGCGAGCACGACCTCGGTGTCGCCCACCGACCGCCGCAGCTGGGTCGACGTCCTGGTGAGGTCGGTGCCCAGCCGGTACCGCGACGCCGACTCGCCGGCCACGGCGTTGGCCAGCCGCTGGCGCAGCTCGGGCACCCCCTGCCCGGTGTGCGCGGAGGTCGTGAGCACTGACGAGCTGGGCAGGCCGTCGTGCTCGAGCAGCCGGATCAGATCGGTGCGGCACGCGCTCACCTCGGGCGTCTGGAGCCGGTCGACCTGGTTGAGGACGATGACCGTGGCCGCCTCGTGCGCTGACAGCTGGTGCAGGTAGTCGTCGTGCAGCACCGCGTCGGCGTACTTCTGCGGGTCGGTGACCCACACGAAGATGTCACACAGCTCGAGCACGCGGTCGACCTCGACCCGGTGGGCGCCCTCGCGCGAGTCGATGTCGGGCAGGTCCAGCAGCACGAGACCGTCGAGGCTGCCGAAGACCTCGTCGTTGCGCGTCGGTGAGGCCATGCCGTGCCGGCGCTCGATCTCGAGCCAGTCGAGCAGCGGCGCGGCCGGCTTCGGTCCCCAGACGGCCGCGGTGGCCGTCGAGGTCGTCGGGCGCCGCACCCCGACCTCGGCGAGGTCGGAGCCCGTGATCGCGTTGAAGAGCGACGACTTGCCGCTGCCGGTGGCGCCGGCGAGGACGACCACGGTGTGGTCCCCCCCGAGGGTGATCCGCTCCTGCACCCGCTGCACGAGGACGCGGGCGTCGTCGACGTCGGCGGGCACCAGCTGCTCGCCACCGAGCTCGAGCGCCGTGTCGATCGCCCGCGCGCGGTCGAGCAGCGCCGCACCGGGTGGGCCGGCCGTGCGACGCGACCCCGCGACGAGAGGGCTCATCGAGCCGCCCTGACCGCGTCAGCGGCAGTCGTCAGCGCCCGCCCCTGGTCGTCGGGCACCTCGAGCGCCTCGACGGCGTCGATGAAGCGTCGCTGCTCCTGCGCATACAGGGCGTCGACGCGTTCCAGGAGGCTCGAGCGGGCGGTGGCCGAGAGCGACCGCACGGCCTGGTCGCCGAAGATGGCCTCGAGCAGCTTCTGCCCGAGGACGGCCGTGCCGCCGGCGATGCCGACCTCGGCGCCGGTGAGCCCCGCCGTCGAGGCCAGGGTGACGAGCGTGAGGACGGTGCCCACCGCGTTGACGCCGTATGCCGTCACCCGAGCGCGGGTGCGCCGGTCCTGTCCCTCGGTGGCCACGAGCTCGAGCACCGAGGTCTGCCAGTCGTGCACGAGCGAGTCGACCCGCCCGGGGAACCCCTCGGACAGCCGCTGCAGGGCCGGGTCGCGGCGCAGCGCCTCGCTCCCGCCGGCCAGCCCACGCCAGCGGGCGACCGTCGTCGCGACCGCGCCCGAGCCCTCGGCCCGCACGAGCTGCGAGATGCCGCTGTGCAGAGCCTCTCCGAGGCCGTCGGCGCGGGTGGTCTCGCCCCGGATCGCGGCCACGAGGTGGTCGCGCCAGCGCGAGACGGTCGACTCGACCTGCTTGAAGAACTCTCCGGTGCCGACGAACTCCTGCCACCGGGCCAGCACCTCTCCGCGCAGCAGCGTGCCGTCGCTCATGCCGTCGACCACGGCGCGCAGGCCCTGGTCGAAGGCACTCGATCCGGCCCGACGCAGACGCGTGGTCGCCTCGTGCTGTGCCTCGGTGGCGTCGGCGAGCACCTGGACGCGGGTGTCGAACGAGTCGAGGGCCCCCCGCAGGGTCTGCCGCACGACCCCGGAGCGGGCCTGCTGGTCGCTCGCGAGGGCGACGAGCCACGACCGCAGCCGACCCACCTGTGCGCGCGGCAGGCGGCCCTCGTCGTCGAGGCCGCCCTCGGCCACGGCGAAGACGGGAGTGGCACCGAGGCCCTGCTCGAGGAGCATGGAGGTCAGGTGGTCACGGATGTCGGTGACCGAGGCAGGGGGCACCCGGTCGAGCACGACGGCGACCGACGTGCCGCGCTCCTGAGCCTGGCGCAGCAGGTCCCACGGCACCGCGTCGGCGTAGCGGGCGGCGGTGGTGACGAAGAGCCACAGGTCGGCCGCCGACAGCAGCTGGCGGGCGAGCATGCGGTTCTCGCTGACCACCGAGTCGATGTCGGGGGCGTCGAGCAGCGCAAGCCCCGCCGGGATCGCGCTGGAGGCGACGAGGCGCACGGTGCGGGGGCTCTCGACGGCGGCCTCGCCCGTGACCCGGCTCAGGTCGGGCAGGACCCGGTCGTCGGCGAACCAGGCGCGGTCGTCGGGGTGGTGCACCAGCACGGCCGAGCGGGTCGTGGGCCGCAGCACCCCGGGGGTGGACACCGTGGCTCCGAGCACCGAGTTGACCAGCGTGGACTTGCCCGCCCCGGTGGACCCGCCGACCACGGCGAGCAGGGGGGCGTCCAGGGAGCCGAGCCGGGGCAGCACGTAGTCGTCGAGCTGGTGCAACAGCTCACCGCGCACGGCGGTCGCGGTCGCCGCCTCGGGCAGGTCGACCGGGAAGCGGGTGCCGGCGACCCGGGTGCGCAGGACGCGGGCAGCACTGAGCAGTGCCTCGCCCTCGCGGGTCGCGGTCGGTGTGACCATCACCCCCAGATCCTCCTCATTCATCGCGTCTGGTAACAACCGACGCACCGCGCGCCTCACTGCCCGATGCTGCCACCCGGGGGGCGCCGACGCCGCATCGTCGCGCACCCAGCACGCACTCGGGTGCTCCCACCGCACAGTGTGAGCGTTCGGCCGATGGGGCCCGCCCGCTTGGCTGCCCCCTAGACTGTGCGGTCGGCACCGCCCGCACCCCTCGTCGACCGCGCGTCAGCGTGCCCGTCCCGACCCGCCCCGCCCTCGTAGCACAACGGATAGTGCAGCGGCCTTCTAATCCGCAGGTTGCAGGTTCGAGTCCTGCCGGGGGCACGACCACCCGCCCGCGTCGTGCGCTCCGCCCCTCAGGGCGAGCCGTGGGCGCCGGTGCCGAGGAACCCCGTGCGGTGGGCGACCACGGCGTCGAGCAGCGCTCGCTCACGGGCCTCGGCCTGCGGCTCGGCGGCCCCGCGGGCCATCCGGGCGCGCAGGAGCCCCAGGTCGGAGGCGCTGTCCTGGAAGGCTCGCATCGAGGCGAGCGCGGCCCGCCCCCCGTGCTGGCGGGCCCAGCCGCGGGCCTCGCGGCGTGCGCTGAGGGAGCCCAGCATCGCGACCTCGGGGTGAGCGAGCCACCCGGCGTCGGCATACAGGCTGAGGTAGAGGCGGATCTCGCGCCCCTCGCGCCATCGGGCCCACCCGAGGGTGGCGAGGTAGCCGACGAAGATGGGCACCTGCACCAGGAGGTAGGCGGTCAGGAGCGACCCGAGCGAGGCGCTGAGGTTCCACCAGCCGTGCAGCAGCATGGCCAGGAGGTATCCCGAGAGCCCCGCTGCCACCTTGGCCTGCCGGCTGCGCACGAGCGAGACGGCGACGCCCAGCCCGATGCCGGTCATCGAGGTGAAGAGCGGGTGGGCGAAGGGGCCCATCACGCACCGCAGGACGAAGAGGTAGCCCAGGCCCTCACCGCCGTAGTCGGTGTAGATGCGACCGAGGTAGAGGATGTTCTCGGTGAAGGCGAAGCCCGCGCCGATCAGGCCGGCGTAGACGATGCCGTCGACGATGCCGTCGAAGTGGTGACGCCGCAGCAGCACGACGAGCAGGATCCCGAGCCCCTTGAGACCCTCCTCGACGACCGGGGCGCTGACCACCGCCCCCAGCAGGTCGACCTGGTCGGGGTCCTGGCCGACGAGCAGCAGCACGAGGCTGAAGCCGGTGTTGAGCAGCAGCGCCCCCGCCGCCGCACACAGGGCTCCCCAGAGGAAGGCCACGACCAGGTATGCGGGGGGCTCGGCCTCGTAGCGGTCGACCCAGAGGTAGGTCGGCACGACCACCAGCAGGGGCAGGGCCGCGAAGAAGGCCGCGAGCAGCGTCGTGCGCAGACCGAGGCTCGCCCCGAGCTCGGAGCTGAGCACCACCGCGGCGAGCAGGAACGCCGTGAGGAGGCCGCCGTAGGCGACCACGCGCCGCCGGCTCGGCCGCGTGGTGACGTTACCGACCGCGCTCGGAGCGCGCTCCCCTGTGGACATGGCCGGAACGATAGTGGAGCTCTACCTCTAGGGTGGAGGCGTGACCCAGTCTGTAGATCGCGCCTCCACCGACCGCATCGTGTGGATCGACTGCGAGATGACCGGGCTGTCGCTGCAGCACGACGCGCTCGTCGAGGTGGCCGCCCTCGTGACCGACTTCGAGCTCAACCAGCTCGGCGACGGCGTCGACGTCGTCATCGCCCCGCCGCCCGAGGCGCTCGCGCAGATGGACGACTTCGTGCGCGACATGCACACGTCGTCAGGGCTGCTCGACGAGCTGGCCGCAGGCACGACGATGGCCCACGCGCAGGAGCAGGTGATGGCCTACATCCGGCAGTGGGCCCCCGAGGCCCGGAAGGCGCCCCTGGCGGGCAACACCGTGGGCACCGACCGCGGCTTCCTGGCCCGTGACATGCCCGAGCTCGAGACCCACCTGCACTACCGCATCATCGACGTGAGCTCGATCAAGGAGCTGTCACGCCGGTGGTACCCGCGGGCCTACTTCAGTGCCCCCAAGAAGTCGGGTGGCCACCGGGCGCTCGCCGACATCCGCGAGTCGATCGCCGAGCTGCGCTACTACCGCGCCGCGGTCTTCGTGCCGCAGCCCGGGCCCGATTCGGCCACCGCCCGCGGGCTGGCGGCCGAGCACCTCGTCGACCACCAGCGACCCACCGCCTGACGCTCCTCCCGGTTCTTGGAGGTTCCTGAGCCGTGCACGAAGACGTCACAAGAAGTGCACAGCGACCGAACAGCGGCGCAGAGCACAGTCCTCTCCATCACCCCAGGAGGTGGACGGGTCCCGTCCACCCAGGACCCCGGAGACGTCAGATGAGCCCTCGCCGCAAGCCCGCCCTGCGCACCACCCGACGATGGACCGCTGGCGCCCTGCTGGCTGCCGCCCTCGTCACCGGGGGTGTCGGTGTCCACCTCGAGCAGACGGCCACCACCGCGAGCACGACCGTGGCCGTAGGGTCGAGCGCCGGCACCACGACCTCGGGCTTCGCGGCCACGGACGCGGTCGCCCCCGCCGCGGGAGCGGTCAGCACCACGACCACCGGGTCCTGAGGCAGCGCCGTGAACGAGCTGCTCTGGTACGTCTCGCGGGGCACGGGGGTGGCGAGCATCGTCCTGCTCACCGCCGTGCTCGTCCTCGGGATGCTGACCGCCTCGCGCCGACCACCGGCCGGCATCCGCTCCGCCGTCGTGATGGGGCTGCACCGCTCACTGGCGCTGGGCTCCACGGTCTTCCTGTTCCTGCACATCGCCACCGCCATCGCCGAGACCTACGTCTCGATCGACCTCGTGTCGGCGGTCGTGCCGTTCACCAGCGGCTACGAGCGGGCGTGGGTCGGCCTCGGCACGCTGGGCGTCGACATCGTCGCCACCCTCGTCGTCACGTCGCTGCTGCGCCACCGGATGCCCGAGCGCATCTGGAGGGGCGTCCACCTGCTGGCCTTCGCGTTCTGGCCGATGGCCCTGGTGCACGGTCTCACCCTCGGCACCAGCGACCAGCCCCTCCTGCGGGGCACGACCCTGGCCTGCGGTGTGGTGGGCGCGGCTGCGCTCGGCTGGCGGCTGCTGGCCACCTCACCCGACCACGTGCGCCGCCACGCCGTCCTCGCGGAGGAGTGGTCATGACCACGACGACCGGAGGGTCCCCGACGATGCGCAACGCCCCCCAGGGTGCCCGGCTCGCCGACGTGCTCGCGGACGCCGGCCTGACCGGACGCGGCGGTGCCGCCTTCAGCACGGCGACCAAGCTGCGCTCGGCGCTGACGCGCTCCTTCGACCTGGTCGTCAATGCCTGCGACGGCGAGATCGGGGCGCTCAAGGATGCCTGGATCGTCGCCAACCGGCTCGACGAGCTCGAGCGTGGTGCGGCACTGCTCGGCGCCCGCTCCACCCGCTGGGCCGCCCACCGCGACAGCGGCACCCACGCCACGCTGGTCGCCGCCCGCCTCGACGTGCTCTCGGTGCCCCACCGCTACGTCTCGTCGGAGGAGAGCGCGCTCGTCTCGCTCGCCCACGGCGGGCTGGCCCGACCGCTCACCAAGCACGTGCCGGTCTCCACGGGTGGGGTCGACGGCCGCGGCAAGCGGCTGCGCCCGACCCTCGTGCTCAACGCCGAGACCGTGTGGAGGGTCGCTCAGGTCGTCGACCGCGCCGACCAGGGCCCGGCCTGGTTCCGGGGTCACGGCACCGCGGCCGAGCCCGGCCCGCGCCTGGTCGCCGTCGGCGGGGCCGTGGCGTCGCCGGGCGTCCTCGAGACCGCGGCCGGCGTGCCCGTGCACGACCTCGTCGCCGCCGCCGGGGGCGCCACCTCGCGGGTGATCGGCGTCGGGATCGGCGGCCTCAGCGGAGGCTGGCTGACCCCCTCTGAGGTCGAGCGGGCCGTCTGGTCACGTGCGGGTCTCTCCGCCTACGGCTTCCTCCCGGGAGCGGGGGTCGTCCATGTGCTGGGGGCCGACCGCTGCCCGCTCGACCACGTCGCCGAGACCCTGCAGTGGGCCGCCGGTGAGTCGGCCGGCCAGTGCGGGCCCTGCATGTTCGGTCTGCCCGCGGTCGCGACCGACCTGGCCCTGCTGGCGCAGGGTCGGGCGGGGCACGAGGTGATGACCCGGCTGCGCGGTCGGCTGGGGCTCCTGCCCGGGCGGGGCGCGTGCCGCTTCCCCGACGGCGTCGCGTCCTACGCTGCGAGCGCCCTGCGCGCCTTCGCCCCCGAGGTCGAGCGGCACCAGCGGGGCACCTGCACCCACGGGCCAGCCACCACCGCGAGGAGGTCGTCGTGACCGCAGCAGTCACGCGCAACCCGATCCCGGCGATCGTCATCGACCGCATCGCCTGCACCGGCCACGGGGTGTGCGCCGCAGTGCTGCCCGACCAGGTCTCGCTCGACGAGTGGGGCTACCCCGTGGTGGGCGGCGGCCGCCCCGACCCCGAGCTCCTCACCGCTGCAGTGAGGCTGTGCCCGGCCCGGGCCCTGCTCGCGGGGCGGACCGCCCCGTGAGCGGGGAGGCCTACGCCACCTACGAGTTCGACGCCATCGGATGCCACCACCGCCTGCTCGCCACGTGCCCTGACGCGCTCGCCGAGGCCGCCGAGCAGGCGACCCGGCTGGTGGCCGCCCTCGACCTCGCGGCGTCCCGCTTCCGTCCCGACTCCGAGGTGAGCCGGATCGCCGCCAGCGCGCCAGGACCCGGGGCGACGACCGTCACGCACCCGGTCTCTGCCCTGCTCACGTCGTGCCTGGCGGCGGCCCTGCACGCGGCCCGGATCACCGACGGTCTGGTCGACCCGACCGTCGGGGCCGCGCTGGTCGCCAGCGGCTACGACGACGACCTGGAGGTCGTCCGTCGCCGCGCGGTCGACAGCGCGGTCGCCGGTCGGCCCGACGCCATCCTCCACCTCGTGGGGTCCGTTCCGACGCGCCCGACCTGGCGGGACCTCGTCCTCGACGAGGCCACCGGGCAGGTCACCGTGCCGGCGGGCACCCTCATCGACCTCGGCGCCACCGCCAAGGCGCACGCGGCCGACCTGTTGGCGACCTCGCTCGCAGCGCAGCTGCCCGGCGGCTTCCTGGTCAACCTCGGCGGCGACATCGCCGTCGCCGGTGAGCTGCCCGACGGCGGCTGGCCGGTCGGGGTGCAGGACGCCGAGGGCGCCGTGCAGCAGGCCGTCACGACCACCGGACAGGCGCTGGCCACGTCGTCGACCCGGTTGCGCACCTGGCTGGTCGACGGGGTCGAGCGCCACCACGTCATCGACCCGCGCACGGGGGCGACGGCACCCACGACCTGGGCCCAGGCCACCTGCGCCGCCACGTCGTGCCTCGAGGCCAACGCGGCCAGCACGGCGGCCATCGTCCTCGGGGAGGCCGCGCCGGCCTGGCTGGAAGGCCACGGCATACCGGCTCGGCTGGTCGGGCTCGACGGTCGAGTGGTGACGACTCCCGGCTGGCCCGCAGCGGACGCCGACGACGCAGGCGGGGCAGCGAACGGGTCGAGCCCCCGGTCCTCGCGCGGAGGTCCGGGGGCTCGATCGGTGTGGGGTGAGTGACGGGACTCGAACCCGCGGCCACCGCGACCACAACGCGGTGCTCTACCAGCTGAGCTACACCCACCATGTGACTGCTGGGCGCGTGGCCCGCAGCGTCAGAAATGCTACCTGTTCTTGCGCGTGCCCGTGACCACCACCCGCGGCGAAGTCGCCCGGAGCGCATGTCGTCGCGGTCGTGGGTGACAATGGCGGGCATGTACCTGGGGAAGGAGCGGCGCGACCGCACCGTCGCGCTCGTGCTCGCGGCCGCACTCGTCGGGGCCGCCGTGCTCGGCCTGCTGGTCACCGTCGCCTCGGGCGGCGCCGGGGCGTCAGGAGCGCAGGGCACGCCGTATGCCGCCCCCACCCCCTCCGCCGCCGATGCCCCCGCAGCCGATGACGCGGCCACGGTGGTGCCGCCCGTCGGGCAGGAGGTCCATGCGCACGGCGACCTGCCGCCAGTCGATCCCGGCGACGGCGGCCACCCGTGGCGCCTGGTCGGCACACTCGTCGGGGTGGTCCTGCTCTTCGGCTGCGGCATCCTGGTCGCCCGCGAGCAGCAACGTCGCGCCGAGGACGGCGGAGCCAGTGGCGGCCCGGGGGAATGGATTTCGTGACCGCCGACGTGCTGGTGTAATCTCGACCCTCGTTGCGCCGCTAGCTCAATGGCAGAGCAAGTGACTCTTAATCACTGGGTTCGGGGTTCGAATCCCTGGCGGCGCACCAGCGCGAACGGCGGTCCCACAGGGGCCGCCGTTCGCCGTCGTCGGGCCGCCGCCCACCCTGTGGCCGCACCGGAGGCAGCAGGACCTTGAGCAGGTCTTGACGCTTCCCCCTGTTGCCGGCCGTCGGACATGTGGCATGCTTAAAAGCGACAAATGGTTCACCCCTCACCCCACCTCGGAGGACACCATGTCTGCAGCCTTCCCTGGGCCCACGCAGATCGCCCGCGCGGCAGACGCCGGGCTCGGCAGCTACGTCTGCCCGCTGCGCCCCGATCGGGACAGCGCGCTGCGCAGGACCCTCGGCGGGCTGGCGGTCGGCGGGCTGGGTGCCGCTGCCGGGACCCGGCTGACGTGGGACTCCAGCGTCGTCGACGGCGCCGTCATCCTGCTGGTGCTGGTCGCCCTGGTGGTCTCCGCTCTCGGGCTGATCGCGCTCCTGGGCGCGGACGGTGACGTCCACCTCTACGAGGACGGCTACGTGCAGATGCACCACGGCCAGGAGGACGTCGTGCTCTACGCCGCGGACCAGGACGGCGAGTGGCTGCGCGTCAAGTCGCGCACCGCCCTCTTCGCCCGGGCCGTCTGACCGCCGCCGGGGCTCGGCGAGGCGGTCGGCCTCGGGGCCGCCCGAGAGGTCAGCTGCGTCGACGACGCAGCAGGCCCAGGGCCACGACGAGGGCGAGCACTGCCGCGCCGACCGCCGCCAGTCGTTCGACCCGCAGGCCGCCGTCCTGGGTGCGGGTGGCGTCGATGAAGGCGAGCCGGGCGTTGGCCCCCTGACGACGCACGAGGGCCTTCGGCTGCGTGCGCGTGACCAGCTCGTCGACCGTCGTCGCCAGCCGGGCCCTGGTCTGGGCGATCTGCTCCTCGAGCTGAGCGGCGGTGGGCGCAGGGGTCCTGGCCGCCTTGTCGGGCGTGTCTGCCGAGCCGTCGGCGGTGCCCTCGTGGCCCTGGTGGGTGTCGCTCATCCCGGCTTCTCCTGGTTGTCGCGTGTCGGTGGTGCGCTGGTGCCCCCCGGAGGGGACCGGGCCTAGAGCCCGAGGTCCTTGCGGAGCTTGGCCACATGCCCCGTTGCCTTGACGTTGTACCGGGCGTCGACGACGGCTCCGGTCTCGTCGACCACCACGGTCGAGCGGATGACGCCCTGTACCGTCTTGCCGTAGAGCTTCTTCTCACCGAAGGCGCCGTAGGCCTCGAGCACCTGCTTGTCGGGGTCGGACAGCAACGTGATGCTCAGACCGTCTCGCTCACGGAAGGCCGCGAGCGTCTTCGGCTCGTCGGGGCTGATGCCGACGACCTCGTAGCCCTCGGCCCGGAGCGCGTCGAGCGAGTCGCTGAAGTCGCAGGCCTGCGTGGTGCACCCCGGGGTCATCGCCGCGGGGTAGAAGTACACGATGACCTTGCGCCCCCGGAGGGAGTCGAGCGACACCTCGCCACCGCGGTCGTCGGGAAGGGTGAACGCGGGGGCCTGGTCCCCGGGCTCGAGCCTGGAAGTCACGGGGGTCTCCTCGGTCGTCGGGCGGGTCTGCACGCCAAACCTAGCCGACGGGGGGTGCGACGGACGGCATCAGGTGCGGAAGACGGGACTCGAACCCGCAAGCCGAAGCACAGGAACCTAAATCCTGCGTGTCTACCAGTTCCACCACTCCCGCAGGGGAAGGCACCAGCCTACTGACCCTGGCACGACACCCCACCCTCAGGCACTGTCATCCCACTCTCACCGAGATGGTGTGGAAGCCCTGCGCGCCGTTCGGGGCGGGGGCGGCCGGAGCACTGGGCTGCAGCACCCCACTGCGGTCGGTCGCCCGCACCGCGATCTGGTGCTCCCCCGGCGTCGCGTCCCACTCGTAGACCCACTGCCGCCAGGCGTCGACGGTCGGCTCCTGCGCCAGCCGGACGGTCTGCCAGGCACCGCCGTCGACCTGGACCTCGACGGAGGCGATCCCCCGGTGCTGGGCCCAGGCCACCCCCGCGACGGCCACCTTGCCGGCGGAGACGCTGGACCCGTCACGGGGCACGTCGACGCGTGAGGCGGTCTTGACCGGCCCGAGGGCCGACCACCCGCGCGGCGTCCAGTAGCCCTGGTCGGCGGAGAAGCGGGTGACCTTGAGCTCGGTGAGCCACTTGGTGGCGGAGACGTAGCCGTAGAGCCCCGGCACGACCAGTCGCACGGGGAAGCCGTGCTCGAAGGGCAGCGCCTCGCCGTTCATGGCCACGGCCAGCAGCGCGTCGCGGTCGTCGGTCAGGGCCTCGATGGGGGTGCCGGCGGTGAAGCCGTCGCTGCTGCGGGAGAGCACCATGTCGGCGCCCGCTCTCGGCTTGGCCAGGGCGAGCAGCTCGCGCACGGGCCACCCCGTCCACACCGCGTTGCCGACCAGGTCGCCGCCGACCTCGTTGGAGACGCAGGTCAGGGTGACCGCCTTCTGCATCAAGGGCTTGCTCAGCAGCGTCTTCCAGTCGAGGGTGACCTCCTGCTCGACCTCACCGACCACCTTCAGCTGCCACGACGCGGTGTCGAGCTTGGGCACGACGAAGGCCGTGTCGATGCGGTAGAAGTCGGCGTTCGGCACGACCCAGGGCGTCAGGCCGGGCACGTCGAGCGAGGCGCCGGCGGCGCCCGCAGCGGGGGTGGCCGACGGCGAGGACGGGACCGGCAGCAGGACCGCATCGCGGCTGCTCGTCGCCTGTCCCACTCCGCTGTCGAGGCGGCTGCCGAGCCACGCCCCCGCCACTCCCCCGGCGCCGACCAGCACCCGGCGGCGGGTGAGCCCGGCGACGCCCGCGGCGTCGTCCACGCCTGTGCGGCGCAGCACCAGGATCGCGACGACCGTGCCGATGGCCGCCGGAGCGATGTCGAGGGCGCCGGCCTGCGGCCGCCCCGTCACCGCGAGCGCGGCGAGGGCCCCCCCGATCGCGAGGACGACGTAGGCGGCAGTGGGTCGACGGCGGGACAGCACGCCGGCCGCCGCACTGACCAGCAGCAGCACCAGCACCATGCCGACGAGCAGCGCGGTCTTGTCGTGGGTGCCGAAGGTCGCGATGGCAGCGTCCTTCAGCCACGGCGGCGTCCGGTCGATGAAGGCGCCCGCGAGCGCCGTCAGCGGTGACGGGGTGCCCGTGCTGAGCCCCAGGAAGGTCATCGCCCCCCCGAGCAGGCTCGAGAGGCCCACCGCCACCGACCCGGCGACCACGCCGTCGGCCGCGGCCAGCCACCACGGGCGGCGCTCACCCCGGGTGGAGACTGCGCCGGCGCTGCCGTGGTCGTCCGGTGCGGGCGGGGTCAGGCCCCGACCGAGGGGTGACGTCGACGTGGCCATGGGTCTCGCTCTCTCGTGCTGCTGAGGGTGGGTGGTGACGCGGGGATCAGGTGGTGAGGGCCTCGCGGAGCAGCGGGACCATCGCGCGAAAGGCCTCTCCCCGGTGAGAGATCGCGTTCTTCTGCTCGTCGGTGTAGTCCGCGAGCGTGCGCAGGGGTTCGTCACCGTCGACGACGAAGATGGGGTCGTAGCCGAAGCCGTTGCTGCCGTGCGGCTCACGGGCCAGCCGCCCGCTCACCTCACCCCGGGTCGTCACGACCCGGCCGTCGGGCATGGCCAGCACCGCCGCGCACACGAAGGCCGCGGCCCGGTGCTCGTCGGCGACGTCGTGCACCTGGTCGAGCAGGAGACGCACGTTGGCCGCGTCGCGCTCGCCGGGGGGCAGGTCGTCACCGCCCGCGAGCGTGCCGGACCAGCGAGCGCTGAAGACCCCGGGCGAGCCGCCGAGCACCTCGACGGCGAGCCCGGAGTCGTCGGCGACCGACGGCATACCGGTCGCCCGGGCCAGCGCCACCGCCTTGAGGCGGGCGTTGCCCTCGAAGGTCACCTCGGTCTCCGGCACGTCGGGCGCGCCCTCGACCTCGCCGGCGCCGACGACGTCGAGGCCGAGCTCGTCGACGAGGCTCCCGAGGATCTGGCGCAGCTCGTGCACCTTGTGCTCGTTGCGGGTGGCGAGCACCAGCGTCCGACGCCCCGAGTCACTCACGAGCGCACCCGCGGCGCGCCCGAGAGGGCCTGCTGCTGCAGCACCGTGAGGTCGGCGCAGCCCTTGGTCGCGAGGTCGAGCAGCTGCCCGAGCACCACGCGGTCGAAGGGCTCGGCCTCGGCGGTGCCCTGCACCTCGACGAAGCGACCGTCACCGGTCATCACGACATTCATGTCGGTGTCGGCGGTGGAGTCCTCGGGGTAGTCGAGGTCGAGCACGGGGCGGCCCTTGACGACGCCGACGCTGACCGCCGCGACCGAGCCGGTCAGCGGCTGCGCCTTCGCAGAGATGAGACGGCGCGAGCGGGCGTCCTCGATGGCGTCGACGAGGGCGACGTAGGCCCCCGTGATCGCCGCCGTCCGAGTGCCCCCGTCGGCCTGCAGCACGTCGCAGTCGAGCACGATCGTGTTCTCCCCCAACGCCTTCGTGTCGATGACGGCGCGCAGGCTGCGTCCGACCAGGCGCGAGATCTCGTGGGTGCGTCCGCCGATCCTGCCCTTGACCGACTCACGGTCGGACCGGGTGTTGGTCGAGCGCGGCAGCATGGCGTACTCCGCCGTCACCCACCCTGAGCCCTTGCCCTTCAGCCAGCGGGGCACGCCCTCGGTGAAGGACGCGGCGCACAGCACGCGGGTGCGGCCGAACTCGACGAGCACACTGCCCTCGGCGTGGTCGAGCCAGTTGCGGGTGATGCGCACCTCGCGGGTCTCGTCGGGGGCGCGTCCGTCGTGGCGCGGGGTCGCAGGGGTGCCGTCAGGCTGATCGCTCATGACCGCAAGGCTAACCACGACCTCAGGCTAGGTCGGCCCGGCCCACCAGCGAGGCCGTCAGCGGTTACGGCACGCTGACGCTCGCGGTCTCGGGCACCGGCTCGAGCTCGTACGACGCCCCCGGCTCGGCCAGCTCGACCTCGCGCCCGTCGCCGTGCCAGACCTCGGCCGCCTGCTCCCGGCAGTGCTCTCGGTCGTTCCACGCGGGGATGTGCGTGAGCATGAGCCGCCTCACGCCACCGGCCGACAGGGCCGCCTCGGCGCACTGGCGGCCGTTCATGTGCACGCCCGGGGCGACGTCGCGGCCGGCGAGGAAGGCCGAGTCGGCGAGCACGAGGTCGGCGCCAGCCATCAGCGGGCCGAGGGCGTCGCAGGTGTCGGTGTCGCCGGTGTAGGCCAGCACGACCCCACCCGCCTCGACGCGGACTCCGTAGCACTCGATGGGGTGGTTGACGGCATACGGGGTGATGGTGAAGGGGCCGACGGCGACGGACCGGCCTCCCACGAGGTCGCGGTAGTCGAACTCGGTGTCCATGGCGTGCGGGTCGTCGAGACCGTAGGCCTCGCTCATCCGCTTGCCGCTGCCCGTGGGGCCGTAGACGGGCAGCGGGCGGTTGGGTCCCTCGGGGTGGTACTTCTGCACGACGTAGAGCCCACACAGGTCGATGCAGTGGTCGGGGTGCAGATGGCTGAGCACGATCGCGTCGAGCTCACGCGGGTCGAGGTGCTGCTGCAGCGTGCCGAGGGCTCCCGCGCCGATGTCGAGCGCGAGGTTCCACGTGCGGCCCTCGTGCTCGGCCTGCACGAGGTAGCACGACGCGGGTGACGCCGGCCCGGCGAAGGAGCCGGAGCACCCGACGATGGTCAGCCTCACGGGACGCCTCCGAGGTTGCCGAAGACGGTGCCCACCTCGGGCCCGAGGAAGCGTCGCGCGAGACGGCGGAACTCCTGCGGGTCGCCGGTCGTGGAGAAGGCGATCTGTGGTGGCCCGAGGTCGTCGTCGCGCAGCAGGTCGTGGTCGGCCAGGGTGCGGAAGAGGTCCTTGGCCGTCTCCTCCGCCGACGAGACGAGGGTCACGTCGTCGCCCATGACGTAGGAGATGACACCGGTCAGCAGCGGGTAGTGGGTGCAGCCCAGCACGAGGGTGTCGACGCCGAGGGCGGCGACGGGCTCGAGGTAGCCCCGGGCCACCTCGAGCAGCTCCTTGCCGCTGGTGACCCCCGCCTCGACGAACTCGACGAAGCGCGGGCAGGGCGTGCTCGTCACCTCGATCTGCGGGGCGGCGGCGAAGGCGTCGGTGTAGGCCCCCGACTGATGGGTGCCCGCCGTGGAGATGACGCCGACGCGGTTGTTGCGGGTGGCCGCCGCGGCCCGCCGCACGGCTGGGCGGATGACCTCGATGACCGGCACGTCGTAGCGCTCACGGGCGTCGTGCAGCACCGCCGCGCTCGCCGTGTTGCAGGCGATGACCAGCAGCTTGACCCCGTGGGCGACGAGCCGGTCGAGGCACTCGATGGCGTAGGCGCGGGTCTGCGCGATCGGCCGTGGCCCGTAGGGCGCACGCGCGGTGTCGCCGTAGTAGACCACCGACTCGTGCGGCAGCTGGTCGATGACGGATCGGGCCACGGTGAGGCCACCGAAGCCCGAGTCGAAGATGCCGATGGGTGCGTCGACCACAGCTCAAGGATAAGGAGCGCGACGGCCGCAGCCGGGGGGTGGGTGCCGTCTCGTCCGTCACACCGGGTCAGCCGAAGAGGCCGCGGCCCATGAGGGCGCCCGCGAGCGACTCCTGCAGCCAGGTGAGGAACTCGTAGAACGACACGGCATACACCGTCGGGTCGTCGGCGTCGAGCCCGGCGAGCCGCTGCTCGAGCGCTGCTGCGTCGTCGTCGGTGCGCAGCCCGAGCCGCTCGCCGAGCAGCAGGCGGGTGTCGGTGAGGGCGATCATCGTGGCCTGGGCCTCGTCGCGGCTCAGCTCGAGCCGGTCGCCCGTCGGCCGGCGCAGCGCAGCGATCGCGGTAGCCAGGTTGGTCGCCTTGCGCTCGCGCAGGTCGTGCTCGGTCAGCCGGCGGAACTCCGCCGCCACCTGGTCGTCGCCGCGGTGGGCGGTCGGCAGCAGCCGGTCGAGGGCGGGGTCGCGCTCCTCGGGACCATCCGGCATCTCGAGCTGGTCCTCGGCGGCCAGCGAGACGCCCAGGCCCGCGACGAGGTCCTCGAAGGGGTCGCCGGTCAGCTCGCGCTCCGCGGGCGCCAGCAGCAGCCGGGTCTGCTCCATGAGCCCCGCCACCACCTCGCGCTCGTTGGCGTCCATCCGGGCCACGACGACGTCACCCTTGCGCTTGAACCCGCGAGCCACTCAGTCGTCCTTCTCGAAGGTCGCCCAGAGCCCGTAACCCTGCAGCGCCTCGGCGTCCCGCTCCATCGCCTCGCGGGGGCCGTGGGAGACGACGGCCTTGCCCTTCAGGTGCACGTCCATCATCAGCTTCTCGGCCTTCGACCGGGGGTAGGCGAAGTACGACGTGAAGACCCAGGTGACGTAGGACATGAGGTTGACCGGGTCGTTCCACACCAGCGTGATCCACGGGAGGTCCGGCTCGGCACGCACGTCGGCCTCCTCGCTCACGGCGGTGGAGGTCTCCTCCACAGGGGCGATGGACACGGCTCCCACCCTAAGGTGTCGCAGGTGACCTCGAGCACCCATGGCACGGCGCTGCTGACCGATCACTACGAGCTGACCATGCTGCAGGCTGCCCTGGCCAGCGGCTCCGCCCACCGGCGGTGCGTCTTCGAGGTCTTCTCGCGGCGGCTCCCCGACGGACGACGGTATGGCGTCGTCGGCGGGACCGGCCGCTTCCTCGACGCCCTCGCCGACTTCCGCTTCGACGACGCAGTCGTGGACGAGCTGCGGGCCAAGGGGGTGGTCGACGAGGCGACCTGCGCGTGGCTGTCGTCCTACCGGTTCTCGGGCGACGTGAGCGGCTACGCCGAGGGCGAGTGCTACTTCCCCGGCTCCCCGGTCCTCGTGGTGGAGTCGAGCTTCGCCGAGGGGGTCGTCCTCGAGACCCTGGCCCTGTCGATCGTCAACCACGACACCGCGATCGCGTCGGCGGCGTCACGGATGACGGCTGCGGCAGGAGACCGCCCCTGCATCGAGATGGGCTCGCGCCGCACCCACGAGGAGGCTGCGGTCGCGGCGGCTCGAGCGGCCTGGATCGCCGGCTTCACGGCGACGAGCAACCTCGAGGCCGGGCGACGCCACGGCATCCCGACCACGGGCACCGCCGCCCACGCCTTCACCCTGCTGTATGACGACGAGCGCGCCGCCTTCGCCGCGCAGGTCGCGTCCCTCGGCGTCGGCACCACCCTGCTCGTCGACACCTACGACGTACCGACCGGCGTGCGGACCGCGGTGGAGGTGGCCGGGACGGGTCTCGGGGCGGTGAGGCTCGACTCGGGCGACCTGCTGGCGCAGGCGCGCGAGGTGCGTGCGCAGCTCGACGCACTGGGGGCGACCGGCACGAAGATCATCGTCACGTCCGACCTCGACGAGCACTCGATCGCCTCGCTGGCCGCGGCACCGGTCGACGGCTACGGCGTGGGCACCCGGCTGGTCACCGGGTCGGGCGCCCCGACGGCGAGCATGGTCTACAAGCTGGTGGCGCGCACCGACCCCGACGGCGTGCTCCAACCGGTGGAGAAGCGCAGCAGCGGCAAGGCCACCGTCGGCGGACAAAAGTGGGCGCTGCGGCGTCGGACGCCCGACGGCGTCGCCCGGGCCGAGGTGATCGGAGTCGGCAGCCCGCCCCTCGACACGGGCGACGTGGGCGACGTGGGCGACGACCGGCTGCTCCTGGTGCCGCTGGTGCGCGACGGCGAGCTCGTGTCACCGCACACGACGGCGGCCGCGCGGCTGCGGCACACCGCCTCGCGGGCCGAGCTGCCGCCGGAGGCCCTGCGCCTGCAACGGGGGGAGCCGGCCCTGCCCACGATCTACCAGCACTGACGGTGCGGGCCCCTGGCGGAGAAGGGCCCCCTGGGGATCTGCCCTGTGGAGGAGGGCCTGTGGCCTGCGCCAAAACGGATAGCCTTGCCGACATGGCTCGTCGCGCACTCGTCCTCGTGGACCTCCAGCGCGACTTCTGCGAGGGCGGGTCCCTCGCGGTGCCGGGAGGCGCCGACGTCGCTCGACTGGTGAGCGACTACGTCGTGGCCCACTCCACCGACTACGCCGCCATCGTCGCGACCGCCGACTGGCACGAGGACCCGGGCGAGCACTTCTCCGACACCCCCGACTTCGTCGACAGCTGGCCCCCGCACTGCCGCATCGGCACCCCGGGGTCGGACTTCCACCCCACCGCAGCGACCGCTGTCGCGTTGGCCCAGGCCGTCTTTCGCAAGGGCCGGCACCGCGCTGCCTATAGCGGCTTCGAGGGCTTCACCGGCACCGAGGGCCACGAGATCGGGCTGGCGAAGTGGTTGTGGGAGAGGGAGATCGACGAGGTCGACATCGTCGGCATCGCCACCGACCACTGCGTGCGCGCCACCGCGCTCGACTCGGCCGACCAGGGCTTTGCCACCCGGGTGCTGCTCGACCTCACGGCCGGCGTCGCCCGCGACACCACCGAGGCAGCCCTCGCGCAGCTGACCCTCGCGAACGTGCACCTTGAGGGCATGCCGGTCCTGCGCGACTGACCTCCTCCCCCGTGCCTGCCCCGGTTCAGAAGTTCCTCGGGAAAACTCTCGCCACGGCTGTCGATCCGGGCGGATGCTGTTCGTCGTCCCCAGTGTCAGAGCCTCGATGGACCAGCCCGGCCGGCTTACGTCGGCCATCCCCGAAGGAGACCCCAATGGCCCAGTACCTCGTCCTCATCTACGAATCCGAGAACGACTACGCCAACGCGACGCCCGAGGTCTACGGGGAGGTCATGGCCGCCCATGACCGCTTCGCGGAGCGGTGGGGCGACGCCGTCATCGGCGGCAACGCCCTGCAGGGCAGCGACACCGCGACCACCATCCGCGGTGACGTCGTCACCGACGGCCCCTTCGTCGAGAGCAAGGAGATGCTCGGGGGGTACTACCTCATCGAGGCCACCGATCTCGACCACGCGCTCGAGATCGGGAAGTCGTGCCCGGCCGGTTTCGGCGGGGTCGAGGTCCGCCCGGTCATGGTCTTCGGCTGAACGCGGCCGGTCGGCAGCGTCGGACGGCGGGCGGCAGCAGGTGACGTCACCCGACGCCGTCCGGCAAGCACTGGACGACACGCACCGTCGCGAGTGGGGCCTCGTGCTCTCCGCGACGGTGCGCGTGGCCGGCGATCTCGACCTCGCGGAGGAGTGCACGCAGGAGGCCTACGTGCGCGCCCTGGAGGTATGGAGCCGCGACGGCATCCCCCGCAATCCCGGCGCCTGGCTCACGACGACGGCCCGCAACCTCGCCCTCGACCGGCACCGCCGGGCTGCGGTGCTGCGGGGGAAGGTCCCCCTGCTCGTCGAGGACGCGCGGGCCGCTCCCCCGGCCGACGCCGGCCTGCTCGAGGGGGACCCGGACGCCGACGCCATCCCCGACGACCGGCTCCGGCTGGTCTTCACCTGCTGCCACCCCGCTCTCGCCCGCGAGGCCCAGGTGGCCCTCACGCTGCGCCTGGTGTGCGGCCTCACGACCGCCGAGATCGCCCACGCCTTCCTGGTGAGCGAGGCGACGATGGCGGCCCGGGTGACCCGGGCCAAGAAGAAGATCGCCGCCGCGCGCATCCCCTACCGCGTGCCCGCCGGGCACGAGCTGGCCGAGCGCCTCGACGCCGTGCTCACCGTGCTGCACCTCGTGCTCACCACGGGACACACGGCTCCGACCGG